>NZGE01000056.1 GCA_002689455.1 Magnetococcales bacterium | reverse complement strand
GAGATAAAAAAAAGATAAAGTTGATATATTTAAAAAGGATAAAAAAATCACATTTTTTGACAGTTAGGACAGTAGAAAGTTGTTCGGCCAGACCTTTTTTCACTAACAATTTTGTTATTACATTTGAAACAAGGCCCTTCTTTACGGCCGTAAACTTGGAAATTGTGCTGAAAATAACCAAGTTTTCCATCTGCTTGTTTATGGTCTTTAAGGGATGATCCCCCTGATTTTATTGCATTTTTGAGTGTATTTATAATGGCTTGGTGTAAGGCGAAAATGGCGGAATGATTAACGCACTTGGCAGGCATAAAAGGGTAAATACCAGCATAAAACAAACTTTCACATGCATATATATTTCCAACACCTACAATATATTTATTATCCATAATTAAATTCTTAACAGGTTTATTTTTATTTCGCATAATATAATGAAGTGTTTCAGCTGTAAATTTATCACTTAAAGGTTCTATGCCTAAATTTGAAATATATTTAAGATTTGGAATGTCTTCTGTTTTTTGTACATCAAAAAAACCAAAACGCCTTGGGTCATTAAAGTGAATTTGTTTATGTTCTGTTTTTAATATGAAATGGTCGTGTTTACGCACTTGTGTTCCAATTTCCTGGATTGTAAGTGTTCCACTCATACCTAAGTGAACAATAAGCGTATATTTGTTTGATAAGTGTATGTATAAATATTTAGACCTTCTATCTAATGCAATTATAGTAGCACCTTCTAGCAGTTGCTTCGTGTTTTTTGGGGCAGTTATTCTTAAGTCATAGCGATAAATATCCATAGATTTTATGGATTGATCTAAAAGTGTGGGGGTTAGCCCATTCTTAACTGTTTCAACTTCTGGCAATTCTGGCATAAACGTAATATAGTGTGGGAAATTTGAATGACAAGGTTTTATATATAAAATGTCTCTTTTTAAGAATGATACAATTGTTGCATTAGCAAGTGCGCCTTTAGCTGCAGGTGTTGGTGTTATTCGTGTTTCTGGGTCAAAAGCCTTAAACCATGTACAAAAACTCTTTTCTAAAGAAATAATCAAACACCGTTATATGTACTATGGCACTTTAAAAGGGTCGAATGGTATGGTTTTAGATGAGGTGATGGTTGTTTATTTTAAGGGGCCAAATAGCTTTACAGGTGAGGATGTTGTTGAAATTAATTGCCATGGGGGCTTGGCTGTTATTGACAGTATATTATGCGAATTAAAATCTCTTGAGAATTGCCGTCATGCAGAACCTGGTGAATTTACACGTCGTGCCTTTATGAATGACAAGTTAGATTTAACTGCAGCAGAAGGTATTGCTGACCTGGTTGCTGCAGAAACTGAAGAGCAACGTCGTCAGGCTTTAAGCCATGTCCAAGGGGAGTTGGCTGTAAAGTTTGAAAGCTGGCGTGAGCGTATTATGCATCTATTGGCGCACACAGAAGCGGCTATTGACTTTCCTGATGAGGAATTGGATGTATTACAAGCAGCAGGTATTCAAGAAAAAATTAAATTACTCGTAAATGATTTACAAGAAGCTATTGAAACAAATGCAGGCGAACGCTTAAGAGATGGATTTAAAGTTGCCATTTTAGGTAAACCGAACGCTGGTAAATCAAGTTTAACTAATTTGTTAACTGGTAAAGAAACAGCCATTGTTAGTGAGATTGCAGGTACAACAAGAGATGTAATAGATAGCCATTTAAATATTAAAGGTTACCCTGTTATTTTATCAGATACAGCCGGTATTCGCGATACAGACGATGTGATTGAAAAAGAGGGTGTTGGCCGTGCCAAGAAAAAGGCAGATGAAGCTGATTTTTCAATTTTAGTGATTGATCCAGCAGATTTTAGCCAAGAAGACCTACAACTTATTAACCTTCTAAAATCAGATAGGGGGTGTATTGTATTTAGTAGGGCAGATAAATTTAACCAATTGGTAGAATTTAATATATTTAACAACACGGTTGAATTATCTATAGACAACCAAATGGTTAAATATAAAAATAAGGAATTTAAATACCTTCATTTAAATTTAACACAGAACAATAGTTTATCTTCTATTTTAGAATTGCTTGCAAATATGATTGGTAAGTTGTTTGGGAAAGCCCAAACAGGTGCGCGCATTTCACGAGAAAGACACAGGCAGTCTATTTTAGATACATGTAAACATTTAAACCGTGGTCATGGTTTATTTGAAGAGGTTAATAGCTTTTCATTAAGTGAATTGTTAGCACAAGATTTGCGTGATGCAGCCCATTCTATTGGTCAGGTGACTGGTAAGACGGATACAGAAGATGTTTTAGATTTGGTGTTTAGCAGTTTTTGTATTGGTAAGTAGTTGATAAAAGAATACACAATGTATATATAATTAGTAACTTTTCTATTTATGGTACCTTTTATGTTAGATTCTCTTAAGGTTGAGGCTTTCTCTATTGCTGCTATTGTGGTGTTTACTGTTATAATGATGCTTGTGGAGCCGGTTTCAGCTGTTATTGTTTTTGCGACTTTATTTATATTAGAGTCATTCCGCTGGAAAACGGTCAATATATTTAGATTTCCAGAAGGTCAGCAACTGAAATTTTATTCAGTTATTAGTGCTATGCTTATTTGTTCGATATTTATATAAGGCTCTTCATGAGCCTTTTTTTTATAAGTATAACTTCAACCATTTAAGGTAGGCGGCAGGTTTAATGCATTGAACTTTCTCAATGATGCTTAGGGTTTCTTTATTTGTTAATTCAAGTTCAGTATCTGTATAAATGATAAAGTCAGATTTTTCAGCATACTGCTTTGATGAAAGCTGTTTGCTGTTAATGATTTCCCATTTAGAATTTGTAGTGTTTGGTCTTTCCATAAAACGTTGTTTGCGTATTTTGTCATCTGCTATACAGCAAATAACGGTATCGCATAATTCATGAAAGCCTGCATCAAACATTAAGGGGATACTTAAAACTACGATAGTGGATTTTTTTTCATATTCGGCTTGTAGCCAATGATAAATGCTTCTTCTCACAGCTGGGTGAACAATTTCTTCAATATTTTTTAGTAAATGGCTATCTTTGCACACAAGTTCGGATAGTTTGGTTCGATCAACATTTCCGTGTATATCTGTGATGGACTGACCGCACAAATGTGAGAGGTTTTGAACGATAGGGCTACCTTTTTGGTAAAGCTTATAAACGACTTTATCTGCATCTAATACTGGAATGCCTTGTTCTTGAATGAATTTTTCCACAGTGCTTTTACCGCTGGCAATTGGGCCTGTAAGTCCTGCTATTAACATTATTAAACCTTATGGTTAAATTATTATTTTTTGTTTATAAAGCTCATCAACTAATGCATGAATAGGTAGGCCCATAATGGTATAAGCGTCGCCCGACACATGTTTAATCATATGCATACCGTATGGGCTTTCAATACGACAAGCACCAGCAACACCCACAACTGAATCACCATCTTCAGCGGTTTCTTCTATGTTTACATAATTTTCAGCATCGCGCATGCTAAACTTTCTAAGTGTAACGCTTGCCGTTGTTTGATATTCCCAAATAACACGGCCGTTTTTACAAAGTGAAAGTGATGTGATGAGTTCAAATGTTTTGCCGGCAAAGCTTGTAAGCTGAGCAATTGCTTCGGTTGTGGTGTACGGTTTTCGAATCTCTTCACCATTTAAAACACATGCTTGATCACCCGAAAGGACGGTTATATTTGGGTTAAGTTTGCTAACTTCGAGAGCCTTAAAATTAGAAATTTTTTGTATGTATTCTTCCATTTTAAGATGTTCAACCGAATGTTTAAATGTTTCTTCGTCTTCATCTGAGTGAAGGTTTTTAGGCAAATCATATTGAATTTTTGCCATATCTAATACTTTTTTGCGGCTGTCCGATTGTGATGCAAGTATAATTTTTTCATTTTGTTTAAACATTTGGTTTAATATACTCCCATCTCTAAACGCTTTTTAACCACCCAGCCACTTAAGTTTCCATATACAATTTTACATAAATGCGGGGTGCAGTGGTCTACTGCTAAGATAACACCAGGGGCAAACTTAATAAGAGGCTCTGTTGCGTCGGGTTGTTTGTACATTACTAGTGGTTTACCCTCTCCCACCAGTGTTGTACGGCGTTTTGAAATAAGGCTTTTATATACCCAACCCATTTCACCTTCAATGTCCCGTACTTGATACCATGATTGATATTTTCGGATAATTTCAACAGGGTAGCCAAATTTTTTGTAAATCCAAAGAATGGGGTATTGCGTTCCAGGGCCACTGCGCACATTGGCTTCGCTTTTACGAATGCTGCCGTACATAATATCCATTTCATCCACTTCTTGCGCTATAGCATGTGAAGTAGTGAGTAACAGGCTTGTGAGTAATAAATTTTGTATTGTTTTTTTCATGAACGCATTATGCCAAAAACCATAGCTTTTGCCAAGTTAAGAGGTTGGTGAATATATTTTATTAATCGTGTCTAACACAACGAATTTTGTATGTTAGATTTTCCGCTTGATAGCCGAGTTCATTTGTTCCTGCATCTACAAAATAAGCTCTCTCATCATATGCACCGCTGCTAAATAAGTAATTTGATGATGACCAGTATCTTCCACTTGGTGTCCCTGACAAGTTGCTTGAATCTGAAAAAACACTCCTCAATTCTGATTGAGCCGGTAAATACCAATCTGAATGACCATGAATTGTTAGGTTATTACATGTTTCTGCTGCTTGATATGGATAAGCAAGGTGCGATGTTGCATTAATCATATCCGTTGTATTGCTTACACCATTTGAACCAGAAACGCCTGGTTCCATTGCACTTGGTGTAGATTCTGTATAATTTGTAGATCCGTTATTGAAAGATGTTGTTGTTGCTGCACCAATGCATGTTGTACCATCCCAGCTCTTGCCATGATCACATCTTGTAGTATACATTTTAGTAGCAGTCCCACCGCTTAAACCAATGTAAACAGTGCCGTCTGTACAAACGGTTCCGTATATAGGGTCGGCGGAGCAATCACCAATAGGTGTTAAATTCCATACGGCAGTTGTAGCGCCAATGTTTATATTTATAGTGTATCTATCACCGCCTGTAGCGCTTTAAGTCGCACGAACTTGAATGTATTGCCCTGAACTGATAGATGTTGCGCCGGATGTCCAGTCTTGAACAATGGTTGAACACCCGCTATCTGAACAAACTTTAATTTGTGGTGAACCTTCGCCATAAGCTTGTATATTTACAGCACACCCAAGCCCTGTAATTTGTACAATTGAAGATTCTGTAACGGTGGATATTGAAACACCGCTGACATCCGGAATGCTAAAAGCATCGGGTGTTGTGTCGGGGCAGGTTGAAGGTGTTATACAGGTCCACGTTGTGCTGTCACAAAATTCAATGCAAGAATTTGCTGAATTATAACGCAATCCTCCTGCACGGTTACTGTCACAAGTTAAACCCGTTGAAGAGCCGATAATAACTTCCCCCACCACATCAAGTGGTGCTTGTGGAGTTGTTTTTTGAATGCCAATGTTACCAGTGTTGGTAATACGCATTCTTTCAGTACTGTCGACAGAAATTGTTAATTCTGATTCTAAGCTGTTAATTTGCGCACTTGCAAAGGCACTTGTTAAGCAAAATATAAAACATAACAGACTTATTTTTCATATTATACATAAATATTAAAAACCCCTAGTCAAATAACAAACTACATTTAAAATATAGGAATAATATGGTTTTATTTCAAATAAGTATATGAAAATATAAGTAAGTTTAAGAAGTGTAAGGTATATAACGATACATTAATGCCTCACCAATATGGTGTGTTTGAATAGAGTCCTCACCTGCAAGGTCGGCAATGGTGCGTGCTACACGTAATATGCGGTGGTAACCACGCGCACTCATGGCATATTTTTCAGATGCTTTTTGCATGAGTTGTATGCAGGTTTTATCGAGCGGGCAATATTCATCTAACAATGCGCCATATAATTCACAATTTTTTTGAATGGCGCTATTTTTATAGCGATTTTGCTGTATTTCATAAGCTTTTTGTACACGTTTTTTTATGTCTTCACTGGTTTCTTTGGCTGGTGGTAGGTGCATATCGCTTATGGAAACGGGTGCCACGTCCACATGTAAGTCTATTCGGTCTAGAAGTGGGCCAGAAAGTTTGCTTCTGTAATTTTGAATTTGTTTGGGTGTGCTTGTGCATGGAATACTTGGGTGCCCTAAATATCCACAAGGTGAGGGGTTCATGGCCGCAATAAGTTGAAATTTTGCTGGATAAGTCACATGGTGATTGGCACGTGACACCGTAATTGACCCTGTTTCTAGCGGTTGCCTTAGCGTTTCTAAAACTTGTCTTGGAAACTCTGGGAGTTCGTCTAAAAATAAAACACCTCCATGGGCAAGGGACATTTCACCCGGTTTCGCTTTAATACCGCCACCACACAATGCAACAGCAGAAGCAGTGTGGTGCGGTTCACGGAAGGGTTTGTCTTGTACAATGCCTTGGTTGGGTAATAAACCTGCAATGGAGTGAATCATGGATACGTTTAATATATCTTCAGATGAAAGATCTGGTAAAATGGTTGGAATGCGTTTAGCGATCATGCTTTTACCACTGCCAGGTGTGCCACACATCAGCATATTGTGCCCACCTGCAGCTGCAATTTCTGCGGCACGTTTGGCGAATTCTTGCCCTCTTACGTCTTTAAAGTCTATGCTTTTTTCAGTGGCTCTCGTTGATATTTTAGGTGTTTGTATACTATTTATTGTTGTCTCACCTTTTAAATGTGTAATTAATTCTTTGAGTTGGCTTACAGGGTAAATATTTAAGCCTTCCACCCATGAGGCTTCATTGGCATTTTCATGAGGTAAGAAAATGTTTTCAATTTCTTTTGTTTTTGCGTGGATGGCAGCTGGCAGTGCACCAATAACAGGGCGAATAGAGCCATCTAGACCTAATTCTCCCATAAAGAGTGATTTTTCAACATGTGTTTGGTTCAGAACTTTCAGGGCGACTAGTAAACCTGCTGCGATTGGTAAATCAAAGTGGTTTCCTTCTTTATATATATCGGCAGGGGAAAGGCTAACGGTAATGCGTTTGGCTGGCAAAGCAATGCCAAGTGCATGAAAAGCGCCTCGAATACGTTCACGAGATTCTTTTACTGCACCATCGGGTAAACCAACCACATGAAAGCTGGCCAAACCAGAGGCGATTTGAACCTGAATTTGCACTGTTTGTGCATTAATACCAGAAAGTGCAATTGTGTGTGTTTCAGCAACCATAAGATGAATTTATACAAAATATGTTTTTCATACAAGGAGATAATAAAAGTCTATTTCTAATTAATGTTTAATCTTATAAGAGAATATACTTCAAAAGGAGACTAAACTTGAGCGATTTAATGCATAAATTAAGCCGAATTATTCAGGAAAAAGGGCTGGAAAATAAAGTAAAGCAAAACTTGAAAAAAGCACTTGCTGAACAGCGTAACCAAAATGATTTACAGGCTTTAAATGTGGATGAGCGTGTGCGTCTTTTAAAAGAATCTTTTAAGAAATAACAACGCATTATTTGATGTATACATTTTTATTCTTTAATATCATAAAAAATATCTAAATCTTTTTACTTTATATTACTTTTTTAGGAGGTATCTTTATGGATACTGCCTTTCATAAACTTGAATATCCTTATAAAAAACGCATGGCTTATGTAACTTATCTTTTAAGTTTTTTAGCGGTTTTTATTGTTATAACACCCGGTATTGTTATAGTTTACATGGTTTAAATATCATTACATTGGGCTTTGTGATGATTTTTGCATATATGAAAATCTTCTCTAAAACATTAATTGATATTGAGACACCTGACAGCCTTTTGTTTAAGCATATCCAGACAATAAGTATGTTTGAAAAAGCTGCTTTTGTTCAGGAAATTATAGAATTTTATGCTCAAAAAAATAGTATTCAAAGGCCCTTCTTAATGCTTTATGTGCCTACAATTGGTACAGAAGGGGTTTACGCAGGTGTAACCACATCTAAAACGCATCATATTTTTGTTGTAAATCATGCTTTTTTTATGCTGCCGAATGATATGATTTATGCGGTTGTGGGCCATGAATTAGGGCATATTAAAAATAAAGATATTCAGCGATTAACCAAAATATCTAAAATATTTGATTGGGCGCTTTCTGGTGCACTGGTGCATGCGGCTTTGTTAAATTTTTCACAACTACAAGTGCCATATGCTTTACTATTTTTGGTGTTGTTTTTAGGTTATAACTTTATAGCTGTTTATTTAAACCTTTATATGCAAAGGCAAACTGAGTTTTTGGCAGATATTGCATGCGTTAAGCTCACAGGTTGCGGTGATGGTATGACAAGCCTTTTACGGCTGGCTTATAAAGACTATTTGGATGATCCAGACGCTGTGCGTCGTATTATTTTAGGTATAAGCTTTGATACACACCCGCATTTTAATGAAAGGATTGAACTTATTATAAAGGCACAGTCTATACATAACAAGTTAATTAACTAAATGGTTTAATAGCGGAGGGTTTATGCAAGCTCCACGTCCATACTGTAAAAATTGTCACGCTGAAGGTTTTAATTATTTTGATATTCGTCCAAAAGAAAACAAATTGGAATGTTTAAATTGTGGCAAAGTTTACGACTTAATTAGCCATAAAGAGCATTGCAAGCGTATTATTCAGGGTAAAAATTATAAAAAGCCAAACTGATTGATCGAAAAAAAGAGGGCTATTAAGCCCTCTTTTTTATTGTTAACTAAAAAGTTAAATATCAATGTTTTGAACGTTTAGTGCGTTTTCTTGAATGAAGTCACGGCGTGGCTCCACAATATCACCCATCAGCGTTGCAAAAATTTCATCAGCCTTCATAGCATCTTCAATCCCAACTTGTAACAAGTTACGGTTGTCTGGGTCCAATGTTGTTTCCCAAAGTTGGTCAGGGTTCATTTCACCAAGACCCTTGTAGCGCTGGATTGATAAACCTTGGCGGCCAGATGTTAATACAGCTTCTGCCATATCAGCGGGTGTTGATATACGCTTTTCAGTAGACTTGAATACAAGCTGTGCTTGGCCAACAAGTTCTTTCAGGTCTTTCATGTTTAAAACGGAGCGAATTGCTGGAATTTGCAAACTTTCACTCTCAACGATGTAGTTTTCAATGAGACCTTCTTTTTTACGGTTGAACACAAGGCGGTATTCACCAGAACCTGTAGATTCTGTTTCAATTGTCCACTGTTCGTGTTCTTCTTCAAAGCTGTTCATCCATGTTTGAAGTGTTGAAGCAGTTGTTGATGCTTCGCTTTCGCTCATTAATGCATTCTCGGTAATGTCGTTTTTAACCATTGCCCAAAGAATGAAAGTTGGAACTTTGTGTTCGGCAGAACGTGCAAGGTCAGTTGCGTGCTTAGCACGTTTAAATGTTTCCATTAAATCTACACCTGAACGAGATTCGCCATTTTCTAGGTTTAGCACAACACCATCAGTTCCCTCTGTTGCAAGGTATGAATCTAAGGCTGGCTGATCCTTCAAGTAGCTAACAGATTTACCTTTTGCAACACGGTATAATGGTGGTTGAGCAATATAAAGGTGCCCTTCTTCAACAATCTTCGGCATATGACGGTAGAAGAATGTTAAAAGCAACGTACGAATGTGTGAACCATCGACGTCGGCATCGGTCATAATAACAATCTTATGGTAACGTAGTTTTTCTAGGTTAAAGTCGTCCTTGCCAATACCTGTACCTAAAGCTGTTACCAATGTACCAATTTCTTGGTTTTGTAACATACGGTCAAAGCGAACACGTTCCACATTTAAAATTTTACCACGTTGAGGCAGAATTGCTTGGAATTTACGGTCACGCCCTTGTTTGGCAGATCCTCCCGCAGAGTCACCCTCTACAATGAATAGTTCGCATAAAGTTGCGTCTTTAGATGAGCAGTCTGCTAATTTCCCTGGCAGGTTTGCAACATCTAATGCACCTTTACGGCGTGTTAATTCACGTGCTTTACGCGCAGCGTCACGTGCGGCCGCACTTTCAACTACTTTTTGTACAACCATTTTCGCAACGGCTGGGTGTTCCTCAAAGTATTCAGCAACTTTTTCACCTACAAGACCTTCAACAGCACTACGTACTTCAGAAGAAACAAGTTTGTCTTTTGTTTGTGAGCTAAACTTAGGGTCTGGCACTTTAACAGAAAGAACACATGTTAAACCTTCACGGCAATCATCGCCTGTGAATGAAGATGTTTTACCTTTTTTAATAAGGCCACTGTCTTGTGCGTAGTTGTTAACAATACGTGTCAGCGCTGCACGGAAGCCTTGAATGTGTGTACCACCGTCTTTTTGTGGAATGTTGTTTGTGAATGGGTATACATTTTCTTGATAACCATCGTTCCATTGCATTGCAAATTCAACGCCAATACCATCTTTTTCGTCATTGAAGTAGATCATATCATCGTCGTATAGGCATTGACGGTTACGGTCCAAGTGGTTTACGAAAGCGGCAACACCACCTTCATAGTTGAAAACCTCTTGTTTTTCTTCTTCGCCACGTTTGTCTGTGATGGTGATGTGAACGCCCGAGTTTAGGAATGCAAGTTCACGGATACGGTTTACCAATGTTTCAAAATTGAATTCAACGAATGCAAAAGTTTCGTCAGAAGGGTAAAACGTAATAGCAGTCCCTTTTTCTTCCGTTTCACCAATTACGGCAAGTGGTGCATCAGGTTCGCCATGTGTGTAGCTTTGTTCCCAAATTTTGCCACCACGCCAAATTTTAATTTTTAATTTTGAAGATAGTGCGTTAACAACGGAAACACCCACACCGTGTAAACCACCAGATACTTTATAAGAGTTGTTGTCGAACTTACCACCAGCGTGAAGCTGTGTCATAATAACTTCGGCAGCAGAAACACCTTCTTCAGAGTGCATGTCGGTTGGAATACCACGGCCGTTATCACGAATGGTTGCCGAACCATCTGCATTCAATGTTACGTTAATACGGTCACAGTGACCCGCTAAGGATTCATCAATCGCGTTATCGAGAACCTCGTAAACCATGTGGTGTAAGCCAGAACCATCGTCTGTATCACCAATGTACATGCCAGGGCGTTTGCGGACAGCATCTAGGCCTTTTAGAACCTTAATGGAATCGGCGCCGTATTCTGCGCTGTTTTCAGCCATATTTGCTGGTACTGCTTGATCTGTCATATTTAAATTATCCTTGTGGGTTGTTGTTGTTTCCATAGGCTTTTTCGCCCCTATCTTATTCAAATTCAAAATGTCCCGTATTGTACCATTTTTTTAAGGGTTTTTATAATGTTTTTTGCTTTTTTCCATGCATTGTATTCAATAAAATATATCAGATTTAAGTGTTTGTATTTTAACTGCTTTTTTGGCTGTTTATTTATATGTTTTTGAGCGGTTATAAGCTTTACTTATTTTGTGGGATATTTAATGTAAAAAAGCCTCTTATTTCAATTGAAAAAGAGGCTTTTTTTCGTTATATACGGTTGGCTTTTTTTACTTCCTTCAGCACGCAGTAACTTTGAGCTGGGCATTGAACCCAAACGCAAATGTTATTTGCTTTTTCAGCAAGTAATGAATCCTTCAATTCACTATCGTTGCCACCGTCTTGCATGTTGTCTCCAAAGAAAACAACAGATCGTTTTTCAAACTGACGTAATTCATCCAAAACAATGGCTTTGGACATGCGCTTATCTGAAAAATCGATTGACGTTTTCCCAAAAGCTTCAAAGTGCAGATCTGGGAATTTTATGCGCAAATTTTCACAGGTTCGGTTTAAGAAATTGCTTTTCTTATTCCATTCTATGAAATTTTTACGGTCTTCCGCTGAATGGCCTTCACCAACAACCGATAAAGCACCTTTTGAAGGGCGCTTGACAATATGCTTTCCTGTTTTATTTGGAAAATTACATTGCGCAATTACTTCTTCAAGGGCTTGTGTTAAGCCTTTGGGAAAGTTGAATGCATGTTGGTAAACCAAGTCACCTTCGTACCAGTACTCCATACCCATACAGGTAAAAGCGTAAGCACGGTGCAACAAGTCCAGTGGCATTCTATCTTCAAGTTCAGCGTAAGAACGAGAGGTGATGAAAGCCAACTGGTAGCCTTTTACAGATGAAAGGTGGTCTAAGATATTACACATTTCAGCTGTGAGCGGTTGACCTGACTCAGCTAAAGTTTCATCCACGTCAAAGGCGAGGATGTGACTTGATGAACAGATGTTCATAAGATTTCTCCTTACCCCAGACTGCGGGGCGGTTAAAAAAGATTAAGTTGTCGTTACAGGTTAATATAAGTATTTTGGCTTGGCATATCAAGCTTTGATGTTTATGACTGAGATATTTGCCCTTGTTGAACTTGAATGAATTGTGCGCCTTGAAGGTTTTCGAAAGCTTCTTTTTCTGTGCCCGTTAACCAAATTTGACAACCTAGC
This sequence comes from Magnetococcales bacterium, assembly GCA_002689455.1. Lineage (GTDB taxonomy): Bacteria > Pseudomonadota > Alphaproteobacteria > UBA2136 > UBA2136 > UBA2136. Next base: position 17,167 of record NZGE01000056.1, on the reverse strand, counting down.
TTGGTAATCTCACTTAAAAAGTAATTTTTGGTTTTTTGGTCTAAGTGCCCAGCAACTTCGTCTAGCAATATAATAGGGGGGTTCCCACTTTTTTCAGCTGTAAGACGAGCATTTGCCAGTAATATTTCTAAAATGGCACGTTTATGTTGGCCTGTTGAGCATTCGGTTAGGGGAATGTTTGGCTCGGTTAAAACACCTTCTAGGTTGCTGCGCTGTGGCCCTGAAAGCGTTGCGCCTGCTTTAAGGTCCCGTTCGCGGCTTTGTTTATATTTTTGTTGCATGAAGGTGGCTGATTTATCTTCGTAACGTTCAAACGAACCTGTTAATGTTAGCTTCACAGCCGTTAAATGTGGTTGAAGGTTTTCAAGGTATTGATAACGTGCATGGGCAACCTTTTCAGCGAAAAGGGCAGCCTGTTCTTCTTCAATGTCAATCCATTCAGAGCTGGCATGATCTTTGATCAGTCTAAGTCTGTTTTTAAGGTGGTGTTTAAGCCTGTTTAAATTCCCTGCATGGCTTTTAAAGTGACCAAATACAAGACGGTCTAAAAATTCACGGCGGGCACTGGTGCTGTCCATAAACAGTCTATCCATTTTGGGCGTGAACCATAAAATGTTACCTAAGGTTGAAAGGTCGTTTTGTGTTTTATTTTTTTCATCATCAATTTTAATGTGACGCTTGCCCGACTTAAATTGCATGCCAACGGTTTGTATTTCTTCGTTTTCAATCTCTGTATACATAACCCATTCTTTGAAGCCATGTTGAATGTGGCTGTCCATTTTTAAGCGATGTAGCCCCCTCCCAGGTGAGAGAAGGGAGATGGCTTCTAAAACCGATGTTTTACCTGCACCATTTTCACCGAAAAGCACAACAATAGGGGTGTCGCCAATGTGGATTGACGCACTTTCCAAGTTTCTAAAGTTGTGCAGTTTAAGGGTTTTTATTTTCATGTATGCATTTTTTGTTTTTTATAAAAAGAACCCACCTTATAAACTTTAAAAGAAAAGCAATATAGGGTGGGTTTTATATGTTTAAGCGTTTTGACGCTTAGATGCGCATTGGCATTACAACAAATAGGCTTGATACATCTTCAGGGTCTTTAACGATCACAGGAGATGTGCTGTCCTTGAAGTAGAACAACATGTCTTCGCCTTCAATGTGGCCTCCAATTTCGCTTAAGTATTTAGCGTTGAAACCAACATCGATATCATCATTATCGTATTCAACTTTTACTTCTTCTAAAGCGTTTTCTTGGTCTGGGTTGTTTGCACTGATCATCAAGTTGTCTTTATGTAAACCAAACTTGATAGAGCGAGATTTCTCGTGTGAAAGAATAGATACACGGTCAACAGCTTGCATAAGTGCTTGGCGAGAAACGTCCATTTCTTTTTTGTTATCAGAAGGGATTACACGTTGATAATCAGGGAATGTACCGTCAATAAGCTTAGATGTGAAGATAAGGTCGCCAGCTTCTGCTTGTAGCTTCTTATCATTGATTGTGAGTTTAAGTTCGTCACATGTTTCAGCTAATTTACGTAATTCAACAACTGTACGGCGTGGGATAATAACACCGTTTAGTTCTTTCGCACCTTCTGGAAGTGAAAGTTCAAGGCGTGCTAGACGGTGACCGTCTGTTGAAACAAAGCGTAGTGCTGTCTCGTCACCATCTGTTGCAACATGCATGTATACACCGTTTAAGTACTGACGTGTTTCTTCAGTTGAAACGGCAAATAAAGCTTTCGCTAAAATGCGCTTTAGATCGGCAGATGCAAGGTTAAATGTTACACCATCGTCAACACGTGTCATGTCAGGGAAGGCATCTGCATTCAGGCAAGCCAATGAAAATTGAGCTTTACCAGCTGTGATAGATAAACGGTCACCTTCGTTAGAAAGGTCAATACCTACCATAATACCTTCAGGGATTTTAGCTACGATTTCGAACAATTTGTGTGCGCTAACAGTTGTTACACCTTCTTGCTCCACAAATGCTTCTGTTTTACCTTGAACTGTAATGTCATTGTTTGTTGCAGTTGTTTCAAGCATGTTGCCTGTTGCTTTTAAACGTACGTTTGAAAGAATGGCAATACTTGTGCGTTTTTCAACGATTGATTGTGTGTGCTTGAGCTGCTTAAACAAGGTTTCTCTTGAAATAGATAGCTTCATAAAACGACCCTTTTTATCCCTTTTAATTTTTATATATGAATCTCACATACGAACTGGTGCAAGAATAGCACAGGCACAGTTTTTCAGCAAAGAAAAATGCACGACTGGTGTCTGTTTTTTCTGGATGCGTTTTGCTGAGGATGAGCTTAACGGTTACAGATTTTTAAGCATGTTTTGAAGTAGGTTTACATCTTCTAGTAAGCTGTTGTCTGTGTTCATAAGTTTTTCAATGGTTTTGGCTGCGTGCATAACAGTTGTGTGGTCTCGCCCGCCAAAGGCCTTGCCAATTTCTGGGAATGATTTTGTGGTGAGTGATTTTGATAAGTACATTGCAATTTGCCTTGGGCGTGCCACGGTACGTACACGTCGGGAAGAACTCATGTCACTCATTTTAATATTATAAAACTCTGCAACTTTTTTCTGAATTTCGCTAATAGGCACTTCACGGTCAACTTGGCGGAAAAGGTCACGCAGAAGTTCTGCTGCGCTATCGACCGTAATTTCCTGTTGAACCAATGTAGAGTGTGCTGCAATACGGTTAAGCGCACCTTCAAGCTCACGCACATTGCTTTCAATTTTGCTGGCCAGCATCATGGCAACATTTCTAGAAACTTCAATGCCAAGGCTGTTGGCTTTTTGGTCTAAAATGGCAAGGCGTGTTTCTAAATCTGGTTTGTGAATTTCTGTGGCCAAACCCCAACCTAAACGTGAACGCAGGCGGTCTTCAATGCCTTGCATTTCATGCGGTGATTTATCGGCTGTTAAAATAATTTGCTTTCTCTCGCTGACTAGAGATTCAAACGTGTGGAAGAACTCTTCTTGGGTTGCTTCTTTACCAGCAATAAATTGCACATCGTCAATCATCAAAACGTCTACGTTACGGAACGTGTCTTTAAAATTGTGTGTTGTTTTATTTTTAAGAGCGCTAATAAAGTTATGTAAGAATTTTTCAGCACTGATATACATCACTTTACGACCTACTTGGTTTTTTTGAATATACCAAGCAATAGCATGCATGAGGTGTGTTTTACCTAAACCAACGCCACCATGTAAAATAAATGGATTATAGGCAATGTCACTGCTTTCAGCAATTCGTTTGGCAGCGGCGTATGCAAACTCATTAGATTTACCTGTTACAAAGTTTTCAAAAGTAAAGCGTGGGTCAAGTGGGTTGCCTTGGTATGTGTTGGCACTTGGCTTTGCAGGGGCTGTTGGCAAAGGCATTTGTGGTTGTACCGCCACTTGCGGCGCTGGTTGCGCCTGTTGAATTGGCTGAGCCTGCTGTACGGGTGGTGTTGGTGTTGCAGGTGTTGGTGTTTTTTGCGGTGCAGGCTGAGCTGGCGCAACAACGGTTTGCTTCACGTTAAGGTGAATGTTAATTGGACGGTCCATCGCTTGCGATAAACCTTTTTTAATAAGGTCGCTATAGTGGCGCAAAACCCAGTCGTGCATAAAACGGGTGGGAACTGTTACGGTTACGTTTTGTTCGTTGGATTGTTCAACATCAACTTCTAATGGCGCAAGCCAAGATGCGTAGCTGCTTTCGCCAACTTCGCTTTTTAGCCAGTCTTTTACTTGCGACCACAGTGTTGTGTTGATGGTCATAAACCGTCATACCCCTAAATTTGTTTTTATAAAAAAAGGCTGCTAACGCAGCCTTTCTGATTGGTTTTAAAATAAAAACCTATATCGTAAAGGCTACCTTAAGCGCTAAGACCCTTAATGCGTGCACTTAGACGTGAAACCTTACGTGCAGCAGTTTCTTTTTTGATAAGACCTTTAGATGCAGCTTTGTGTAGGCTAGACATAGCTGTTGTAAAAGTTGCACCAATTTTATCTTTATCGCCAGAAGCAATCGCAGCTTCTACAGCTTTAACGGCTGTACGCATTGTAGAACGACCGTGACGGTTACGCTCTGTGATTGTTGCTGTTTGACGAATACGCTTTTTGGCTTGTTTATGGTTTGCCATAATGTTTACCTTCCTATTTTACGAAGTTTGGTTCCAACTATTTACACCGAATTGTGTAAAGTGAGCTGTTTGTTTTTTAAACAATTGAACCTCAAGTGGGTTGGAATTTACCCTGTGGATAAAATCTTGTCAATCCCTATTTTCAATGGATCTATCATTTTATCCACAGGGTAGAACTTAACTGAATTGTTAAATAAAAGAGCTTACGAGGCGCTTGCTTCCATTTCACCAAATTCAAATTCTTCTGTTTCAAGGAAATCTTGTGCGCCAATAACACGTGCCGGGTCAATAAAGTCACCTTTTTCAAAGGTTTGAATGGCATCGTCCACATAGGATTCACGGCGTAAACCGCATAAAACAGTTGTAACACCTGGAATGCTTGCAATAGCATTCATGGCAAGTTGCTGAAGTGGCGCATCTTTCCATTCTTCCGCCACACGGTCGCGCACTTCAAGTTCGAGTGGTTGAATATTTTCAGCGTCCTTTTGGCGCATGTCCTTACGTAAAGCTTTAAGAAGTTGCCCTGCTTGCTTGGCAAAATTTTCAGAAATCATGTCCAAGGGCTCTTTTAGTTCAGGGCGTTCGGCACTAATTTCAAAAAGCACATGCTGCATCATGGCGATGTGTGGTGTTAGGAAAACCATGTCCATATGGTCAAGTTGCACGCTGTTTGTCACTTGTTCTAATAAGTCTTCGCCGTGGGCTGTAAAGCTAAACATAGATTGCTCATCTACCGATGGCCAGCCGTTTAAAACTTTATTTAAAGCTGTTTCCGTTGCTTTGATTTCGTCAAAAATAAGGTCCAATTCAGGTAGGTCACTTTCTTCACGGTTGTAACTATCTGACAAGCGGAAGATACCACCAGACATTGGGAAGGCGTTTAAAGGTCTGTTTGCAAGCACTGCTAAATTCATACGGCTTGCAAGTTCAAGCGTTGAAACTTCTTCTGTACCATCTACAATGTGTGCTGTTGTGTTTACGTTTTTAAGGGCGCCAAGCTCCATGATGTTGATTGGCAGTTCAATCATGCGGAACATTGGACGCTTTTTACGACCCCATGCTTTTTGAGCTGCGTTTTGCGCAGCCTCAAATACACGTGCTAGGTTTGTGTGGTCGCCTTGTTGGCGTTCAACGCCAAATGTATTAGAAGAAACGCCGTAAAATGCAATTTTACCTTCTTGAACCATTTTTTCAAGGAACTCAAAGGCTTTTTCAATGCGTCCGTAATAAAGCTTTTCAAGCTCTTCTGTACGTTCACCGCCTGTTTGTGCCAGCGCATGGCCTATAAAATATTCAGGGTTGTGAATTAAATAACCGTCAATTGTTTCAAGGTTTAAGTTATCAAGAGATTGGTTAAGTTGCTTTTCAAGGTTTGTTGGGTGAATACTGTGCCACAGCTGGTCGTTTACTTTAACAATTTCTTCTATGCCACTTTCTTCTGCTTCAAGCAGGTGTTCACTTTGAAGATATCCACCTTTTGTGATGATCACAACTTCTTCACGGTTTATAAAATTTTTTTCGCATAGATCTGTCAAGGTTTCACCAATGAATTTTTCGCTTTCGCTGTCCATGTAGTTAATAGATGTATCAATTAAATTCACGCCGTTTAACAGTGCTTTTTTAAGGGCGGCTTTATTTTCTTCATTTCCATTTGTTCGGTATGATCCAAATCCAATTTTGGATACAGTTAAGCCTTCCATAATACGCCATGTGTTTGGGCTAATTTTAGGGTTGTTTTGCCAAATTTTGTCGGCATAGTTCTTGGTTGAACTTTCTGTTGCTTGTCCTAAAAGTTTGCTCATTTTAAACCTTGTAATCTTTTGTTTATCTTTTGTGTTTGTCATACATGTCTTTTTTGTGACAGGTCAAGCTTGGATTGTAAAGGGTTTTGTGTGTTTTAATATTGTTTCTTTACAGTTTTTGTTATCCATAGTTTAATAGAGATTAAATTATGTGTGGTAGCACATCAAAAAAGTAAAAAGGATTTTGTTAAGTTATGATTCGTAAACTTATTTTAAGCGCTTTTGCAATTGCTTCATCTTCTGCGGCTGTAGCGGAAGATTTTTCAAAAGCAGATATTGAAAAAATTGTTCAAGAATATATTCAAAACAATGGTGGTGTCATTGCAAGCTCTGTTGATGGTTACTTGGCGGATCAGCGCCGTGTTGCAGCTGCGCAGTACGTAAATGACGATACACCAATTTCGGGTAACCCTGATTCTGAAATTTTATTCATTGAATTTAGTGATTACCGTTGTGGTTACTGTCGTCGTGTGCAAGAAACAATTGCTGACTTGCGCGAAAAATATGGTGACAAAGTTAAGTTTGCATTTAAAAACATGCCAATTTTGAGTGAAGAATCACGTGCAGCAGCACTTGCTGTCTTGGCTGCGAATAAGCAAGGTAAGTTCTGGGAATACCATGTTAAGCTGTGGGAAAATCAACCTCGTTTAGGTGAAGAACTATTCGTTGAGTTGGCAAAAGAACTTAAATTGGATGTTGAAAAGTTCAACGCAGACCGCGAGTCTCAAGAATTATTTGAACAAGCGCAACGTGACTTTATGGACGGTCAAGAAGCTGGTGTTCAAGGTACGCCACACTTTGTGATTGATGGGAACGCACTTTCAGGTGCTCAGCCTGTTGAAAACTTTGAACGTGCCATTGAAGCTGCAATTGCAGAACATAGTAAGAAGTAGTAATGGGTGTTATTAGATTTGAATAAATCTCATAACAAATTGTTTTTTAAAGGATCCCTGCCAATTTTTATTTTGGCAGGGGTTGTTCTTTTTGTTGCATTGATATTAGAAATTGTTCGGTTAACAGTTTTTGCGGAAACGGGTACACACATAACCAAAGCAAAAATGGAGTCGCACCGGGTTATCCCTTCATCGGAAAATGTTTTTGAAAATATTCATAAGCAATATCCAAATTATAAAGAAGCGATTGAAAGCCTTGTAAAGTATGATGTGAAATTTATGCCTCATAATTATGTACAAGGGAATTATAAGTCAAAAGTTAAAGTTGTTTTATTTAATGATAATAGCTGTAAAGTTTGTATGCAGGAACAAGCACGTATTTTAAGACAGTTAGAGCCTTATAAGGATCAAATCGTTATAATTTTTAAACACATGCCAGCTCAAAAAAATGAAGAATCTTTATCGGCTATGTTTGGTCAAATTGCTGTCCGAGAAGGTGTTTATGAGAAGTTTTTAACAGAAATGTCTCAAAATGAAAGACCTATGGAATCGGCGGAAGATTATTTTGAACTGCTGAATAAAATTGGTATTGGTTTAGATGAACTGCGCACAATTATGACACATTCGATGACCAGTGTTTTAAAAGATGTTGGCGATGATATTGATATGGCTGTTAAAGCAGGCGCCTATAGTTCTAAAACACAACCGGTGGTTTATGTAAATGGTTATAAGCTTGGCGCAAATTATTTACCTCAATATAATTTAACAATGTATATTGACCGTTTGTTAAACGGTGAAACAATTATCCCAACAGAAGGGTTTGAAGGGGAATAAAAGCCTTTTCGAAACTTAGCTTGCGCGTGATTGTTTTTGTTCTTTTTTGAAGACTTTTCCACAGTAAGGGCAAACAACTTCATTTTGAGTGCCACCATCAACCGTTAAAAATACGCGCGGATGTTTGCTGAACTTCGGACCATCGCAGGCAACTTTTGCAACGCTTACATATTCAATTTCTTCGGTTGTTGGTTTAATATATTCAGACATTTGAGACTCATCACTTTTTGTCGTTGTTGTTATCCTTTTAAATTAGCCTGAAAATGAAAATTTTGTAAAGCGTTAATCTTTTTATACATTGTGAATTCTTGAGTTTTAAGGGTGTATACTTTTAGGTATAAAAAAACAAGAAGTTTTTGTCATATGATGTGATTCATAGCGTTTTTACTAAATTTTTTTGTAATCCTTAAAGTGCTGTTGGGGTTGTTTTGATATCTTGTTTTTTGGCGTCTCGTTTTAATATTCTTCAATATAACAAGGGTTTTTTTTATGCTTTGCTTGAGCTTTAGTTGAAGTGAATACAAATTTTTTAAAATCAAAAAATACCTTTACAGATACCTGTTGCGGGTGTATGAAGGCATTCGAAAAACCCATAAACGTTGGTTTTTAAGAGATTTATAAGAAGTTATATCGCAAATTAAGGTATCTTAAAATGGTTTTATCAATTACATCGGCTTTGGCATTGTTTGCCCTTATTGCACTTTCTACTGTTGTTTTCTTTGCTTCAAAAAGGTTTAACGTCCCGTACACAGTTTTGTTAGTTTTTGTAGGGATTTTACTGATTCCTGTGGTTAATTTACCTTATTTAAAAGACATTTTTGGTTTTTTAGAGCATATGGTTTTAACACCTGAGTTATTGTTTTATATTTTCTTGCCTGTCCTTTTGTTGGAATCTGGTTTTAATATGCGTATTCGTAAAATGATGAGCTCTGCTTGGAGCATTAGCTTGCTTGCATTTGTTTCTGTACTGGTTTCTATGTTTACAATTGCAGGGCTTTTGTATTTTATTATGCCATACATTGGCGTGAATATGCCGTTTATGGTGGCATTGGTTTTCGGGGCTATTATTTCTCCAACAGACCCTGTAGCTGTGTTGGCTATTTTCAAAGAATGTGGTGTTCCACGCCGCCTTTCTATGGTGTTTGAAGGTGAAAGTCTTTTGAATGATGGTACGGCTATGGCTCTTTTCTTGATTATTCTTTCTGTAGCGACAAATGGTTTTCATGGCACTGAAACAATTCTAAAAGGTATTGAAGAGTTTATCTTGATGGTTGTTTTGGGTGTTGCTTTTGGTTTGTTTATGGCCTTTGTTTTTTCCCATGCTGTAAAGCTTACACGTTCAAATGATTTTGTAACGGTTACATTGCTTCTTATTTCAGCGCATATTGTTTTTATTTTAACAGAAGTAATTAATGAGTCAGGCCTTGTTCATATTTCTCCTATTATTGCAACGGCCGTAACAGCTGTTTTCTTAGGTAATTATTCACGCGACGCACTTGCGCCAAATGTTGATGAATATTTGCATAAGCTAGTTGAGCATATGGCTTTCGTAGTTAATTCTCTTGTATTTTTAATGGCGGGCTTGTTGTTTGCAAGTTCAGGCGTTAATTTTGCAGAATTATGGCTACCTATTGTTGTTACCGTATTTGTGGTGGCATTTGCACGTGTTGTTGCGGTTTATTTTGGTTTGTCACCACTTTCAATCTTTAAGGTTGAAGATATGCCTCCTTCATGGAAAAAATTGCTTTCGTGGGGTAGTCTGCGTGGTGCATTGTCAATTATTATTGTGATGCTTATTCCGACGGATTTTACAATTGAAGGGTGGGCACAGCCATATTCTATTTATGAATTTTTACTTGCGTTAACAATTGGGTGTATTCTTACAACGTTGTTTATTAAGGCTCCACTTATTGGCCCTTTAATGCGTAAGTTAGATATCCGTGAATCTAACCCTCTTAAACAAGCGCATGAAGCTGACCTTGCGGTTTACTGCCTTTTAAATGAATGCGCTCAATTGCAGCGCTACAAAACAAAAGGTTTTTTAAGCCCTGTAAAGTATGATTTATTGGTTAGCCAACTTAAAACTAAGCTTGAAGATGCTGAAAATAAACGTAAAGAACTTGTGAGCTTGCATGGAATTGAGGTATTTAAGCAGTCGCTTCACCTTGCGATGATTCATGTAGAAATGACATCTCTGAAGCGTCTTTATATAAATGAAGAGGTGAGTGAAAAAACTTTCCGTAAGATTTATAGTAAGCTTTCTGTATATCTTGATAAAATTGAAGAGTATAAAAACCCAGACCTTAAAATTGCAAGCCATGCAGAACGTAAAAGCCGTTTGGAAACGTTTGCAAATATCATTTTACAGCCTTTAAATTTACGTAAAGAGCTAACACATCAACAACAGCTTGAATATTATCGAGCACAGATGATTAGTGCACGTAAAGCCTTAAAAGCCATAGCAGCTATGCAAACAGAGCATGGTAGCCCTGTTTTCTTAACCGAGGCATATGAAGATGTTATGAAGCATTACCGTCGTTATAAAGACGGTTCAGGCAGCAAAGCCGATAATTTAGTGGCAGAATTTGCCGAAGAGCTTGAACCTTATCTTACAAAACTAGCACATCGTTCTCTTGCAGCTTCTGGCACACGTGCTATGAATTATTTGAATGAAAATGGAATTGTAGATGAACATACACAGCATGAGATTAGGCATATTTGTGCTGTTAAGTTATAGTTTGTTTTGATGTTGATGAACAAAAAGGGTTTTAAACCCTTTTTGCTTTTTTAATAAAGAGGTGCGCCCGAAGGGAGTCGAACCCCTGACCTTAGGCACCGGAATAGGACGTCCTTCGTTATATGGTGTTACCCATAGAGCTATATATTAGACCTTTCCTTAGGTTTTGGACAAGAGATGTTATCCTTGCCACCCACAGTATTATACATGCAAACCTTTCTATGACCTTTTTATTTACCTTCTTAAGGTTATAAAATAGAAAGTTTCGGTTTTGGATTGTGGGTGGTAATATTTTGAATTTGCAAATCAATATGAAACACTTTTAAAGAAAAGAATGTTGTAATGATTAACTTAGCCTATATATTAAATTTTTCACTTTTGGCGTTTGCTGTATTTTTATGGTTTAGTGAGAACACAATTTTTGCTTTAGAAGGTTATGGCTATGAATTTTATGCATCGTCTTGGCTATTTCAAGAAGGAAATTTTGGTTTCTAACATTTATGTAGTTTAATGCACTAAAGAGGGACTCTATGTTTTTTTATTAGGTTCAATGATTTTTGCGACAGCAATACCGTAATGTGAGGCCATGAGTTGTAAAAACTCAAGGGTTGGATTCGAATTTCGACCTTTTTCAGCCTCAATAAGTGTGGTTTGGAAGCACCTACTTTATCAGCAATCTCTTGAAGAGACTCTCTTTTTTGAAGGCGTAATTCCTTTAAACGTAATGATATAGAAATGTTTTTACCTCCTATTAATTATATAGTTAGGTTAATAATACTTATTGAAAGTTTATGTTAAATATAGTTGTATATGTTTTAGTTGTAGTTTATATATATAAATATATTTCAAACCTTGAGAAGAGGCGGGAAATGTGTAAAGCTAAATAAGCTAATCCTACGATCGATAAAAAAGAAACTAAAGCAACCTTATCTCCTTCAGGTAAAGATGAGAAAACCTCAGAAAAAAATTCTCGCTTCTCATGAAATTGTTTTTGGTGAACTATCTTAAGCACATTTGAATACCCTTAATTATGGATATTCATAACCGTTCTCTGTTTTAATGTATATTACTGACTACAGCTAGAATTTGAGCAATATTTCGGTAGTCGTAGGTCTTAATTGTACAAAAAAGAAGAAAATAACATCAATATCCATGGACGAAAGGGTTCTTTTCCACCGCTAGATCGTAAAAAGACGAGCTACATATAAAGTATTTAAACGAATGAAAGTAACTAAGATGAAAAAATCTAAGATACAGATACTATTGATAGATGATTGTGAAACAGATATTAACGAAATCAAGGTAGAGTTGAATAACACTATGCAAGCCAAATTTGAATTGCTTCACTTCAAAGAACTTACTGGATCGTTGGATATTTTACGCGATAATAAAATTCAAGTTGATGTTGTTTTGCTTGATCTTGGCCTGGTTGATAAACATACACCACAGGAAATTTTTACGGCCGTTGAGAAAGTTGTTGATAATATTCCTATTATTGTTATCACAGGTAAAGATGAGCATGAACTGGCTCTTTTCGTGATTAATAGAGGTGCATCCGATAATATGTCGCGCGGTGATTTTGCCAATACTTATGGCAAGTTAAGAGATGCAATTAGTTTTTCTCTTGCAAGGTGTGCCATTTTGAAAGATTTACGGAAACGGGGTGATGATGCGATTTATTTGAAAAATCATCTCATGACCTACGTTATGGGAGACTGTTCACAAAATGAAGAACCAGGGACGAAAAAATAAATTATGCAACGCCATAAAGAACCAGGAAGTATTAACCTTCAGACTATTTTAGAAAAGAAAACGGAGGGGTTTTTGGCGCCTCTTGAAAAGTTTATGCAAAAGCAGGTGGTTGCAAGTATATTTCTTTTTGGTGCAATTATTTTAGCACTTTTGAGTGCGAATCTACCCTATACAGATGCAATAAAAGGTTTTTCTGAAATTGAAATGGGTTTTGTTTTTCACCATAATAAGCTTTTAATGCCAATGAAGGAGTGGATAAGTAGCGGCCTGATGGCTTTATTCTTTTTTCTTATTGGCCTTGGGCGGGATGATTGTTCCAGTCTTTATTTATTGGTGTTTTACCAGACAAACGCCAGGTGCCCTGAATGGTTGGGCTATTCCTATGGCAACAGATACGGCTTTTGCAATTGGTGTGCTTGCTATTTTAGCCAGTAGAGTGTCAATAAGTGTAGGTGTTTTCTTGACGGCACTTGCTATATTTGATGATATAGGTGCGATCGTTATTGTTGCATTCTTTTACGGCGGTGACTTAAACTTAAGTATGCTTTTATGCGCTGCTTTGGTTGTGGTAATTATGTACGCCTTTAACATTGTTGGGTTACGTCAAAGTTGGTTTTTTGGCATTTCAGCTATTTTGCTATGGTTGTGTGTACATGAGTCAGGACTACATGCAACGCTGGCAGGCCTTCTTGCCGCATTGACTATTCCTGCCAAAACGCGGATTAGTCAAACAGGTCTTGTTACAACAATGCGTAGTCTTTTACTTTCTTTTGAACAGAGAATCAAACTTGATGGAAAGATTCTTGAATCCCATGAACAACATGTACTTACAGAAGACATGAAGCTTTCCGTCAGAGCTGCTTCAACGCCGTTACAGCGCTGGGAGGAATCTCTTATTAATCCAATTGCAATTGTGGTATTGCCATTATTTGTCCTTTTTAATGCAGGGGTTTCGTTTTCAGGAGAGGCTCTTGAATTAGCTTTTGATTCTTCCGTGACTTGGGGTATTTTCGCTGGACTTGTGATTGGTAAGCCTTTGGGTATTGTTTTGTTTTGTGCTATTGGTATGTGGAGCCGGATTGGTGTTTTACCTGCGCATATTTCAAAAAGTGAAGTAGTTGCTGTTGGATTTCTCGCTGGAATCGGTTTTACTATGTCTACATTTATTACCTCCTTAAGCTTTGAGTATTATCCCGAACATATTGAACCAGCAAAATTGGGGGTTTTATTGGCTTCTTTTACTGCGGCTATGATAGCACTAGGATTTTTATCCTTAACTTCTCGAAATCCAAATGTAAATTAAATTCGTTCACCGTTGATAACGTTGGTGCATAAAAGCTCCATCAGTTAAGGAGCTTGACATTCTTATGTCTGTTATCTGCAACTTTAGTCCGAGGGACAAAAAATATAGGCATAGAGAAAATGGCCTGTTTTGCATGAGAAATACCTATGCTCTGCTGCTCTTTGGATTTTTGTATTTCGCCATTCTCTTCACATATCGGGTTTTTACAGGGTTATTTCTATGAAGTATTTTGAGAGGAAGATTAAAATGGTGCGCCCGAAGGGAGTCGAACCCCTGACCTTAGGCACCGGAAGCCTACGCTCTATCCAGCTGAGCTACGGGCGCAAAACCTGTAAGTATGTTCATATATTTATCGAAACATAACACTTTTGCAAATTATAATCACTTTTTACCTGAATAACGCTTGATTTTAAAGAGTGTATACATTAAATTCTGTCTTAGAATTTTATTCGAAACACTCTGTTTTTGTCTTTTAACCTTAACTTCCTCTTTTATAGGGGTAAGGATATTCTATGGCCATTTTATATGGTTTATTTATGAAAATGTTTGCCGCAGGGGGTGGTGCATTAACTGGCTTTAGTGCTTTTTTAATGAGTAAGGTAGGCTTGTTAGCAACCCTATTAAAACCTGTTCAGGCCGTTATATACGTTTGGTCGCAAGCTTTATTTAAAAACTTTATGCGCAAGAAAAAAATGATTGAGCAGGAAGTTTATGACGCTGAACTTGATGTTGAAGATTTAAATATCAAGAAAAAGACGGTTGATGTTTATCGCACCAAAAATGGTATGGTAACACAGCGAATGAAGAAAATTCGGAAGCTGAATCAAGATATTATTGCATTGTGGAGATGGTGTAAACGCTACGATGTTGCCATTGGTGGCAAACAAGGCGTTAAATTAATGCAAGATGTTGAGGTTTCACGTCGTCGGATGGATGAAGCTATGTCAAAGTTTCCAGAGCTTCAAAAAGAAATGCGTGTTCTTGATGCGCACTATGATAAAGAAGAACTGGAAATAGAAGACCGCTTGGAAGAAAAATTGATGCTGCGTGTTAACAAGTGGGCATCGGTTGGTAAATGGCTTCGTGTTTCTTTATATGTAGGTGGCTGGTTTTTTGTTATCTTTAAGTCTTTTGATTGGCTGTACAGTTGCTTTGCTTCTGGTAGTAACCTTTATGATTATATGGTGACATATGCACAAGACCTTTACCCTGGTTATGTGGATCATGTTAATTATTATCATGCAACATTTCATGAACCTTTAAAATGGTTTTTGTTTGTTGTGGGTGGTGGCTTGCTTTTTTGGAAGCGTCTGTTTATGGGGCGTGCTGTATATGTAGAATTTACACGAAGGATGTTTTTAGTCCTACGCGGTATGGCTATTTTAGTTTTAGGCGTTGCTTTTGTAACCCTTTCTATGCAATTCATACACCCTCTTATTCAAGAGGGCGGTTTTATTTATGAAGTGTTTTTGAAGGATTACCCTGAAGTTGCATCTGTTTTGTCCAATGTTGTGTTTGGTTTGTTGGTTCTTGTTGGTTGGGGTTACTTAACTTACAAGAGCGCTAAAAAACTTTTCTATGACCCACGCCGAATTGTTGTGCCATCTGAGCATAACGAGAAAGCAGAAGAGTTCTATGAAAACCAAAAAGAAATATGTCATCAATATACGATTTGTGCTCAGTGTTATTACATGTTGATTATTTACATAGAGTATACACGTGATCAAAAGGAAGCTGTATTTGAAGGTTTTGAAGATTATGACACCTTAATGGCTAAATCTAAAAATGAAGATAAATTTTTCGCGCAAATTGCAACGGAAGAGGTACTTGAAGAATTGGATGAAGTTCTTCCAAGCCGATATGCTTATAGAACTAAAAAGCTTACTGTACAGCAAGATGTTTAAACTGTTAACGAAGAAAGAAGCCCTTTAACGGGGCTTCTTTTTTTTGTATGATGCTTACATAATTCAAATAAACAGGTGAAAAAATGTCTTCTGAAAATATACTTTATGATGAAATAGAACCTTTTAACAGTGGTATGTTGAAGGTTTCAGATGCCCATGAAATTTATTATGAAGAAAGTGGTTGTAAAGACGGAATGCCTGTTTTGGTTGTTCATGGTGGCCCAGGGGATAGTTCCAGCCCAAAGCACCGCAGGCGGTTTAACCCTGAAAAGTTTCGTATCATTTTATTTGATCAACGCGGTGCTGGGCAAAGCCTTCCCAAAGCTTGTTTGAAAGAAAACACCACGCAGCACCTTGTGGCGGATATGGAAAAATTACGTGTACATCTAGGTGTTGATAAGTGGATGTTGCAAGCAACGTCATGGGGAAGCACGCTTTCACTTGTTTATGCTCAAGCACACCCAGATAAAGTTTTAGGGATGGTTTTAAATGGTATTTTCCTTGCTTACCGTGTGAACACAGACTGGATACACGGTCCAAGTGGGGCCGCGCGCATTTTCCCTGAATTTTATGATGATTATATAAACTGGTTGCCTGAAAGTGAAAGAAGCGACCCTTTTAACGCTTACGCAAAACGTATTCATGGAAGCGATAAAGACATTGCTGTTGAAGCGGCTAAGCGCATGCTGACATATGAAGGTCAGATTATGTCAATGGAAGAAACGTTTTTGGAAAAAGAGCAAGAACGCTTAACAGCTGAAAAAGAAATGACGGTAGAGGATAAAGCGAATGCCGATGCATGGTTTGAAGATTTTGCATATACTCATTGCTTGATAGAAACGCATTATGCTACGCAGGACTTCTTTTTGAAGGAGCGTCAAATTTTGGATCATGTGGATCAGCTGAAAAATATTCCAATAACACTTATTCATGGTCGATATGATTTAATTTGCCCAATTAAGAATGCTTATAAACTTAATTACTTTATGCCGCATAGTGAATTGGTTGTGGTGCCAAATGCAGGGCACGGTACAAGTGAAATGTTGCCACAGGTTATGGCTGAAATTTCAAAAATGTATGAAAAAATCAAGAAGAGTGGACATTAAAGATTGCCTTAAATTTAAAGACTTAATCCGTCGTGTTCCAAGTTGTAAGGGTCTTCACGGCCTTTTAGGTGAAATTCGTGTAACATGCGTTCCGCCATAAGGGTGAATAAATCACGTCGCATTTTTTCTTTGGCAATTTTACGTTCAGCACTCATATAAAGTCTCAGAAGTTCTTCCTGTGATAAATGGTCGGGTGGCATTTTTTTAAGGCGTTTGTATTCAATAATAAGATCTTGATATTTATTATCACTTTGATCAGCTAAATTATTTAACCGCGCCTCTTCAGTGCTGAGTGTTGTGCCAAACTCGTTTTCGTCGATAATGCAGGTGTGTGCATCACGGGCGGCTAGTCGAATATCTTCAAAATCACCATCAGTTTTCGAAATCATAGAAAGAATATTAAATTCTTCAAGGACCGTGCGTTCTTGTTCAGCTAACTCAGCCAGTTGAATGCATGCACTGTCATTTTGAGTGAATTTTTCTGGGTTGTCTTGGCAGTCAAAATCTTGCCTAAGTTGCTCTTGGCGTTGGTGTATGGTGGTCAAACTTTCTTCAAGTTCGGCCTGTTTTTGCTCAATCGCTGAGTATAAAATTTCCAATGGAACGCCCTTTACAATTTGTCTATACATAAGAAATGGTTGATAAATTTGTCAATTTCAACCTGTAAATTCATAAAAAATATATTAAAAATTTGTTTTTTAGG
>NZGE01000055.1 GCA_002689455.1 Magnetococcales bacterium | reverse complement strand
TCTTCCGATCTTTATTAAACATTTTTATTTTTGTTTTGTTTTAACTTTTATGGCATGGCTCCCATTCATTGAACTTTTGGTCGTAAGTTTCATTGGGCCTCAAGGAGCTTCACAGCTTTTTGGTGACCCGACATTTAAAGGCGTTATGCTTTAAATGAGATAGGGTGGTCACCTCCTTAGCTTGCAAGTTCCAGTTCGTCGAAGTAGTCATCAAAATCCATTAATTCTACTTCTTCAAATAGCTTAGTTTCCAAATCTACAACAGCGTCTTCACATGTTTCACCTCGACCAATGATGCGTGTCTCATCATCACCCATGGCGATAAATATAGTTTTTCCTGTTATAGCGTCGGTAGTTTCGACAACGTGTACATGAAGTGTATCGTTGTCTAAGAGATCGTCCTCAGACCAGAGTTGTTCACTCATAGAATGTCCTCCTAATATGTTATTAGACATCGCTTTATAACTTAATTATAGGTATTGCATAAAAAATAAGCAATTATTGATTACAGATTGATGGCATTGCTAAGTGCATGCGTAAATTGCTGAACATCTTTCTGGGTGGTCATTTCAGTGGCGCAAACCAACATTTTTTGAGGTGCTATTTCATAACCTGCAATAATGCCACTTTCTTGTAGGTGTGTGATAATTTTACTAACATCTGTTTCTGTTTGAATGACAAATTCATTAAAATATGTTTTGTTAAGGACTTTAATGCCTTTAATGTTTTTAAGTTCATTTACAAGCGCTTGAGCTTTTGCGTGGTTTACAAGTGCAAGTTTTTTGAAACCTGTTTCTCCAAGTAAGCTAACATGCACTGTAAAAGCTAAAGCGCATAAACCTTCATTGGTGCAAATGTTCGATGTGGCTTTGTCACGTCTAATATGTTGTTCACGTGTGTTTAAGGTAAGTACAAAACTTCTTTTACCGGAAGCATCTTCAGTTTTGCCCACAATTCTTCCTGGTAATTGGCGTATATATTCTTTTTTACATGCAAAAAAACCAAGGGCAGGGCCACCGTATGAAAGTGGAATGCCAATGCTTTGAGCTTCACCTACAACAATGTCCGCACAGCTTGGTGCAGGCAACAAACCAAGGGATACAATCTCGTTGATGCATACAATCAGTAATGCGCCATTGTCATCACAAATTTTACGGTATTTTTCTAGGTTCGGTATTTCGCCATGAAAGTTGGGGTATTGAACAATGATGCTAGATGTATTTTCAGATACGTGCGCATCTAACTTTATTTCTGTATGCGTTAAGTACGTGCTTAGGGTTTCTTTATAGTGTGGGTGTAAAGGTTCAGGAATGCACACGCTTGTTTTTTTGCTTTTTTGAATACGGTTTACCATAAGCACCGCTTCTGCAAGTGAAGTTGCACCATCATACATGGATGCATTTGCAATTTCTTGTCCTGTAAGCTTTGCAATATAGCTTTGAAATTCAAAAATAGCCATGAGCGTACCCTGTGCAACTTCTGGCTGGTAAGGCGTGTATGATGTTAAAAATTCCCCACGCTGAATAATATAGTCAACGGTTGCAGGAATATGGTGTCTATAGTAGCCAGCACCAAGGAAAAATGGGCCATCAGATGTTTGATGGTTCATTTCTGCTAAATTTTGCATATCGGCCTCTACATCCATTTCGCTTTGGCCCATTGGAAGGCCTTCAATGAAGGATGTTAATAAAACCTCTTGAGGAACATAGTTATAAAGTCCATTTACATTCTTTGCGCCAATGTTTTTCAGCATTTCTTTTATTTCATTTGCTGTATGTGGTTGGTAGCGCATATGTGAACCTTTTTTAAGTTTCTATTTACTTTGAAGGTGTTGCTGATACCAGCTTGAGAAACGGTTCATAAGACCTTCTAAGCTGGATGAAATTACAAGTCCGCTAAATGCTGTTAAATGTTCTCCACCAAGAAAACCATCTTCAGCGCCAATAAGAACTGTTTTACCTTGCCCCAGTGCAAAGCCAATTTCAACGCGTGTCGCTTGGTTTGCAAGGCCTTCACCCAACCAGAAAACTGCAATGTCACTAGCGCCAAGGGCTTGGCGTTCCCATGCAACTTGGCGTGCATGTTCACCAGGCGCAATTTCAGGTTTTGGAAAATCACCGCGGGAAGGATTAATAAATGTTACATCTGCGTCCGTAAAACGGCGGTAAAAATCTAATCTCCAGTCGCGACCTTTGCAGCTTCCGCCTAAAAACACATTCGGAAAGCGACTGTTTTGGTGTATTTGTCCGCCAGATGTAACCAATTCGTATGGCATTTTATTATTTCCCCTTATAAATATTTGCTTGCACAGCTTAGTAAAATTTTTCACAATTATGCCATGGAAAAAATAATAAGCAAGACACCTTTACACAGCATTCATAAAAACTTGCAAGCTAAAATGGCAAATTTCGCAGGTTATGACATGCCTATTTCATATTCAATGGGAACAATTAAAGAACATTTATGGTGCCGTGAGCATGCAGGGTTGTTTGATGTTTCTCATATGGGGCAATTGTTTTTAGTTGGGGAAAATGTCGATCAGCATTTAAGTCGTATTACGCCAACATCTTTTCCAGCTAAGGCTATTGGCAAAAGTGTTTATACACATTTATTAAATGAACAAGGCGGTATTGTTGATGATTTAATCGCAACTCGAATATCGGAAAATAGAATGTATATTGTCGTGAATGCGGCGTGTAAAGAAAAAGATATAAGGTTTCTGCGTCAGCATTTACCACAGTCTATTCATATTGAAGAATTACCCAACAGGTCTTTAATTGCGTTACAAGGGCCTAAAGCTGAAATGGTTTTGCAGAAGCTAACCGACGTAGACCTTCAACTACTTAAATTTATGAGCTTTCATACGATGAATGTTGCTGGTATTGCTTGTTATGTAACAAGAAGTGGTTACACGGGTGAGGATGGTTTTGAGATAAGTGTAGACGATAAACACGCCATACAACTTTGGAATGCTTTAAGCGAAAATGAATGGGTGGAACCTGTTGGCTTAGCCGCGAGAGATACGTTGCGATTGGAAGCTGGTTTGCCACTTTACGGGCAAGATTTAACAGATGATATGACCCCTGTTGAAGCAAGCCTTTCATGGATTATATGGAAAAACCACGATGGATTTGCGGGGTCTGAAGTGATTATGAGTCAGTTGCAATCTGGTGTGGAGCGTAAACTTGTTGGTATAAAGCTTCTTGATAAGGGTATTGCACGTGTTCATAGCCAAGTTGTTAACGAGAAAGGTGAATCGCTTGGTGAAATAACCAGTGGTGGATACTCACCAACACTGAATATGGCTATAGGCTTTGCCTTGTTAAACGTACATAACATTCAACCTGCTAAGGAAGTTTTTGTGGTTGTGAGGGGCAAACAGTTGAAAGCGAAAGTAACAAGTTTACGTTTTTACAAAAAATAAACCCCGCATAAAGCAGGGTTTGGTATCGATGCATTATTTGTTACATATCCTCAGGTGTTGGTAACGTTTTAATATGTGGCTTAAGCCTTTTAATATTCATTTTGTGGTATAATGAAGTTGGTATATCAATTAACGTACTGTTAATATATAGGTTGTTTTTGTCATCACATTTAAACGTCGCCAGTGTTTTCATCTCCGCACCAAAAATGCAGTAATAACCACATCTAAAACCGTGAGATTCTGCACCCATTTTATCTAGCCATTTTTTAAGTTCACGAACATCTCGTGAAGTCCAAATAAACGGCAAATTATTTCGTGTTACATAAAGGGTGACCGCTAAAATAAGAATGGAAGATATAAGCATTGCAAAAAGTGCGTTAAACATAAGAACCTCCTTTGAGGCGTGTAAGAAAAAGGTAATTAAGTAAACTTCTTATGTATACAACTA
Source organism: Magnetococcales bacterium (assembly GCA_002689455.1). Taxonomy (GTDB): domain Bacteria; phylum Pseudomonadota; class Alphaproteobacteria; order UBA2136; family UBA2136; genus UBA2136. The sequence continues at coordinate 6,249 of NZGE01000055.1, read as the reverse complement.
CTCTTTTTGTCGGTGAAATTCAAGTATAAAAAGATAGCTTATATTTTTATTGAGTTTTTAAGCTTTGAATGCCTATAATGTGCAAAAATTTTATGTGGTTGGAAAGGTATTGTAACGTGTCTGAAATTCGTGAAAATTTATATTACACCGCTGAACATGAATGGGTGAGTGTAGACGGTGATATTGCAACGCTAGGCATTAGTGATTTCGCACAAGATTCATTGGGTGACTTGGTATTTGTTGAACTCCCACAAGTGGGTGATCAAGCTGAAGTGGGTGAGCAAATTGCAGTGGTTGAATCTGTTAAAGCTGCCAGTGAAGTTTACAGCCCTGTTTCAGGTGAGGTTGTAGAGGTGAATGAAGACCTTGAAGAATCACCAGAACAAATTAATCAACATCCATTTGATGACGGGTGGTTGGTTAAAATTAAATTGAAGGATAAATCTGAACTTAAAGAACATATGACAGCGGAAGCATATAGCGACTATGTTGAAGGTTTGGAATAATTAAGTTAATGCATTTAGAATTAAAATCACATGCTAAAGCCGTTAAATTGACTTTTATGAGTCAATTTTTCGTTTTTTGTATGTTTCTTTTATTGGTAACTTCGCATGCCAAAGCGCAAGGTAATGGCGACCTTGCTGTACGTGAACCAACCTTTGTTGTTAAAAACTTTGAGGTTAAGGAATATAATGGCCCTATCTTTTCTATGCGAGAACGTGCGCTGAATAAAGCGAAAAAAGATGGTTTTGCAAGGTTGTTAAAACAAATTACACCCAGAAAAACATGGGGGGTACACGCCCAGCTTTTAAACCGTGCCCGTGTGGATGATATGTTCTATAAAGCTGTTATTGATCATGAAGAAATCACATCTTACTACCAAGCGTCTGTTCACCTTTTTTATAGGCAAGATGCTGTTAAAGATGTGTTGGCTAAATATGGTGTACCTTATAGTCGTTCATCTGGTGGTAAAGTTTTATTAATCCCTGTGTATGAATTCGATTCTAATTTTGTGTTGTGGGAAAAAGCAAACCCTGTGCGAGATGCTTTAGAGCGAACAAAAAACAGCAATACATTTTTTGACTTTATTTTACCAGAAGGAAGTACAAAAGAGTCTAATACCTTATCGGCACGTTTGGCTATGCTGGGTGCGGGTGATCTTATCACGTCATTGGCAAATAATTATGATGCGGGTTCGGCGTTGGTTGTTCATGCCAAACTTGCAAGCCGATATGACGGTTTTTACTTAGATGTTTCTGCAAATTGGTTTGAAGAGGATATACTGGTTGAACCTGTTATTTATTCAGTGCCAATTGATGGGTTGGTTCTTTTTGATGGCTATCCTGATGAAGAAAAATTAGCAGGCTATTTAGATGTTGCGATGAAAGATATTCTTTCTCGTGTAGGTGATCATAAACGTGATGAAAACTTAATTGAGGTTGATAAACCAGGACGCATTTTCTTGAGATTTAAACCGCAAGACCCTTCCGACCTTGAAAAGCTTCAAACGAAAGTTGTCTCTTTGAATACAGTTAAAGAATTCAAGTTACGTGTTCTAAACGTGAAGGATAGTGTCTTCCAAGTTGACTTTTATGGTGATAAAAACACCTTTAAACAGTCATTGGGAGAGTTGGGCGTTGCAATTGAAGAAACTTCAATGCCAATGGTTTGGAAAATATCGTTTAAGAATGATCCATTCTTAGGTCCTGTTGACTATACAATGGAAGATTACGAGGAATAAACATTGCAAAAAGCAAAGCAAATTATTCTTTCTTTTCCTGAAAGTGTGGACATGAGCTTGGAGAACTTTATGGTGCTTCCAACAAATCATGAAGCTTACCTTGCTGTTCAAGCTTTCCCACAAACGTCTGGTGATGTTTTGGTTGTTTACGGTGAAGAGGGGTTGGGAAAGTCGCATATTTTGCATATTCACCAACAACGCATCAATGCACAGTTTTTTGATGAGGAGTGGGTGCAAGGAACGTTAGAGCTTACAAGTGAAAAACACGTTGTTTGTGATGGGTTAGATACATTAAATTCAACAGATCAAGAAAAGCTTTTTCACTTATATAACCACATTAAAAGTTTTGGTGGTAGTTTGCTTGTAACTTCAAATAAGCCCGTGGCTGCGCTGGATATTTTACCTGATTTAAAATCACGTTTGTTAACGGCGCCGCAAATTGAAATAAAGCAGCCTACAGAAGCACACTTGGAGGTTTTATTGGTTAAAATGGCTTCCGATAAGCAAATGTTTTTGGAGCCTAAAGTTATTCAATATATCGTCAAAAATGCACAAAGAAGTGTGAGTTCTTTAAGAGATGTTTTAAATAAATTGGATAAACTTTCATTGGAAGAAAAGCGTAAGGTAACAATTCCGCTGGCGAAGCAAATTCTGTAATTATTGCCTATTTACAACTTGGCATTCTTGTTAAATTCTATTTTTATTTTTGAATCGTCTTGAATTGAATTATATTGTTACACATGAAATTAAACGCTAAACCAAAATTTATTTACCCAAACGAAGTGCCACATGCATGTGGTCGGTTTGCTGTTATTGATATTGGTTCAAGTACTATGCGTCTTGTTGTATACGATGAAGGTTTATACCCCCATTTATTTTTAAACCATAAAGTACGTATTCGTTTTGCTTTGGAAAAAGGCGAAGGCGATTTTTCACTTGATGAAACACGTATGAATAGGGCATTAAATGCTATTGAATGGTTTTTATGGGTTTGTGAACAATCTTCCGTTAAAACGGTTATTGCAACAGCAACCAGTGCAGTGCGTGAGGCTAAAAATGGTTCAGCATTTGTTGAAATGGTGCGTCAGAAAACAGGTTTGCATGTTGAAGTGATTTCGGGTGAAGCGGAAGCAAGGCTAAGTGCTGAAGGTGGTGTAACAAGTTTGCCCGATGCCTCTGGCTTGGTGATGGACCTTGGAGGTGGCAGTTTAGATATATGCGAAACTGATACAAAAGGTGACTTTGCTTCATTACCGCTTGGTGTTTTAAGTTTGCAAAAGTTAAGTGGAAATGACCCGTTTAAAGCAGTGGAAATACTTAAAAAAGCTTTAAACGATGTTGATTGGCTTAAAGAAAAAGAAATGACAGACCTTGTAGCGTTAGGTGCTGGTATGCGTTCCATTGCAAGTTTACACATGACAGAAACGGATTATCCTATGCATATTCTTCATGCATATAGTATCCCTAAAAATGAAGCCATTGCTTATTGCGAAAAGTTTTTAAAAGGTGAAATTAGTCAGAAAGTTTCACACCTTGCAGCTGGTTATGAAGATGTTATGCCATACAGGGCAGCGGCACTCACAGCACTGTTGCAGCACGGGGCATTTGAACGCGTTCGCTTTGCATCCTTTGGTATACGTGAGGGTATTTTCTTTTCACAAATTGAAAAAGGCGGTGTTGGTAAAGACCCTCTTATATCTTATGCAAGAGATATTGCAGAACGTGATGGGCGAGGCATTGCCTACGCAAGACAGTTAGCAAAATGGGCGCATGAAATTTTGCCACAAATTCCTTACCGTTTATTGAAAGCGGCAGCCTTGTTTAGTGACGTTGCATGGCGCGAACAATACACGTTCCGTGCTTCAACAACATTTGAAATTGTTTATGGTAGCCCCTTTGTGGCCTGTTCACATGAAGACCGTGCAAAGCTGGCCTTGACGGTTTACTTTGCACATGATGACGAAGTTAAGCCAGAATTTTTAAATCGAATTAAAGGTCTTGTTTCATTAGAAGATATTAAGCATGCAAAAATTGTAGGCTCACTTTTCCATCTTGCAGCATTTCTTGACCCTGGCGCAAAGGGCGTTTTACATAACTTTACTTTGCAAAAAAGCCAAGATGGAGCGTATAAAGTTCTAGGGCCTAAGCCTTTTATGGTTATGGAAAGCGAATCTGTACAAAAAAGACTCGATTTTTTCAATAAGGCACTAGCGTCTTAAGCACATTCGTTTTATACTTCCAACCTGTTTATTTCACACAAATAATAAAAGGGGTCGAAATGAAACGATTTATCTTTGTTTTTTCTATGTTAGCGGTTGTATTTGGTGTTGTGGGTCATGCCCATGCGCGTGACAATATGTTAGGGCTGCGTGCAAGCTTTTCGGATACTGTTAAAAAAGCATCTTCTGCTGTTGTGAACATTTACACAGAAAAAGAAGTTGTTGCCAGAACATTAAACCCTTTTTTAGATGACCCATTTTTTAATCAGTTCTTTAACCAAGAAGGCATTTCTGGCCGTATGAAAAAACGCATTGAACGTTCCTTAGGTTCTGGTGTTGTTGTTACGGAAGATGGTTATATTGTTACAAATTATCATGTAGTTAAAGATGCAACTTCTATTCGTGTGGTATTTGGCGACAGAACCGAAATGGCAGCTGAATTTATTGCGGCTGACAAAAACAGCGATATTGCTGTGATGAAAATTATTTTAGAGGATGAACGTGATACTGCTCAATTTAAATATTTAGACTTTGCCGATAGTGATGAAATTGAAGTGGGTGACGTTGTTCTTGCTTTAGGAAACCCTTTTGGTGTGGGGCAAAGTGTAACGATGGGTATTGTAAGTGCGTTGGGGCGCAGTAACCTTGGTACAGGGCATTATGAAAATTACATTCAAACCGATGCCGCAATTAACCCTGGTAATTCAGGTGGTGCTTTGGTGGACAGTGAAGGTAAGCTTGTTGGTGTGAATACAGCCATTTATTCTAAAACAGGTGGAAGCCAAGGTGTTGGCTTTGCCATTCCTGCAAATGCTGTTCGTGTGACTTTAAACAGTGTTTTAACAACGGGTAAAATTACAAGACCATGGTTTGGTGCGGCAGGTCAGGATGTAACAGATGACTTAGCTGTTCAACTTGAATTAAGCCGTCCTTATGGTGTTCTTATTAACGAAATTGTGCCCGACAGCCCAGCTGCGAAAGCGAACCTTCAAATTGGTGACATTATTTTGTCATTTGATGGGAAAGAGGTTGATACTATGGGTGTTTTAAATGCACGTATTGCGTCATCTTATGTAGGTGAGACATATAATATGGATGTTTGGCGTGAAGGTAAGGGGTATGTTTCAAGTGTTATGTTGGGTGCATTGCCTGACCGTCGCGTGGCAGAACAATACACTGTTCAAGGGTCTAACCCACTTGCAGGTTATACATTTGAACCACTTTCACCTGCATTAAACGATGAGCTAGGTCTGCCATTTAACACGGAAGGTGTTGTGGTTGTTGGTGCACCAAGTCGCCGTGGCTTTGGTATGGTTGATCTGATTGAAGGGGACATTATTGTGTCCATTAACAAGAAAAATATCAGAACAATGAAAGACCTTCAAACGGCTGTAAGTCGTAGACCTAATGCATGGCAAGTGGTTTACGAACGTGGTGGTAACATTCACAGAGTTATTGTGCAGTAAAAATGAGTGGTTTATTTCAAAAAGGGAAAGTGCCTTTGGCTGAGGAGCTTCGACCACATACGTTGGACGATGTCTTCGGCCAAGCACATTTGCTAGATGAAGAGGGTGTGTTAAGACGTATTATTCAGTCAAAAACACCTCAGTCACTTCTTTTTTGGGGGCCTCCTGGTTGTGGTAAAACAACGCTTGCTAAAATTTATGCATCCAGTTTTGATGCCCATTTTGAACAAATAAGTGCCATTTTTAGCGGTGTGGCAGACCTAAAAAAAATTGCAGCAGAAGCTGTGAAACGTCATGAAATGGGCGATCTGACCGTTCTGTTTGTCGATGAAATACACAGGTTTAACAAGTCACAACAAGATGCTTTTTTACCTTATGTGGAATCTGGAGAAATTATTTTAGTTGGTGCAACCACTGAAAACCCTTCCTTTGAATTGAACAGCGCATTGCTTTCAAGATTACAAGTGTTGACTTTAAAACAATTAGACACACAAGATTTTGAGGCTATTTTACAAAAGGTCATAAACCTTAAAGGTGATCTTCCATGGGAAGATAACTCCACTGACTTTATTATTCAGTTGGCATCGGGTGATGCACGTTATTTTTTAAATCTTGTTGAAACATTATACGGCGTTGCTGGTTCAAAAAAACTTTCTCAAAAAGATGTTGAACGTATTTTAAATAAGAAAAAACCAATATACGACAAAAGCGGTGAAGCACATTATGATATGATATCCACCTTGCATAAGTCTATCCGTGGAAGTGATACGGATGGGGCACTATATTGGTTTGCCCGAATGATAGATGGCGGTGAAGACCCTTT
>NZGE01000054.1 GCA_002689455.1 Magnetococcales bacterium | reverse complement strand
TTTCCCCTTCTATGAAATCAAGCCAAAATTCATTTATGGCCATATCCATTAACATCATCTCAGGAGTACTATATTCTCCTTTCTTTTGTTTTTTCTGAATGAATTCTTTATTTTTTTGCTCTTTGTATATATCAACAAGTTGTTGATGAATTTCTTTTGGAAGTGTATAAGTTCCGCGCTTTGTAGCCCACCTTAAAAAATCTTTAATATCAAAAAAATTAATTTCATTTTCGTCAAAGTCCAATATAACTGTATCTAATTTACCGTTGGCAATAGCTTCTCGCATGATATTACGATTCTCTTCGTGTCTAGTGTCTCGTTCTTGCGCAGTTTCGTTTGGAAGAATAAAAGGTCCATAGTTTCTTTGGCTTAAGGTAAGTATTTGAGCACACTGTTCAAATGTTAGTGTTCCATGTTTAGGTATAATAATCATTTTAACCTCCAAAGTTTGTTTTTATAATTTTCCCTGACGAGGCACATTCGTCTATAAAGTCCGCCCATTCTTGCATCATCTTGGTACGCTCATCTAAGAATTTAGCCCTATCGTATGCTGCCTGTACTTTTGTTTTAGGTGCATGAGCAAGTTGACGGTCAACCACTTCATATCGATAACCTAATTTCTCTTGAATAGCACTCATAGCTGTCGCACGGAAACCGTGACCAGTAAGCTTACCTTTATAGCCAAGTTGATATAGTCCACGTAGGATGGTGCTATTACTCATTGTCTTACGTGGGTTTACTTGGTTAGGGAACACAAACTCTCTATTACCGTGCATCTCATAAAGCAACCTAAACAGCTCTAGGGTTTGTGTAGATAACGGAACAATGTGAGGAACACGTGTTTTCATACGCTCTGCAGGAATTGTCCACTGAGCGTTATTAAAATCAATTTCTTCCCAGCGGGCGTTAATCAACTCATTTGTACGCACAAAAGTAAGCATAAGTAGTTTAATAGCATAACGGGTGGTGGCATACAGCCTAGCATCATTTCGTTCAAGGGTTCTCAAGAAATGCGGTATCTCGTGTGCCTCTAACGCTGCATGATGTTCTTTCTTGTACTTCTTAAGTGATTCAGTCAACTCTAAGGCTGGATTACTCTCTATAATCTCCTCATGTACAGCATAGCTACATATTTGCCTACTATACTGAGCGAGGCGATGAGCCAAGTCATTATGTCCTTCATCTTCTTTGTGCCGAATCGCTTCAATAATCTGCTTTCGCTTCAACTGCGTGATAGGCACATTTCCAATGTACGGGAACATATTCTGCTCCAAACGACGCCAAACATAACCAGCATTACGCTCAGTCCACTTATGTTTATTGAATTCATACCATTTGCGAGCAACATCCTTAAAAGTATTGGCTAGCTCTTCCTTCACGTTCTCAAGTTCTTCACGCTTAGAAGTCATGGGGTTTATGTTTTCGGCAATCATTCTCTTGATCTCTGCACGCTTTTCACGAGCTTCTGCAAGCTTAAGAATATCATAACTGCCAAGGGAAATAGTGTTTTCCTTACCGCCTTTAGGGAAACGGTAGCGCATACGCCAAATACGACTACCTGTTGGAGTTACCCATAGAAACAAACCTCCACCATCAGGCAGTCTGTAGGCTTTTGATCGAGCTTTAGCGTTTTTGCATTGAATATGAGTTAAAGGCATTGTGAATCTCCTTAATTTATAAAAAAGGTTAATGCAAAAATTAACCATATACATGAGATAAGAAATGAGTAAACCGCACCGCCACATTTGTCATGAGCCGATTTGTATTTATCATTAGCAAGATCGAGAAGCCTTGCTTCTTCTTCCTTTTTTTGACATAAGGCTCGCTGTGAAAGAGCATCAAACCCATCAGCCAGCTGCCAATACGAACGAAAACTATGAACTATTCCCGAAATAAATAAAAAGACAGAGAAGTAAACAGCACCTTTATACAAGTTACTCATATCCCCTTCAATGAACACAGGAATAGAGACTAGCCCTCCTGAATTAATGATAAAGGCTAGATTAATTGCTCTTTTGACAGTATCAAAACGTTCTTTTGACATCTCCAGTGCATACTGTCTCAAATATTTCACTTCTTCGAGCTGAGCATCGTTAAGCTCAACAAAGTCAGCTTCATTTGTCATTTTGCGGGTACATCCTTTTCGTTAATTCCGTTTTTTCGGGTATATCTGAAAATGTACCCGCACTTGTACCCGCATTTATGCTGGATACCACGAGGTCGCAATGGACAACCTCGGACTAACAAACAAGGATAAAGCCTTATATTACTTATGTCTAGTGGATTTTATTGGACGGGGAAAAATAAATAAATGGCTGGGGTGGTAGGATTCGAACCTACGCATGACGATACCAAAAACCGTTGCCTTACCGCTTGGCTACACCCCAGCAGGAGTTGCTTGTATTAAGCTACACAAGCGAGGGTTAAAGTATATTTTAAAGGGCTTTTTGTCAATACTGTTTTTTTATTTTTTTAGCTTTGCGCTCACTTTATTGAGTTTTTCTTGGATATGTTTCACATCTTCTTGTGTTTCAGGCTCCAATTTAAGGGCGCGCTGCCAGTTTAAATAAGCTTCTTCTAAGCGGTTAAGCTTTTCGTAAACATCGCCAAGGTGCATGCTAATGGTGGCATCGTCTGGTAATTTTTCTGCCGCACGTTCAAGGTAAATGGCCGCTTTGCTATATTCACCTTTTTTGTAAAGAACCCAGCCCATGCTGTCCAGAATGGCAGCGTCATTCGGGCGCATCACAAGCGCTTTACCAATCAGGCTGAAGGCTTCATCTAAATGTTGGTCACGTTCTAGCCACATGTAGCCTAAATAATTTAAAGCTGTTGGGTTGTTGGGTTGAAGGGTGAGGGACTTCATAAGGTCTTCCTCAGCCTTGTCGTATTGTTTTAGGCGCTCGTAAGCTGTGCCACGTGCAAAATACATCCAGAAGTCACTGGTGCCAGCCTTGCTTACATCTTCGGGCTCTTGACTTAGAATGCTATCGTAAATTTCAATGGCTTTTGCATAGTTTTCATCAGCGTAATACATTTCAGCCAAAATGCGGTTTAAGATTGGTTGCTTGTTTTCCTTTTGTAAGCTTTCAATCAGCTGAATGGCTTTTTCTTTTTTGCCTTGGTTGTTGTAAATATCTGAAATGCGGATTTGTCCACCTAACCAAGTGTTTTGGTCTTTTGAAATGCTGTTGTATGTTTGAATAGCTGTTTCGTAAGCGCCGTTTTGTTCTTCAAGCATACCTTTGTAGAAAATATAAAAATCGTTATTTTCGTCAAGCAGTAAACTGGTATGAATAAGTTGTGCAGCTGCTAAGTTAAGCTTTTGGGCTGACATGAGGGTGGATAGTTCAAAGACCAAGCCCGAAACATCCTGTTGAAGGGTTGGTTCGGCTTTTTCATATGGTGCGTTTTCTTTCAGGCGTTTTTCTGAAAGATTCAGCATGACATTGTCAGGGCTGCTTTTTAAAAACATATCGTAGGCATGTTGAATTTTTTCAGGTTGATTTGTTTTATGGTAAAGGCGTTCTAAAGCCATGACTGTGAAGGATGATCCTGCATCTGTTTCAAGTGAAAACTCATATTCACGCTGCGCCATGTCTAGCTTGCCTGCTTTTTCATAAAGGCGACCCATATGGTAATGGCGAACGGCTGTTAACCCTTCCATAGGTGGTAGCTTTTTAATTTTTGCCATCACTTCATCAATGTTTTTACCTTCTTCAAGGTCAATGTAGGCTTGCACCACATGGAATTGTAAAAGCATTGGAGAGATGGACTTTGCTTGCTCGAAATAGCGTTTTGCATCGTCTAATTGGTTATGGTTTAGCGCATCTGCACCCAATAATATGTAGCTGATTGGGGCAGGGTCTTTTTTGGTGATCATTTCCTTTGAAAGGCGAATTGCTTCTTCCATGTTGCCAAGGGCTAGTTGTAATGAAAAAGCTTTCTCTTTCAGGTTTTTGTTTTCAGGGTCTGCAACTTCAGCGCGGTCGTAAAAGAAGGCGGCGTCCGCAACGCGGCCTTCATGTTCGCTAAACTTGGCAGCTAAATAGTTGCTCACCAAAGGTGCAACGTCCACAGGGCGTTCGGCGGCTTTTTGTGGTGCATGAGTAATTTTGACTGTTTTTGGTTTTTCAGGCGTGGTGGATACAGTGCTTTCAGGTTTTTGTTCTTTATTAAGTGCAAGGTTTTGAATGCTTGAAACGCATCCCACAAGCAATAAAGTTCCCATTAAGTACGAAATTTTTGTCATTTTTATCATCATTACATTAGTTTGAATTTTCACAATAGCCCTGTCAAATTATTTATGGGGAATGACGCAAGAACTAAGCCATAAAAACAGGCATTTTATAAAATAATGCGTTAGATGATGTAAAGGCGGGTGAGTAAATACTTGTGAAATTCGCGCACCATAAAGGAAATAGGCATTTTTTCAGGGAAGACAGCAATGGGGTACACGGTGTTTTCAACACCTGCACGTTTAAGGTTAAATAAGCTGCGTGGCATATGGTAATAGCTGGTGATAAGACCAATTTTATCAATGTCGTTGACTTCAGCCCAAAAGGCTGTCATGCGGGCATTGTCTAAAGTGGAAAGAGACTGATAATCCAAAGTCACTAAGCTATGCTTTTCTTTTTTAATCGTGCTGAGGAGTTTTTTTTCAGTGACGCTTGGGTTAACACCGCTGATGAGAATAGGAACGTTATAGCCGTCCTTTAAGAACGAAAGGGCTGTTTCAATGCGGTTGCTACCGCCTGTGAAAACGACGATGCCATCTACTTTCTCAACCCAGCTTAAATGCTCGGTTTTAGGGAGTTGTAAGGCAAAACTTGCAAGCAAGTAAACATATAGAAATGCCAAAACAAACCCGAAGGTTGTGGCGATTTTAAAAAGCTTATGCACTTTTTTGCGCCTTTTGAACAACGCCAAAGCTTGTAAACCAAGCTGCAATAACAGCAACCAGTACCAAGGCCAGTGGTGTGAGCATTGTTCCAACATAAACGCCTTGGTCTAGGAATATTTTAAAGTTTGGATAAGCTTCCCCCATGACATAAAGGGTTAGGCAAGCAAAGCCGCCCGCGAAAAGCCAACCCACAAGGCTGCGTAGTAAAACTTGGCGTACAACCAGTTTTGTGATGAAGCTGTCCGTTGCTCCTACATATTGTAAAACAGCTAAGGCATCCTTTTGTCCACGTAAGCCTGCTTTTACGGTTAGGGAAACAAGTAAAGCCATAATCATAAATAAAATAAGTGCAAAGCCAAAGGTAGAAGCCTGTGCAAAGCGCACGCCTTTGCTAACGGTTACAAGTAAGGACCTTGCATCATCAATTTCGGCTTCTGGGAATGTTTTTGCAACTTTAGCATCAAATACATCACGCTTGAGTGTGTCGTTCACTTGAACATCAAGGATAATAGGGAGTGGAAAGTCACCTTCGCCTTCAAAGTAAGGTTCAAGCAGTGACTTGGTCTCTTCCTGATTGACCTTTTGAATGGAAATAACGCCTTGAACCAGTTCAAGCTCGCGTGAGAGCTTTTTAATTTCGTCTTGGTTGGCATCGGCCAACAGATAAACGCTAATTTGGCTGCTTTGTTCAAGTTGCCATTGCTTGTATAAGTTTTCTAAACCCACTAAGCCACCACTGCCCACAGCGGATAACCAACCCAAAAGAACTGTCATAATGACAAGAAGTTTAAAAACACTGTCTTTTTTAAGGCAGAGAGCTTTTTTAGCACTTTTTGCAAGCGGTTTAAACATGGCTTAGGCAACCTTTCCTGTAGAGTCTGTTTTAGGTGTGTTTGGTGTTTGCGCTGGGTCAACATCTTTTAAGTTTTCTGCAACAATACGACCATCTTTTAGGTAAATACATGGGTAAGGGAAGCTGTTCACAAGGTCTTTGTCGTGGGTCGCAACAACCACTGTAGTACCGTGTTTGTTGAGCTCGGTGAATAGGTGCATAATGCGCTGCCCCATTGCAGCGTCCACGTTACCTGTTGGTTCATCTGCGACCAAAAGACGAGGGCGGTTAACAACGGCACGTGCAATGCTAACACGCTGTTTTTCACCACCACTTAAAAAGCTTGGGTGTTTGTCCAGCTTGTCGCCAAGGCCAACCCAGTCTAAAATTTCATCAACACATTTTTCTTGTTCGAATGTGAGTTTGCCGTGCAATGAAAGTGGAAGAGAAACGTTTTCACGTACATTTAAATGTTCAAGAAGTCTAAAGTCTTGGAACACAATGCCCATACGGCGGCGTGTATGCGCAATTTCATCACGCGAAAGGCGAGAAACATTTTTATTGAAAAGCGTTACAGAACCCACCGTTGGTAATAAATCACCATACATCATACGGAAAAGGGTTGTTTTACCAGCGCCAGAAGGGCCAGATAAAAAGTGGAATGAACCTTCTTCAATGTTCAAGTTAATGTCCTTCACAGCTTCAATATCGGCACTGCCGTCGGTTTTGCGATATTTAAAAGCTACATGGTTAAAGTTGATCAATGAGCCACCCTTTATAGTCAAATTTTGATAGGGGGTATTTTTACATGAAAGCCTATTTATTTGCAAGAAGGTGACACAGCATTTGTTGCATTTGTAGTCATAAATGTAATTTGTTGAAACTTTGATTGCATAAAGCGCTTGCTTGACATAATGTGAAAGAAACTTGCAAGAAGATAATACAGGCCTAAAAAATTAATGATCATTCGTTGCCCAAAGTGCAGAACGGCTTACAGTGTTCAAAATGACCAGATCTATGAAGCTGGTCGTCAAGTGCGTTGTTCACAATGTCAGCATATCTGGCATCAAATGCCTGTTTTTGAAGCTTTTCGTGCCGATAAGCCTGAAAAAGTAGCCCCGCTTGCGCCAGAAAACTTAAGCGATGCACAAGATTCAAAGCTTAAAATGGTTGCAACTTTAGCCCGTAAGAATAAAAAACTTAAAATTGCTGTTTTAAGTGGTGTTCTGGCTTTCTCCTTTATTATAAGTGTGTTGCTTCTTGCCCAAAGTTTCTTTGAAGAAATGTTCCCATCATCTAAAGGTTTTTATGAGATGTTAGGTCTTAAAACTGAAGATGTTCAAAAAGCGAAATCGGTGACAGGTTTGGAAATTCCAAAGGACCGCGTGGAGCGCACATTAGAAGATGGCGAACCATTGGTGCTAACATTTAAAGGTTATGTACGTAACACAAACACTGTCGCGGTTTCAGTACCTAAAATTATTGTGACATTGCATGACGATAAAGGTGTAGAAATTGACCGTTGGCCTGCTTACCCTGAAAAGTCACGTTTAAACCCAGGTGAGGAAACAAAATGGGTTTGTCGTTTCTTTAATCCTGACCTTGACGCTGTGTTTGAACACCGCATTCGCTTTCAGTAACTAAACACTGTTTCCCAGGGCTACAGGCGCTTGCGTGGAATTTTCAACGTTGAACGCTTGAAATGCAACGTCACAGGCGTTACACTCTCTTTGACGTAAGCTACCTTTTCTTTTCCTTAAATAAGGAGTATTTATGCTAAATTCTACTAACATAAGTCAAAAAGCCCTTTTAACAAAACCTATCAATATTGAAGCTATTTTGGATCAAAGCGAAAAAGTATCGTTTGGGAAATCACCTATACAAGCAAGGCCGATGTGCCCTGCATGTCATAAAGTTTATACAGAGTGTACATGTCTCAACAATTAATACAGCTAACTAGCGTATAAAAAAGCCCCTCACGGGGCTTTTCTTTTAAAAGGATGCAGAATCCTGCACAGCTGTGTCTGGTGCTTTAAGTGGTGTGCGGTTGCCGCAAGCTGCAAGTGGCAATAAAAGTGAGATTGCAATTAAGAATTTGATTGTTTTTGTTTTAAACATTTGCTGTTCTCGCGATTGGTTCTTATAATAAAAGTACTTTAGTACAACTTTAAGATAGGCGCAATGAGACAATTTCTTTTTATTTTATCCATTTTATTTTCAGTGCATGCACAAGCACAAGAATCTGTGATGGATTTTTATAAAAACCCTATTAACGTGCCACCTCTTCAAATGCAGGACATGCAGGGAAATGTTGTGAGCCTTGAACAGTTTAAAGGAAAAGTTGTTCTGTTAAACTTGTGGGCTACTTGGTGTAAACCTTGCCAAATGGAAATGCCAGCTTTTAATTTTTTACAAAAACGTTATAAAGATGGTGGTTTTGAAGTTGTTGCTGTTGCCCTGCAAGACACGCTAGAACGTATTCAAGAATTTATTGAAAATAACCGTTTGACTGAAATTAACCCGTTTTTAGATTCAACAGAGTTAGTGGGGCGTGCGTTTCAGCCTAAAAGTATGCCCACAACTTACCTTATAAACCGTAAGGGGCAAATTATTGCGGGCAAAGAAGGGCTTTCCGACTGGTTAAGTCAAGATATGATGACCTTGGTTGAAAGTGAGCTGAAAAAAAATCAGCCACAGTTTAAACTTCCAGAAGGTATGGAAGTGATTGATCGTAATGATGTTCATGGCGGAATCCGCTTTTAATTATCAAAAAAATGAATTTTCACGGTTGAAAGGTTAAGCGTTGTTGCTTAAACTTTTTAATAAGTTCGAAACACATTCTTTTTTTTACCTCATTCACTAAGGAAAAATTTTGATGGCAATTGTCATATTCACCCAAGCAGAGTTTCAACAACGTCAACAGTATGGAATGGAATACACACTTTGCGAAAGTAAGGTTTTTCACCAACCCAAAACAGATGGTTTAACCAAAGTTAAGCGATTCTTTAAAGGGTCTGATGATCACCGTATCGCCGGTTTTCGCAAAAAGGATTCCATTTATTTGGTGGAAGACATGGGCGAAGAAGGTGCTGGCTATAATAAAAATTATCGCTTCACACGGGTAACGCCAAAGGTTTCACAACGTATTATTACGCATACAGAATTGGATGGTTTCCGTGCGCATGGTATTCATTATCAGCACAATCCTGAAATGCAAGCCATTCAACATGCTTTAAATGCACAATTTGACATAAGCACACCTCTAACCGATATGGTTAAAGCGCTTAAAGAAAATGCATTAAAAGAAGCGGTTGAAACCTACCCAGAAGCAGAAGTTTTTGCGGTAGATGATATTCAAACCTGCTTGTTGGAGTCGGCCGACAGTTGTTCAGTCCAGTTTCGTGGTGCGTGCACTTTGGTGCCGCTTCAAGAAAAGTTTAATTAGCGATAAAATAAAAACCGCCTAAAGGCGGTTTTTATTTTTCTGTGCTTTCAATAATTTTATAGTCGGCTTCGCTATAAATAACTTCTTTAAAGTAAAGCCCTTCAGGGGCAAGGGTAATGCCGCCATCTTTACGGTTGCCTGTTTTAAGCATTTTTTCAAATGTGTTCGCTGGTAAATGTCCACGGCCAATGTCCGCCGCTGTGCCAACTGTAATGCGAATCATATTATGTAAAAAGTGGTCGGCTTGAATGTGGAAAATAATAAATTCACCTTCTGAATACACTTCAATTTTTTGCATATTGCAAAGCGGGGTAGATGACTGGCATTCACTGCTTCTAAATGCGCTAAAATCATGTTCACCTATTAAAGGCTTTAGAGATTCTTTCATTAATTCAATGTCTAGTTTATATGGCACATGCACGGCATGGTTTCTATAAATAGCAGACGGGCTACGGCGGTTTAAAATTTTAAATTCATATGCACGGGCTTTGGCGCTGAAACGGGCATGAAAATCTTCACTTACTTCTTCCGCTTTTAAAATGGAAATGCTTTGGGGTGTAAAACGGTTAATGCCGTCTTTAAAGGTTAAAAGCCTATGTTTGCAATCAATGTCAAAATGGCAAACTTGGTTTAACCCGTGCACGCCTGCATCGGTTCGCCCTGCGGTATATAAATTAACTTCTTGCTTTGTAAGTTCAAAAATAGCTGATTCAATAGAACCCTGCACAGAAGGGAGCTTTGTTTGGCGTTGCCAACCATGAAATTCAGTTCCGTCATATTCAACAGTTAATTTTATGCGACGGTTGGCCATGTTAATTTAAAACCTCGCCAACTTGCATGTTATAGCCTTTTATAAATTCAGAAACAGGCATGGCACGCTTTCCTGACCTTTGTAAAGTTTTTAGGCCAATAATGTCATTTTTAGCTTGAACCCATACTGTTTCAGGGTCTATGTGAACAATTTCACCTGTTTTCGGCTGTTTTTCGCTTAATTTGCGGTTTGGTTCGCCTTTAATTTTAAGCGTGCTTTCTAACGCTTTGATTTCATGGTTGTTATGCATAAAGGTTGCGCCAGGCCAAGGCGAAAGACCACGAACTTGGTTGTGAATTTCTACAGCTGTTTTGTTGAAATATATTTTACGCAAGGCAGGTAAGTCGGTAGGTTTGAATTTGTGCGCGTATGTACTTTCACCTTCTTGGTCTATGGCATTATTTTTATATGTATCCCACTGGTTTAAAACATTTAAAACAAGTTCTGCGCCTTCATGTTTAAAGCGGTCATGCAGTTTGCCAGCGGTTTCATCTTCACCAATTTCATAATT
The DNA here is from genome assembly GCA_002689455.1 of Magnetococcales bacterium. Classification (GTDB taxonomy): domain Bacteria; phylum Pseudomonadota; class Alphaproteobacteria; order UBA2136; family UBA2136; genus UBA2136. The sequence continues at coordinate 3,704 of NZGE01000054.1, read as the reverse complement.
TTTTCTAAGGTAAACAGGGCCAGAATCTAACCCTTTTTCCATTTGCATAATACAAATATCGGTTTGCTTTTCACCATTTAAGATAGGGTAATTCATAGGTGCAGCCCCACGCCACTTTGGTAAAGCAGAAGGGTGGAGATTGATGCATGTTATTGTTTCAACTAGTTTTTTTGGTAAAATTAAGCCGTAAGCTACCACCACAATTAGGTCTGGTTGTTGTTCTAAAATATTGTCTACTTCTTCATGTGTTAACTTTTCTGGTGTGAAAACAGAGATGTTATTTTCCTCAGCTAATTTATGGACAGGCGTTGGATTTACCTTTTGCCCGCGGCCACTTGGGCGTGGTGGTTGACTGTAAACAGAAATAACTTCGTGTTTGCTGTTTAAAATTTGCTGAAGGGTGGGGGTTGCAAAGTCGGGCGACCCCATAAAAATAATTTTCATGCCGATTTACCTTTAAATTTAAAGTGTATGGGTGTCTTGTTTTTTGTTAAATGCACCTTGTTTTTTAAGCTTTGTAAGCTTTTTAACAATCATACCTTTTTTCAATTTTGAAAGGTGATCCACAAACAATGTACCTTCTAAATGGTCGATCTCGTGCTGAATGCAAGTGGCCAATAAGCCTTCTGCTTTAAGGGTTTGTTTGGTACCTGTTTCATCCAAGTATTCAACTGTGACTTCGGCAGGGCGTTCCACCTCTTCGTAAAATGTGGGAACAGATAAGCAACCTTCTTGATAAACTGAAGAATCGTCACTGCTTTCAATAATAACTGGATTAATGAATTTATATGGCTTTGGCTCTTCTTCTTCGGGGTTTGAAACATCAATTACAACAAGCCTTTTTAAAATACCAACTTGGTTTGCTGCAAGCCCAATACCTGGTGCTTTATACATTGTTTCCAGCATGTCATTAAGTGTTTGACGGATCTCATCCGTCACTTCTGTAACCTCTTCTGCACGCTTTGCAAGCGTTGGGTGTGGTGCAACTAAAATGTCAAGTAAAGCCATGTTAAAATTCCTTTCATGGAAAACATATGCCAGAAAAGCCTTTGTTTCAAGTGTGTTTATGCCTTAAAATGCAAATAAAACAAAAATAAATTAGGTGTTTTGAGGTGGATATTCAAAAAATTGGTGTCATTGGAGCTGGTCAGATGGGGGCTGGTATTGCACATGTTGCAGCAATTTCAGGTTATGAAGTTATGTTGGTTGATGTTTCGGATGTTGCTATTGAAAAAGGTTTGCGTACCATTTCTAAGAATATGGATAGGCAGGTGTCTAAGGATGTTTTTGATGAGGTTCGAAAGAATAAGTTTTTAGAGAGTATTCAAACATCAACATCTGTGAATGACATTGAAAACTGTGATTTGGTTATTGAAGCCGCAAGTGAAAATGAAAGTGTTAAATCTTCCATTTTTAAAGATGTTTGTAAAGTGTTAAAGAAGGAAAGTTATATTGCAAGCAATACGTCGTCCATTTCAATTACAAAATTGGCGTCTTACACAGACCGCCCTGAAAAGTTCATTGGAATGCACTTTATGAACCCTGTACCCATTATGAAATTGGTAGAAATGATTAAGGGCATTGCTACATCAAAAGAATGTTATGAAGATGTTGTAGCTGTAGCAGAAAAAATGGGAAAAATAGTTGCAACCAGTGAGGATTATCCTGGGTTTATTGTGAATCGTATTTTAATGCCAATGATAAACGAAGCGTGCTTTGTTTTAAGTGAAGGTATTGCAGATAGGGAATCGATCGATCAATCCATGAAACTGGGCACCGCGCATCCAATGGGTCCTTTAGAGCTTGCAGACTTTATTGGTTTAGATACATGTTTGGCTATTATGGAGGTATTATATGAAGGTTTTGCCGATAGTAAGTACCGTCCAAACCCTTTGTTGCGTAAATATGTAGATGCAGGATGGTTAGGTAAAAAAACAGGCAAAGGTTTTTATGACTACACATCATAATTAAACAGATATTAAAGGTAGGGTAATGACAGGAAGTTTAAACATATTTATTGCTTTAATGGGGTTAATTTTCTTTTACTTCTTTACAGGAAGGTCAATGGCTAACCATACTTTGTTTGAAAGAGTTTTTGCATCCTCTGGTTTGTTTAATATCATATCGGCTGTTGGCTTGTGGATTTTTATGGTGCTTGTGGGTGTTAATTGGGGAATGCCTTTAACCGCTATTTGGTGGTTTTTTGTTGCTTCAGCGGTTATTATTTCATTATTGCGATTATTTTCGCGTTATGAAGGGCTTTCAGGTGAGCACAGCTTAACTTTTCCGATTGTGGGTTTGATTTTTCTTATACCTACACTTTCCTTTGTTTGGGGGGATGTGCCATTAAATGTTGATGAACTTGTTTACCAACTACCATGGCTTAAAACCCTTGATACATCTGATGTTGCAACGTTATATAACCCTTCTTCAAGCTTTGCCATAGGGTTAATGGTTTACCCTTTAATGTTATTTATGAATAACATAGAAACGGCTTTTGCATTGTTGAATGTGGTGCTTCTAGTTTTTGTGGCTGATGGATTATTAAAAATGACGGATATTCAAACAAAATGGTCAAACTTACCGCTATTAGCTGTTGTTTCACTTTTTTCATTAACCGTTTTAAATCCATTTTTTGAGGTGAAAAATTTAACATCTTTTAATGAGAATTATATTTTATCGGTTGTGATTATTGCAGCTATGATGCCCCTTTGCCGAGAAAAAGAGTTTCCACATGGTTTTGGAGTTTTACCTTCAAGTTTTATTTTGGCTATGACTGCTTGTGCTTTTGGAGAAATTGGTTTCTTTGTTACATGTATTTTCATCGGTTTGTATGTTTTAAGGTCTTTATTTGATAGTAAAAAGTGGGTGGATTATTTATTCGGTTCAATGTTTGTGGTTTGCATTCCTCTTCTTTCCTACTATTTATATGCAGGTTTATGGGGGGAGTTTACCCAAAGTAATGCCTTTTATATTTCACTTTCTTCACTTGAATTATTATGGCTTGCTTTAACGGTTATTGTGTTTTTAACGCAGGTGGTTTTCCATAAAGGATCAGGTTTTTTTAATCGGTTTTTTGTAGTTGAATCATGGGTAACGATGCCAGCTGCTTTTGTGGTTTCTTTAATTGGGTTGTGTTGGTTTAAAGGTGTTGATTTACCTGTTACAGTGCTGCAGTTTGTTGTGCTTATTCCAATTTGGTACTTGGTTACATCTTGGTACAAAAATTCAAAATGGAGCCGTCTTGCTTATGAAAGTCCATGGGTTATTGCTTTAGGTGTGGGTGTGGTGTTTGTTTCCGCACAGTCGCTTGTTTCTGGTCAGTTAACAGAACGCTTTGATGATCCGAGCATTCACATTCAGCAAATCGCAAAAGAACTTCCGAAAGAAGGCGTGAATGCAGAAGACTCGATTGCGGTGCTAGAGCATGATGTGAATAAAGGGAGTTTATATTATAGTGCATTACTTTCATATACTTTAAATGCTCGCAAAGCGCCTGTGGTGAATGTTGATGAGATATTTCGAAAAAGTGTGGGTGATATACGTTTATTTCATATGGCTTTAATGAATAACAATTTTAAATACCTATGGTTACACACACCAAAAGAAAGTGATAAGAACTGGGTTGGTCGTTTTTTAAATGTTGATAAGTCGTATTTGTTTAAAGTTACATCAACAGGGCTAAGTCTGGTACAAATTTATCC
>NZGE01000053.1 GCA_002689455.1 Magnetococcales bacterium | reverse complement strand
TTGCCAGCCGATACCCACCTTGATTCAGTTAAACCTTGCTGGCGTAATACAAACTCGGCATTTCCATTAAAATGACCTTCAATACCGTTACTTGTTTGTTGTGGAATGTACACAAGCATAAGACTTTGGTCTTTTCCATATTTATCTGCCAAAGCTTTTGCTAATTTAGAAACCGAATCCTGATACACACTATTCCAAAACGGAATAATCGAGATAGCATCTTGCCTGAAATAAATATCCATCCTTTCAGTTGTTTTACTGTACATCCAGTTTGGTACATTTGCACCCGCAATAACAGCAAGTGACCATTGCTTACCGGCATCTACTACAGGCTTACGTTGCTTTTCAATTGCTGAAAAATCATAACCCCCTTCCTTGGCTTCAATTTCTGACCAACGAACACGCACCAAAGCACCTTTAACGTGACCTTCATGAATATATTTACCTACATCACGCCCAACATGACTTGAAAAAACACCTGTCGGAAAAGCCATCTGTGCCTGCGCACTAAAAGAAGAAAATACCAAAATGGTAAATAACAAAACCCCTTTAAACAACCCAACCCCTTATTAGATTATTATTAATTATGTAGACTCAACAAAGGAAACCATAACTTCCATCATACTCACAAAGCCACGCATATGGCCCGATTCATCTACCACTGGCAAATGATGAACTTTATGCTCTGACATTAAACGCATCGCTTCTTGAACCGATGTTGAAGGTGTACAGACAACCAAATCAAGTGTCATAATATCTTCAACGCTTGCACGTTTTGCTTGTTCGCCATCGTCCCCCAAACACCTAACTAGGTCATGCTCGGTTACTATGCCACAAAGCGCCTGATTTTCATCCACAACCACTGCCGCCTTATATGAGTTACGGCTAAATAAACGAACCGTTTCATGGACATTATCTGTCAGTGAAATTTTAGGGACATCCCTTTTTCTATTTTCGACGACTTGTTGAATATTCATACTCTTTTCACCATTTTTTGTTTTTATTTATTGTTTAGATAATTTTAGTGCACGTCAATTTGTTTAATTTCCAGCGCACCTGCCATTTCCAAAATATCATCGTAACAAACTTCAGTTACAGGCCTTCTTGCACGTCTTTCAATATAGCGTACAGCTTGACGGAAAATGTCATTTCTAAACTCATCTAAAATAGAACTTCTTGGCGCTTTAAACTGTATAACCCAACCAAATTTGTTTTTATCGCTTTTCTCAAACCACACATCTACAGGGCATCTTAAGGAATGTTCATAGAATATCACATCAGCTGCGCTATTACGTACTGGGCGTACTTCTAGTTTATTTGCAAAAGTCGCTATCATCTCTAAAGTCCTTTTTATGTTACATATACTTATAGTGTAGCGAACAAATAAACAACTGAACAAAAAAAAGGTGTATTCCTATAAAAAATACACCTTTTAGTCATTTTAAAGGTATGACATTATACAGATGAAATCATCTTATTCGACATCAGCATCGATTAGCTCCGCATCCTTCACATCTTCATCTGCCTTTAACATTGGCAATTGCGGTACAATGTAATGCATGTAAAAGATGGACAATACACCAATACCTACAAACATAGCCCATAAACTAGCAAGCAAAAACATGACAATACATGCAATAAACACAACCAACCCCCAAACCCCAGGCAGAATAGACACACCACTTAAGCTTGTAAACAATATAAAGAAGGCAATAAAACCAAGAACCGCCATAACAATCATAACCGGTAGCCCTGCAACGAATGTTGTACCCAACAAACGCAAACGTATGCCCTTAGAAAGCTTGAAAGCATCTTTAATTTTCAAAGAAACGCCTACTGCAGTTGCAGGTAATGACAGACTCATACCCAAAAGCATTAAAAAGGCAATAATAAACAATATTAAAAGCGGAATAGACGAAAACGCTATAACCGTTTGCTGTCCTTCAAATAAAGTGGTCACACCCACAAATACCCCAACCAATGGTAACAGTAATAGAATCCACACAAGTCCTAACTTAAATGATTTCCACAGAAACTTTAAAGAAAGCCACTGTCCTTGGTAGGGCTTCACATTCACCATTTCATCCAGAATCATCATTCTATGCCATTTAACCGCTATAAAAGCATTAAACATTGCATATAAAAACAGAAATATAAAAACCAACAATAAAGGAACTACAACAGCGTCTCCACTTAAACTGCTTGTCTGCAGCCATGAAGAGGAAAGCTGACGCAAAGCTTGTAAGCCCACCGAAACAAGTAAAATAGGCAACAAGAACAAGAAAAACCCCCTTAAACTAAACATAATGCTCAGAAACTGTTTATGCGCTGCATATGCAGTTCTTAAAATTGGTAATTTTTCTATATTTTCCATTTTAGTAATAACCCTTTATAAAAATTTATATAGTATCTTGCTTATTTTACTTTGCTATTCACACCTAAATCGTCAGCTTTTTTATAAATAGTTACCAACACATAAAATTGTAAGTACATCAAATACAGGTATACGCAACCACCTACAAAAAGTTCAACCCAAAACCAATCTCCAAACAGTGAAGTTAGCCCCATTAAGAGAATCAAAGCCAACAATATAGATAGAATAAAATAAAGAAAAACCTTTATTTTATTCCCTTTCAATATCAATTCCATACTTTTAAATGAGATATCCTTACCAACATAAACACATATTATTTTAAATGAGTACATAAAAGTAAATACAAATAAAAAAACAAATGAAATTAAAAATAAAGAATCATTTAATGGAAACACTAATCGAAATATAATACATGACATAAACGGCAATACAAAAAAAGAAAAACCCCATAAGCCAGCTATAATATCTTTCTTAAAATCATATATGCATATATCTTCAAGAGGATTATTAAAAATAACATCATAAACCACAACTCTCGCGACCATTGCACTCATATAGCAATAAAAATAAATCACAAAAAAATTAAACGTAAAGAAACCATCTGAAGACCAAAACCTATTTGAAAGATAAGAAATAAATGCAAAAATAGATATAAATGGTAAAATAACCCCCACAAAACTTTCTACCTTCCGGAAGTGTAATCCAAAATCCTTATTTGCAGATACTAACATATCAAAAACAGAAAACATTCAACAACCCTTCACAACATCGCTAACGTAAGCCTATATATTATAACAAAAACTCAACCAAAAGAAGTAATTAAACTAGAAAAACAACTTAAAAGTAATAAAAGACTCTCCCTTACCTTTCCCTAAAATTTTAATTTAAGTGAGATATATTTTGGTTTTTCAAAGCCGGCAGCTACAAAGGGAAATTTTAAGCCTAGTTTTAATCAACTGGCGTACCGCTAGATATCAAAGGCTCGCTAAGAGGTGATATTTTTAGATACATTTTTTGTTTTGAAAAATGGGCACCCAGGCTTTCTAGGCAACCACGCCTAAAAACGAAAAAGGCGCTAAAAAGCGCCTTTTTCCGTCATTCGAAAACTTAGTTTTCGATGTATGTTTTCAGTGTACGTGCACGAGTTGGGTGGCGTAACTTCTTCAAAGCCTTCGCTTCAATTTGACGAATACGCTCACGTGTTACGTTAAACTGTTGACCCACTTCTTCCAACGTGTGGTCAGAAGACATACCAATACCAAAACGCATACGCAATACACGTTCCTCACGCGGAGTTAGTGTTGCAAGTGTTTTTGTTGTGCTGTCACGCAAGTTCTTTTGCAGTGCCGCATCAATTGGAAGAACCGCATTTGTATCTTCAATGAAGTCACCTAGGTTCGAATCATCTTCATCACCTACTGGTGTTTCAAGTGAAATAGGCTCTTTCGCAATTTTTTGAACTTTACGCACTTTTTCAACAGGCATTTGTAGCACTTCAGAAAGCTCTTCAACAGTTGGTTCACGGCCAAGGTCGTTCATCATCTGGCGTTGTGTACGCGCCATTTTGTTGATTGTTTCAATCATGTGTACAGGAATACGAATTGTACGTGCCTGGTCGGCAATACTACGTGTAATAGCCTGACGAATCCACCATGTAGCGTAAGTAGAGAACTTGTAACCACGGCGGTACTCAAACTTATCTACAGCTTTCATCAAACCAATGTTACCTTCTTGAATCAGATCCAAGAATTGTAAACCACGGTTTACATATTTCTTCGCAATGGAAATAACCAAACGCAAGTTCGCTTCCACCATCTCTTTCTTCGCAACAGAAGCTTCGCGTTCACCTTTACGCAACTGAGCAACCAAACGCTTAAACTCATCAACAGATAAGAATACATCTGCCACACGATTTGAAACAGTGTCGGCTGTCATTTCAATGTCGTCCTTGTGGTTTGCATAAAATGCGCCCCAAGCTGCGTTTTTCCCCTTAACTGCATCTACCCATGTTGGGTTTGCTTCTTGACCGAAGTAAGCATCTAAGTAACCTTTACGGTCCACACCGCAAGCAACCGCTTGACGCATCAACGCACCTTCAACCTTTGTTAAGTTACGTGAAGTTTCGTAAAACTTGTTCACCAACTTTTCAGTTGTTGCGTTTGAAAGTGGCACTTCCAACATAAGGTCGTGCAATTTCTTCCACAGCTTTTTCTCTTTCGCTGAAACTTTTGCAGGGTCAGCAGAAGCCTTACGCTCAGAAATAATACCTTTTACTTCAACATATGCCTTTTCAATATCTGTGAAAAGTTCTGTCATGCGAGGCATTAACATTTCTTCCATTTCAGCAAGAGAGTAATGCTCATCTTCTTCCTCAGACTCATCTTCATCATCTTCATTTTCAGAAGCTTCTTTTGCTTCAGTTGATTCTTCAGATTCATTTTCAGATTTATCCTCACCTGAAGCTTCCATTTCCTCTTCTTCAGCTATTTCGTCTTCAGAAGGGCCGCCCATAGCAATGTTTAAGTCAATTAGTTCACGTAGGTATTTTTCGCCAGACGCAACACCAGACCACATAGAAAGAATTGTTTCAAATGTGTAAGGTGTGCCGAACAAACCTTCGTTCATCACTTCTTTACCAGACTCAATACGCTTGGCAATGGCAACCTCTTGCTCACGTGTTAAAAGCTCTACGTTACCCATTTCACGCAAGTACATACGCACAGGGTCATCTGTACGGCCATATTCGTCAGAAGCTGTACGCTTTTTAGCCGCTTTATCTGCTTTTGAACCAAAGAATTCTGGGTGTTCCCCCATATCATCAGAAGATGTTGAAGTTGACAAATCTTCGTCAGATGTACGACCTGCTAGTGAAGGACGACCAATGGTCGATGTAACATCATCACTATCATCGTCCATTTCATCTTCAAACTCAACATCATCATCGTCATTCACATCATCAGATTCAAAACGGTTTACAACATTTTTAGAAACTGTTTCTGTTGCAATTTCTTGAGTTTTCATTTCCATTTCAGACGTTACGTTAGCCATATTTTTATGTCCTCACTTTTGCGTATTAACATTTTATTAACTATATAAAAAGCCAGCTTTAAAGGTCAAAAAACCCTGTTGCTTTTTATAAGCAATTCTCTATTTCAATCTTTTTTTGTGCGCTTCTTTCATTTGCTCCCAAGCAAGGCTTCCTGTATCTGTGTTGAAAACACTTCCTACATTCACCTTTTCATGCTTTGTTTTTTTCAGAGCATCGGCGCGTTCAAGATCTTCATAAACCTTGAACCATAATTCTTCCAATTCATCTTCATGCGTTCGGGCCACTAATTCAGAATTTAATAATTCTCTCATGCGGTTTAACATGCCCGTATTAGCGAAATAAGACTCCAAAGAATTCTTTTCAAGTCCTCCGTTTAAAAAAAGTTTAAATATTACTTTTTTAAACGATTCCAAGTCAGGGTCTTTCACCTGAATTGTTGAAACCTTTTCATATACTTTTTCAAACAAATCTATTTTTCGGAACAAAATAGAAAGCAAGATGTGTGCCTGTTTATCTTCAGGCAAAATATTTTTTGCTTTTTCTTGTTCACCTAAGCGTAAAACTTCTGGTTCTTTACGACCTCTTTGCCATAAACGATCCTTTAGTGACCTTGCATAATGCTTACGAATTGTTTCATTCGTCACTTGCTTCATTAATTCATCAATTTCACTTTCAATGGCTGCACGTCCATCACCAGAAGCAATATCTCGCCCTTCAATCATATCATTCCATAAAACTTCTTCTAAAGTTGAAGGTGCCTTTAAAAGTGCGTCAAAAGCTTCTTTACCTTGCACACTTATAAAGCTATCAGGGTCTTCTCCTTCAGGCATCCAAATAAACTGAAGTGTTTTACCTGGCTCTAAAACAGACAAAATACGTTTAGCAATTCGCACCGCAGCACCGCGCCCCGCCCTATCGCCATCCAAGCAAATTGTAGGAGATTCATAAAACCGCCAAAGCAGGCGCATTTGATCTTCTGTAATAGCAGTACCCATAGGCGCAACAGCCGTTTTAATACCATGTTGCCACAAACCAATAACATCCATATAACCTTCAACAACAAGCGCTTGATTTTCCTTGCGGATAAATTCACGTGCACGGTTTAAGTTGTAAAGCATATAACGCTTATTAAAGAATTTGTTCTCAGACGAGTTTAAATATTTAGGATCATCGTCATTGTTTAAAACACGACCACCAAAGGCAACCACCTTACCGTCCACACTTTCAATTGGAAACATCACACGGTTTCGAAAACGGTCGTAAAATTTACTTTTTTGTTTATTTTCAGAAGAAACATTAGCCTCTACCAGCGATTCTTTAGAATAACCCTGTTGCATTAAATGGTCTGTTAAGCTGGACCATTCATCTAAAGCTAAACCTAAACGAAAGGTTTGAATTGTATCTGCGCTCAAACCACGGTTTTCAAAGTAATTTAAGTCAGATTTTTTTAAATTACCTTCAAAAAAGGAAGCTGTTTTTTCTAAAACATCATAACCATCTTGGCGCTTTTTCTGCTCTTGCGGGTCATAAGCTTCAAATTGAACATCGACCCCCGACATTTCGCCTAAATAAACAACGGCATCTACAAATGTGCCACCACGTACTTCCTTAATAAAGTCAAAAACATTGCCATGTGCCCCACAACCAAAACAGTGGTAGTAACCCTTGCTTTCATGAATATGGAACGACGGCGTTTTTTCGTGATGAAACGGACAGCAAGCCCACCAGTCACGGCCTTTTTTCTTCATACCCTGAGCATGTTTAGACACAACATCAGACAGGGAAACCCTTTGCCTAATTTGTTCCAATACTTCAGGTGAAAAGCGACCCGCTGACATTTAACCTCTCAAACTGTCGAACCTAATTACAAATGTGAAAATTTTTTTGAAAACTACAACGCATGCTTATATAAATAAAAGTGTCAGAAACACTCCTTTATAAAAGCTGTGTGTGACCTCTAATCCTCACTGCCTTGCAATATTATACACATAATGGCACAAATTAAGCGCAAATGGCAAGACTTCTTTAAAGAAATCTTATATAAGTTGCGCCCTCCACATTAAACATCATACCAATTGCATACAAAAAAATAAAAATAACCTTTTAAATTCATTAACTTATACTTTGTTGCACATCTTTTAATCACCTTAAAAGGTTTAAAGTTGCAAAAGACATTTTGAAGCTGTAAATTGCACGTTCTGAAATTTAATCAGTACATAAATAATGAAAAGAAAGAGCAAGGTCGCACAATGGAAAAAGTTCCTATGACAACATACGGGTATGCAAAAATGGAGAAAGAGCTTCACCACCGCACACGTACGCTCCGCCCACAAATTATTGAAGATATTGAAGAAGCGCGTGCACACGGCGACTTAAGTGAGAACGCTGAATACCACGCTGCTAAAGAGCGTCAAGCCATTAACGAAGGTCTTATTAAAGACCTTGAAAGCAAGCTTTCACGTGCTGACGTAATTGACCCTGCAAAAATGGCAGGCTCAAAAGTTATGATGAGCGCAACTGTTAAAGTTGTAGACGAAGACGATAAAGAAAACACATACATTTTAGTTGGCCCTGAAGAAGCTGACCTTGAAAAAGGTTTAATCAGCATCTCTTCACCACTGGGACGCGCGATGATCGGCAAAGAAGAAGGTGATGAATTTACATTCAACGCACCTGGCGGATCACGCTCATACGAGGTTCTTGAGGTTAGTTACAAAGCGATTGACGTCTGACCAACGCCGATCCAATTAATTTCATTGGACAACTCTCTTATTCCCCTTCACTTTTGTGAGGGGGTTTTATTTTACCCTAAACACCATTAAAGGTTGACTTTGTATACATAAAGACTTATCTATTCTTTGATTTACGAAACACCCCTTCACTTTCTCATTGATTTCAATTTTGAAATCCATAACCACAGGAGCTCTATATGAGTTTTCAAACCTTCATGAAACCTTTATGGTTTTTACTTTCCGCCTTTGACGTGCGCGATATTAAAACAGGCAATAAAAACTTACTTGGGCGCATTGGCGCAGCCGTTCTCCTTTGCTTTCCCTTTGCACTTGCAAGCCAATGGACTGGCATTGAAGAACTATCCCCGGCGCTCATACAAATCACAGGTATCGGAACCGACCTGTTTTTAGGACCCATCATGGTTATCCTTCCTGCTTTAATATTTGTTTCCGTTACCCTTGGCATTGCCAACAATGATGTAAACACATTAAAAGGTATGGGAAGTTCCACTTTGGTTTACTTTTTTTGTACAACCATTGTTTCGGTAACCACGGGAGCCCTTATCATGTATGGTATTAACCCTGCACAATGGGTTAGTCCTGAAATGCAAGCAACAGTGCAAAACATGGCGGTGAACATTACAGCAGCACCTACAGGCGCTGGTGAAACAACCGACATGTTTACATCCGTCCGCGAAGGCATTAAAACCTTACTTCCAACAAATATTGTTAAAGAATTCCTCGAAAAGAACTTTTTAACCATATTGATTATGGCCGTTGTAATGGGCATTGCCATGCTGGGCATTCAAGCTGAAACTACAAAAACAGATGAAGACAAAAGCGCAAAACGTGGCTTAACAACAGCGCTTGATATTTTAAACTTTTGCCAAAAAATTGTTTTGTTTGTTGTGAAAGTATCTATGGCTTTTTCACCCATTGCCGTTATAAGCATTATGGGCAACGTTATATATGAAACCGGTTTAGATTCTATTTTAAGCTTAGGCGCATACACCTTAACCATTGCTTTAATTATGGTTGCGCACACCACAGGATTTTTTAGCATTGTATTAAAGTTTGTTGCAAAACAAAACCCACTTAAGGTGTTTAACCAAATTAAAGGGCTTATTTTGGTTGGTGCTGCGGCATCTTCATCCTCTGCTGTTATGCCAATGGCTATTGAAACCGCTGAAAAACGCGGTATCAGTAAATTGGTAAGCAAGTTTGTTATCACACTTGGCGCCACCATTAACATGGATGGCACAGCCGCTTATCAAGCTGCTGCCGCTGTTTTCTTACTAATGCTGTTTGGTGTAGACCCAACATTTGCCATTGTTTCAGGCATTGCTTTTCAAGCTGTACTGGCTTCGGTTGGTACGCCAGGTGCCCCTGGTGTTGGCTTATTAATTCTTGGCGGCATACTGGCCAAGGAAGGCATCCCCATTGAAGCGCTTGCCCTTATCCTACCAGTTGACCGACTGTTAGACATGGTACGCACTGGTGTAAACATTTACGGCGACCAAGTTGCCGCATCTGTTATGGACCGCTTTTACGGAGACAATGAAACCTCACCTGAAAATGGTAAACCGTTCACCGCTGAAGAAATTCAACAGCAAGAACAAGCTTCCGTTGCTAAATCCATGATGCAACATAACAAAACCTTAGCTAAACAAAACAGCTAACCATCGAAACAAAAAACCTCCCCAACGGGAGGTTTTTTTACTAAAAAAATAAAAACCAAGAGAACCATAAAACTGACATTTTACCCCTTAAAAACCTATACATACAATGTTAACAACTGACACAGGTTAAGACCTTTTTCACATAACATACGCAAACTTATTGTACACATTCACATTTAAGGGTTAAAACAGCTATAAAAGCGCATTAAAGAAACTTATTTCTCATACATATCCGTTCATATGCGTCGTTTATGCATCCTTTTTTCCGTGCTATTAAAGCAACAAAAAAAAATATACAAAATACAGATTCAAAACAAAAATTGAATACATACACATCATCACGCGCACAAAAAAAGCACCCTAAAAAGGTGCTTTTAGAAATTTTTAAAAATTAACGCAGCCATTCACCGGTTAAAACATTGTAAATACGTGAGCTTGTACCAGAAAGCGTTTCTGGATATTTTAAAGCAATTGGCCCGTATGGAATTTCAGCCTCATAACGCGCTGGAGGATAACCCGAGATATTCAAACTGGTGGAAACCAAAGGCCCTTTCCATTTCGATAAATATTCATGCATGTAAAGCACTGAAGGAATACGCACAGCCACCGTACCTTTACCGCCTGTAAGAGCATCTGAAAGACTTGATTTTGCAGGCAAAATAAGCGTAACAGCACCAGGCCAATGAGCATCCATCGCCCTGCGAATTTCCTTTTCGTAAACACCTGTAACGTCTGCCACACGCATCACATCAAAAATATTACGACAAAGTACAATAAAACCTTTTGCAGAAGAACGCTGTTTTAAAGACATAACTTTATAAATAGCGCGCTCGTTAAACGGGTCGCAGCAATAACCATAAACACCTTCAGCTGGAGCAACAACAACATCGCCTGAGGCTAAAGTCTCACGCCATTTCTCAAGACGAGACGGCTCCCAAACCCCTCTTCTTCTTGAAAAAGTCCCGAATGAGTCCTTGACATATTCCTTCCATAATCCCTCCGTAAACTTCGGGCTTGTGGTGACACGTCTGCTGGTTAAAAATCCGAGCGCCATTAACTGTTCCTCCGCTTTTTACATCATATGCACCAAAGTAAATTTGCCCAACTTTGGCATGGGCACAAGCCGTTGCACACATTGCACAAGGCTCTAAAGTTGTGAACAATACGTAATCATTCAAATATGTTGTTTCAAGGGTCTTGCATGCATTTTTTATAACATCCATTTCCGCATGCCATGTTGGGTCAACATTTTGCAGTGTTTTGTTATGCGCTTTTGCAATTAATTTGCCAGTTTGCCCATGAAATAAAGCGGCACCTACCGGTATCTCACCTTCTTGCATCGCACTTTCAGCCTCTTCAAAAGCAATTGCCATACATTTTTCAATATCCAAACTCAAACAGGAAAACCTTTAAACATTAATTCTTATACATATCAAAAACTTAAACCATTAATTTAAAATATATCAATATGAATAGAAAATGTGACACATTTCACACACACCTGTCAATTAAATACTTGTATTCAACCCAGCTTCATGATAAAAAAATACCCGAAAACCCTTAAGGATAAGGACATTATTTAAACGTGACGAAACCAGTTATCGGAATCCCCCTTGGCATGAAGGAGAGCTCTTTTTCAAGACTTCCGCATTACGCCATGGAAAAAAACTATTTCGATGCAGTTAGTACGCTTGGTGGAACACCCATAGCGCTTACTTACAACATTGAAAACTACGATGATTATTTAAACATGATTGATGGTATTTTATTACCAGGGGGCTCCTTCTCTTCACCAACTGAATGGTACGAAGAACAGTCAGCAGAATTACCAAAAGCACAAAGTTGGTCGAACTTTTACAAAAAACTAACCCAAAGTGCACTTGAAAAAAACATTCCCATTTTAGGCATTTGCGCTGGCATGCAATTTTTAGCATGTGTACCGGGTGCAACTATGACTAAAAACGTACATCAAAAACTAAACACGAATATAGACCATTTAAACGGCGCACCAAAAGAAGAGTTTTCACACAGCGTAACTGTTAACAAAAAGTCAAAGCTTTTTGAAATAACCCAAATAGAATCCTTCGAAGTGAATAGCGCACACACTGAAGCTGTCACAGCCGTAAAAGGTCAAACAGTTGTGAGTGCCACGTGCAGTGAAGACGAATGTATCGAAGCCATAGAGATCCCTTCCCATAAATTTGCGATAGGCGTTCAATGGCACCCAGAATTTTTTATAAATGACAAAAACTCACCACATTACAAAATCATGAAAGCCTTTATAGATGCCACAAAATAATGAAAACAAACCACAAAGAATTGCAAAGTTCATTGCAGCTGCAGGCTTATGCTCACGCCGTGAAGCCGAGCGTTGGATTGAACAAGGCTTTGTACAAGTAAATGGCAAAACAATTGATTCGCCAGCTTTAAATATTGAAAACAGCGATGAAGTAAAGGTTAAAGGAGAAATCATCGCCTTAAATGACAAAGCACCTCGCATTTTTAGATTACACAAACCACGAGGCTACATTTGCACAACACACGACCCAGAAGGTCGCAAAACAATTTTTGAGCTTATTCCAAAAGGTTTACCAAGGCTCATTAACGTTGGTCGATTAGACCTTGATTCGGAAGGTTTAATTTTGTTTACCGACACACCTTCTATGGCTGACAAACTGATGAAACCAAGCACTTTTATTGAACGTGTTTATGAGGTTCGTATTGATGGGAATTTAAGCCTTGACCAAATTAAAGCTATTGAAAAAGGCATTAAACACAATGGTATGCAATATGCCCCAGCAAAAGTACAAATTAATGGCGAAGCCACAGGTAGAAACTCATGGGTAACACTAACTTTAACCGAAGGTAAAAACCGTGAAATTCGTAATATGATGGAAGCATTAGGTTTACGTGTTTCTCGCTTAAAACGAATTGCGTATGGAGGGTTTGAACTTGGTCGCTTACCAAAAGGGTTGATTGATGAAGTCCCTGGTAAAATTTGCAAAGCTATTTTAGAAACAATGAATGTGAAACAGTAATATGAGTGTGAAAGTTATTAGCGGCCTTTACCGTGGCAGAAACCTTGAAACACCTGATTTCAAAGGCGATGAAAGCCCTGTTCGCCCAACCAAAGCGCGCGTTCGAGAAGCTGGCTTCAGCATGCTTTTTGCACGTACAGAATTTGCAGATAAACTTTGCCTAGACCTATTCTGTGGCAGTGGAGCTGCCGGCATTGAACTGCTTTCTCGTGGAGCTGAAAAGGTTACTTTTGTAGATACAGACACCCAATGGGCACAAAAAAACCTAGCACATTGCAAAATACCAACCGAGCAGTGGGACGTAAAAAGACAAGACGTTTTAAACTTCCACATGGCAGAAAAAGCAGAAATCATATTTGCAGACCCGCCTTACGGCCAAGGCCTTGCAAACGAAATATTGAAACAGAAAGAACAATTTGGAACCACTGGGACTTTGTGGCTTGTTGAAGTTGAAAGTAAACTGAATTTCAACCCCGAGCCTGAAGGGTTTGAACTGTTAAAAAGCAAAAAATACGGTAAAAGCACACTTTACCTTCTTGAACAGCAATAAAAAAACCTCCCAAAAGGGAGGTTTTTTAAACTTCGCTATCTATTTCTTACTTTCAATAGAATTCGGAATAAGCTTTGAAATGCCTTCCAAAGCCGATTGATATTCCTCTTTTGTGGCTTTTACGGTTTCCAACTCCTCTTTCAAAGTAGCCAACGCTTGTTGTAAAGCCACATTTTCTGCTTTTTGGCTTGCCAATGCAATTTCCAGGCTCCGAATACTTGTTTCAAGGTTTGTCATGTAGCTTGTACATTGCTCACCACTTAACATAACACCATTACCGCTACAAGGTGTGACCGGAACACCTTTAAACGGATTCAAAACAGTTTTATACCATTTCTCTGCATAGACAGAAGGGTTGGGTAAAGGCTCAACATTTTGCAGCATTATAGGTGGATATACAATTTCATTATATGCTGCTTCAAAAGCAGAAACAGGTTCATTTTGTATATCACCTAACATATGAGGCGTACGACTACCGACCTGCGCTTCCATTTGAGGCGGAACTGAAGATGTGCTGGGTTCAGATTTTCCCCCTGCCATTGAAACAAAAAAAGAGATCCATAAAACAGCCAAACCAATCATTAAAAAACCGCTACCGTTACTTGAACTGTGATACATAAAACCTCCTCAGGTTTTGTAAAAAAGAAATGTGTTTCGATAAATCACATTAAGAGATAGAGAAATGCATACAATTTGTCAAGGTGTACGCATTAACAAAATAAGCGGCTTATAAAATTTTCCAACCAAGTGTGCACAGGTGGCAAATAACGTTTTGCATCTTCAAGAGTTTCATGCATAGGCTTTGCACATTCAGGCAATGTGCCCGCTTGAATATCACGCATGTACCACGCCTGAATAATTTCCTCTGTTACTTCAGGGTGAAACTGAACACCATAAACTTTTTCACCAAATTTAACACCCTGTTCGTGGTAATAGCTTCCTGTAATAATGCGATCACAACCTTCGCCAAGCTTGTAAGTATCGCCGTGCCAACTAAAACCGTTTAAATTTTCAAGTTCAGAACCAAAAACATCGTCAGGTTCATGCACATATAAATGCCTAAAACCTACGCAAAAGCCTTTATCACCTGCAAACACCTGACCTTTGTGAATTTTAGCTAACATTTGACAGCCCAGGCATATCCCCAAAACAGCTTTACCTTGTTGAATAACTTTTTGAACAAAATCCATTTCATGCGCCAACCAAGGGTATTTATCAGTTTCATAAGCCCCCATCGGACCACCTAAAAGAATAACACCATGAATATCATCTGTTGATTCTGGCAATTTATCACCTTTACCAAGCTCAAAAACCTTCCAACTTAAATTAGCCTTCGATAAAGATGACTGAATTGCGCCTAAACGAGGCTTGGCACCGTGGCTAAAAATAGCAATTGTTTTTTGTTGATCACTCATAGCTTTAAATTACTTTATATTATCTTCTACCAAACAATCGCTCAATATCGTTTGTTTTAAGTTCAATGTATGTTGGACGTCCATGATTACACTGTGCACTGTTTGGCGTTGTTTCCATGTCGCGCAGAATAGCATTCATATCAGCAACTGAAAGCTTACGGTTTGCCCGAATGGAACCATGGCAAGCCATTGTACTTAAAAAGTCTTCCAAACTTTCTTGAAGTGTTGTTTCTTTTTTCATATTGCGTAGGTCTTCAACCATATCAAGCACCAACTGCTTGGCATTAACTTCGCCTAAAAGTGCTGGTGTTGCACGCACAGAAATGGCCTGAGGACCAAACTGTTCCACTTCCAAACCAAAGGCTAAAAGCTCGTCTTCACGTTCAATCAATGCTTCTACATCTGTTTCTTTAAGCTCAACAATTTCAGGCAATAGCAGTGCTTGCCTTTCAACGCGTCCATTTAAAATTTGTTTTTTAAATCGTTCATAAACCAAACGTTCATGGGCAGCATGTTGATCCACCACAATCATACTATTTTCTGTTTGTGCCACAATATAGGTGCCATGAACTTGCGCCACAGCCGCCCCCATAGGGTGATTATTAAAACTTTCCTTTGATGTTTCCACTTCATATTCTTCCTGTGGAATATGTGGCGCTTCATACGAAATTTCAGGCGTATCTTCTTCAACTGTTCTAGCTTGTGCAAATGAAGAACTTACAATAGCTGAGTTAGAAGAATTTCCAAAGCCCGAGTAATCAAACCTTGGCTGAGAACTTTGGGGTAAAGTCTTGGTTTCAAAACGTCTCAACGCTTCTTCTGAAGGCGTTGTGCTAACATCTGTGCTATGTTCATCTAAGGCTTGGCGCACACAGGTACGAATCATACCAAACACGCTGCGCCCATCCTTAAAGCGTACCTCCGCTTTTGCTGGGTGCACGTTCACATCTACAGCCCTTGCATCCATTTCAATAAACAAAACAGCGGCAGGGTGACGACCTGTATGCAATAAATCGTGATAAGCATTTTTTAAAGCTCCCATCAAAAGCTTATCTTTCACAGGACGGCCATTAATATACATGTATTGCTTACGTGTGGTAGACACATTGTATGTTGGCAAACTCACAAAACCTTTAATGGCCATGTCACCGCGGTCAAGGTCTACACCTATGGCATTATCCACAAAGTCTCGCCCCATAAAAGAAGAAAGACGTGGTAGCATATCGTCTAAGGACTCACTTTCTGCGGCTGTAAAGCGTAAAACCTCGTCACCATCTGAAATTAATTTGAAACTTACTTTTGGGTTTGCAAGCGCCAAACGAACAACAACGTCATGCACATGCTCCATTTCGGTGCGTTTTGCTTTTAAAAACTTTAAACGAGCAGGTGTATTATAAAACAAGTCCACCACATCAATTGTTGTACCTTGATTATGTGCCGCAGGCTCTAAATTAAAGTTTTTACCACCTTCACTTTTATAAACCCATGCCTCGTCTAAACCTTCTGCCTTTGAAGCAATTGAGAATCTTGAAACCGAAGCAATAGACGGCAATGCCTCCCCACGAAAACCAAATGAATGAATATTAAATAGGTCTTCTGTTTCTTTGATTTTAGAGGTTGCATGACGCTCCAATGCCAAGGGCAATTGATCCTTTGAAATACCTTGCCCATTATCTTTAACAACAATGCGTTTTGTACCAAACTCTTCTACTGCCACATCAATATGTGTGGCACCTGCATCTAACGCATTTTCAACAAGTTCTTTAATAACAGATGAAGGACGTTCTACCACTTCACCTGCAGCAATTTGGTTGGCTAAAAACTCTGGTAATATTTGTATCTTTTTCATAACGAAAGAATATAACGGAAAAGGTTTATCTTTTAAATGACAAATTAGATTTTCTTTGACAAAACCATAAAAAACAATAGACTTTAATTTGTTAAAACAACCTTCCATACCGTTCAACAATTTATTCCTTAGAACACTTAACCTTGTTTAGGAGGCACTTATGAAGCCACAACAAGTTTTTGTATTAAACCATCATTATGGTAAACTTTTTATAGCAGAAGAAACTTTAAAGCCAACAAGCCATTTTACACCTGAAGATAAAAACCTTATTGCGGCAACACACGCAGAACATATTCAAATGTATTTAAATTCAGGCATGCGCCCAACCACTCAAATTTTACTGTGTAATGATAGCACTTACTGCGGTTTTCCATCTAAAACAACCACTATTACACTTGAATCAGGCAAAGAAATAGATATTCAAACAATCTTCTCACATTATTCAGGACAAATCCCTCACGCCACTTTAAATAGCCATCAATTTTTAACCCTCAAGAAAAACATGTATGTTTAATAACGATAAAAACCCTTTAAAAAAGCCCATTAAACTGGGGCTTTTTTTTAGTTATGTGATGTCATTAAATATTCAAGCGTTCGTTTTTTACCTTCCTCAACACCGGGTTGGTCCCAAGTATTCACGTCGAACAAAACACCTGCAACAGCTGTTTCAAGCATAAAGTGCATAATCAGTGCACCTAAAACCTCTTCAGTTAATTTTTGAGTGTAAAATGTTCTAACAGGAACGCCAGCAGCTGTTAAAGCATCGGCTGTGCCTTGCGCTTGGTGGTAAATTAATTTACCTAAATTTAAACCTTTTAAATGCTCAATCCCCACCTGGTTTGCAAGTTCACTTGATATTTGACTTCCTTCATCAAATGAGTCAGGCACAATAAGCGTCACCAATTTGTCTTTTGGTCCATCCATAAGCAATTGCAAAGCGCTGTGCTGATCTGTACTACCCACAGCAGAAACAGGCGTTGTACCCACACCATCTTTACCTAAACTTTCAGCCCATAACTGCACAAACCATTCGCTAAATTTGCGCAAACGGTCACTGTAAGGCATCATATATTGAATATTTTTTTCTTCAGAAAGATAAACAGATAAAAGCGCTCCATAAAATGAATCTGACTGGTAAGGAGAGTTCAAGAAACTTTCCAATACACTCAAAGCACCTTCACGAATTTTAACAGCATCGACACCAGCTACAATTGCTGGGATTAACCCAACCAATGTTAAAACAGTAAAGCGTCCGCCCACACCTTCTGGATGATTTAATATAGGAATATTATGTGATTCAAGAAAGTTTCGCAGTGTATTAGTTTTATTTTCCGTGAGCCCCACAATGTGATTTTCAACAGGCAAACCCTGTACCTTAAAAGCTTCAAAGAATAAAAGTGTTTGCGCCATAGTTTCCAATGTAGAACCCGACTTACTTACACTCAAAACAACCGTTTCAGTTAAAGGCAAGTTTTGAATTAAACCATCAACTGTTGTAGGGTCGACATTATCTAAAAAGTAAATATCCATAGAATTTTTAGCGAATTTACCTTTAAAATTCACAAGAGCCTGTGCCCCTAAAGATGACCCACCCACGCCGATAACTATAAGGTTTTTAAAATTTTTCTTCCAATTTTCAACAAGCAAATGTAGCCCTACAATATCTTCATCTCGACTGGAAATAGAAAATGCTGGAAACACTCCAGATTCTAGATCATCAACCAATTGATTTAACTTTTCTTTAACTTCGTTTGGGATTGTATCTTCTAAAACATTACGATTTATAGAAAGGGTGCTTAACGCCACCATGTCGTCATATTGATATAAGTTTGCCATTCAAATGCTTCTTTTTTCGTTTTATGATGAGAACGTTAGTTTAACGCCTTTTTACGAATCTCGTCAAATTCTTCTGGCAGCTCGGCCGCTGGCATTGCAAAGTGATACCCTTGTGCAAAGTCAATTCCAATTCGTTTAAGGAAACCAACTGTTTCAGAATCTTCCACCATTTCTGCAACAGTTTGAATTTGTAATTTACGGGCAACATCACGAAGTGCACGTACAAAAGCTTCATCTTCTTTATTGCGGTGTAAATCACGAATAAATGACCCGTCAATTTTAATAAAATCTAAGTCTAGTTGACGAATGTAATCCAGAGAAGAATAACCAACCCCGCAATCATCTAATGCAAGCAATGCGCCGTGTTCTTTAAGGCCTGCTATAACGCGTCGTGCTCTTGTAATATCTTTAAGTGCAGATGTTTCAGTTAATTCAAAAATAGCGCTGCCCTGTTTAAGGTTTTTTGTTGAAAGATGTTGTGTAATGCGTTCAATCACATCTTTGTCGGCAAATGTTTTACCTGAGATATTAATACTTAATGAAATATCTTTTCCTTGCTCTTGCCAACGTTCCAGCATATCAAGCGCTCTACAAGCGACAATGCGGTCAAGTTTTGCAATCAAGCCATATTCTTCTGCAATTTCAATAAATTTAACCGGTGATACAATGTCGTTATTTTGATCTAACAATCTCACAAGAACTTCATAATGCTCAACTTTTTCCACATTATTCAAACTTACAATTGGTTGATAATAAAGAATGACACGCTCTTGTTCTTGATCTAGACAATTTGAAACGAAATTTAATAATTCCATACGTTTTGCAATATCGCCTTGACGTAATTCCAATGAATCATACATGCAAAGTGTGTTACTACCACGGTTTTTGGCTTCAGCCAGTGCAGTGTGCGCACGGGAAAGCAATTCATCACTGGTAGAACCATACAAGCCAAGGCTTACACCACCAATGCGAGCTGTACAACGTATGAACCCACTACCAAATGTAAAATCTCGTGCGGAAATTGCACGTAAATAGTCCTTACCAATTTTTTCAGCAGATTCAACTGTTGTATTCGGCATAATAATAGCAAATTCATCAGCACCTACACGTGCAACAAAGTCCTCACTTCGAACCATAGACTTAATAATTTGACCTGCATGAACAATAAGCTTATCACCTACTTCATAACCATAGGTATCATTCACAAACTTAAAGCGGTCTAGGTTAAGAACCAAAACAGCCCCATCTAAACCCTCACGAATATGAGACCTTGAGACACGTCCTAATTCTTCAACAAAACGGTTACGATTGTAAAAGCCCGTTAAAGCATCATTATTCGACAAGAAATACAAGTGATCTACCGATGCTTTTTCATTTGAAATATCTTTAGCAACCCCTCGGTAACCTATAATAAAACCTTTTTTATCAAAAATAGGTACACCTGAAAGTGACCAGCACTGACGAGACCCGTATGCATCAAAACTCCAATACTCTTCGTCTTGAAAAGGTTTTGGTTCTTTGTAAAGCTGACTAAAATTATCGAGCAAACGACTTTCTTCTTCAGGTAAAAAACATTTTGAAAAAGCTGTACCATGTTCAACATTTTCCATAGAACGGCGACGGCTAGATGAAAAAACAACGCGCATACCTTTATCTACTTCCCATAACCAGTCAGCAAAATGGTCAGCTACATCTTTAAAACGTTGTTCTGATAATCTATAGACCTCTTCAAGCTGGTGAACAGACTGCCCAAGCTGATGGTATTCCTTCAAAGCATCTAAAACGCTCACAAAAACATCTTGGTCAACACTTGTGCGTGGTAAAATAAAGCGTAACTTACGAGAACGTGCGCGTACACGAACGTCGTCTGAATCTGTCATCATTAAAATAGGGCCTTTTTTCTGGCGCTCTACATGGTCAATAAAGTCAGCTAATTCTTCGGTATAATTGTCTGATACAATAATAATAACTTCATATGATTCTTGCTTTTGTAGAGCTACAAGGGAAGTTTCATACCCTTCAATAGCCTCATGGCTTTTGCCTGAAAGTGGTGAGTTTTGACGTAAAAACAAAGCCCTTACCTTTTCAGCAAGTGACAGCTCTGGTGTTACAATTAATACTGACATGTTCGGTAAAGTCCTTTTAAATTAACCACAAAATATTATGTATGTGCGCATTAATACCACTTTAGTATTACTGACACCTTAATGTGTAACCACTAGGCTTTTAAAAAAGTGCTATTATTTTTCAATAACTACGCAATAATTGTATTTGGATTATGCTCACGTGCTTGCGACAGTTTCCCGTCCATAACATAAAGTAAACCAGCCATATCACGTACAGCAGGATCACGACTGTCAACCACACACCCACTCATTGTCATACGTGTGCGACCTACAGACAGGTCATAGTCGCGGTCAACAGATTGGCGAATACGGTCTGCTAATATTTTAGCGCCTTCAACATCGGTTTCTGGACATAGAACCATAAACGTTTTCTCACTTGTGCGGCCTGGTGAATCACTATCACGAATAAAGTGGCGGATTGCACGGGCTGCTTCACCAACAAGCATGTTCATGTCACCCATATTAATGTGCTGTAAATCATCACCAAATGGGTCCAACTCAAATGCAATTACGCTAAAGTGTGTATCATAACGCAATGCACGGTAAAGCTCTTTTTCAACAAGGTGTAAAATATAACGGCGTGAAAACATTTGTGTAACTTCATCGTAAGCCATAAGTTCTCTTAAGTAAGAAACAGCTGTTTCCAAGGCCTTACCACTACGTTCTAATGTTACAACAAGGTCGGTAATTTTTGCCATTTCTTCACGAGAAATATTAATAGCACCATCTGTCATTGTCAGACGTACTTTATTTGACTTCACTCGAGAGATAAAGTCTTCCGCTTCTTCCAGCGACGTTTCAATATCACGGATTGTGCGGATATCGTGCAGAATGCTTGGTGCATCTTTCATGATCAAAAATACCTATATTCATTAAACTTTTTTAATTTTGCCCAGTTTTAAAATATAAAGCAAACAAAACAACCGAATAAATACGCTAATAAATATTTTGAACATATACATTGTTTCTTGAATGCAACGCATCACCACCCGCCAAAACATAAATAAAACTGCCATTTTTAAAAAGTTGGCACGCTTCATGCTTTTAATTCCAGTGAAAAGTTTCTGGGGAGAAACAAATAAAAAAATTTAAGACCTAAAAAACTTAAATTAAATAAATAGAGAGAAATGAATTTGAGGCATATGCCGCTTTAAAAAGAAAAAATCTTTTTAAACAAATGAATTAAGGGAGTGAAACATGACTGTACCAGTATATATCGTATCGTCTAACATGATTGGCCAGCGCAAAAAGTTGGACATGACGGCCGATAATATCTCTAACGCCAATACAAATGGGTATAAAAAGCTTGGCATGGATTTCCAAGAAATCGTAAGCCGACAAAAAGCCCAAGAGGTTGGTTCTTTCACACATCACAACGGTACATTCTACAACTTCACTCAAGGCGGCCTTGAGCGCACAGATAATGATTTTGACGTTGCAATCAATGGCGCAGGATTTTTCCAAACAGAAAGGAATGGTCAAATCCACCTCACCCGTAACGGTCACTTTAGTTTAGACCAAACAGGCATGCTTGTGACCGATACGGGCTCCCCCGTTTTAGATACCAACGGTGGACAAATTAATATTCCAGCCGACAGTAGCACACTTATTATTAACCGCGACGGCTCAATTGCAAACCAAAATGGCATCATTGCAAACCTTGGCGTTGTCAATGTAGATGACCCCCAAAAACTTATTCGTACAGGTGAGCATGGTTACATTTACGAAGGCAATGCACCTGTAGCTGTTGAGAACATTAATGTTGCACAAGGGTTTTTAGAGACATCTAACATCAACCCTATTCAAGAAAGTGTAAACCTTACTGAAATTAACCGTACCTACCAAAGCATTTCACGCTTAGTAGGCAACTTAGAAGATTTAGAACAACGTGCGATCCGTGAATTATCACGTATGCCGTAAACAAAAACAAACGAATAAACTGAAACACAAGCAAGGAGCGAAACAATGAATGCATTAAAAATCGGCGCAACGGGTATGCTGGCACAGCAATCCAACGTTGACGTTCTTTCAAACAACATTGCCAACATTAACACAACAGCTTTCAAACGCCAGCGTGCTTCATTCAAAGACTTATTGTACATGAATGAACGTACACCAGGTGCTGCAACATCTTCCGCCAACACATTGGCGCCAAGCGGTGTACAATATGGCTTAGGTGTAAACGTTGGTTCAGTTTACCGTAATTTTGAACAAGGCGCTGTAACCCGTACGGATGCTCCTTTAGATATTTCCATTCAAGGGCGTGGGTTCTTTACAATCACAATGCCAAATGGAGACACAGCCTACACTAGAGATGGTGCATTTCAGTTAAATGAAAATGGTGACCTTGTAACATCTCAGGGTTTCCTATTAGACCCTGCGATTAATGTACCACCAGAGGCCATTGATATTAACATCGCTGGCGACGGTACAGTTACAGCTTCTGTAGATGACACCATTGTAAACCTTGGGCAAATTACAACAAACATGTTTGTAAACGAAGCCGGCTTGGAAGCAATGGGTGACAACTTATACCGTGAAACTGAAGCCTCAGGTGCAGCCGCAAACGTGATTGCGGGTGAAGATGGTTCAGGCGAACTTTTACAAAGACACTTAGAAGGTTCAAACGTTGATGCAATTGAAAGTATCACCGACCTCATTACAGCGCAGCGTGCCTACGAGCTAAACTCACAAATCATCACCACAGCAGATGAGATGATGGCTGCAGCCAACCAAATTAGATAATAAAACTTAGGAGAAGAACAATGCAAACAATGGATATCGTTAAAGGTACTATGATGGCCGCAAGCATCAGCCTTCTCCTCCTTGCCGCTAAAATGGCAAATGCAGAAGAGCTGATGGACAACGAAATACCCACTTTAAAACAAACAATTACACGTGGCGAAGTGGTAACGTACGAAATGATAACAACACAAGAATATGCAGGTGCATCTGTACCCGCGTTTATTGTTAAAGACCCTGGGAATGTTATTGGCATGGAAGCCGTTCGTAACATTCGCGCAGGCATGCCACTTTACAGAAGCCAATTCCGTGAAGTACCAGCTGTTCGCAAAGGGGAAATGGCAACTGTTATTTTTCAAAAAGGAAAAATTCGCCTCACAACTGATGGATTGGTGATGGCAGATGCAAGTATTGGTGACTTTGTAAAGGTTCTAAACCAAGAATCTAAACAAATGCTACACGGGGTTGTCCAAAAAAACGGCTTAGTACTTGTGAACTAAAAAATTAGGGAGAGGGAAAAATGAAAACAAAATTATTAAACATAAGTTTACTTGCTTCAGCGGTGTTTGTGTCTGGATGTTTTTATAACACAAGACCACAATTTACACCTGTAAGCCAATCGGTAAACCAAAAAATGGACAACCGTGTTTATGAAGCACCAATTACAAAGCCGCGTGAAATGGCACGTGCAAGTGGCTCACTTTGGCAGTCAGGTTCTAAAGGCTTCTTTAAAGACAGTCGTGCTCGCTCAGTTGGGGACATTGTAACGGTTATTGTAAACGAAACTGCAAAAGCAGAAGTTGAAGCTGAAACAGAATCAAACCGCACACACAATGGTCTTGCAGGCATTAACCGATTATTAAACATGACAAATGTTCTTGGTCGATCAGGTATCATTGATGATGCTACGGGAAACATGTTTGATACAAACTCACAGCGCACCTTTACAGGTGACGGTAAAACCAACCGTGAAGACACATTTGAAGGCCGTATCGCTGCCATGGTTACAGAAGTTCTACCCAATGGTTTCATGGTTATTCAAGGTCAACGTGAAGTATTGGTAAACTATGAACTACAAAACATGACAATCAGCGGTATTGTGCGCCCAGTTGATATTGCAGCGGACAACACTGTCCCATCGGAAAAAATTGCCGAGGCACGTATTGCATACTCAGGGCGTGGCATGGTGGATGAATCACAAGAGACTCAACCTGCCGTTAAATTCCTTGATAAATGGCTACCATTTTAAGGTCTAACCCTTTTTAAAGAAAAAACATGAAAGGATATACGAACAAAAATAGCTAATTACCTTTAAGTGAACAATAGGTTTGTATTAAAGAATGACACTTAGAAAAGCTAAGCGAGCCATGAAAAAACAAATATATTTTCACTGAAAAGTTTGGCGGGTGGGCCTTACCTAACTCTCCCTCCCCTCCCTTTAAAGGTGGGGCTTGCCGTCAAAACCTATGGGGTCAGTTTCGCTCTCTTCTCCCCCCTCCCTTGAAGAAGCTGACCACCACCCACTTTATTGTGGGGTCCCAAAAAGCTCCTCCTATGAGGAGCTTTTTTATTTGATTGGCACACACTTTGCGTCATATACTATGAAAAACAAAAGGAACTCACATGCGTTATTGGCTTACAGGTTTATTTATAACACTTTCAATGCAAGCAAATGCTGCCTGCTTACCAACAGACCTTTGCGCACGCATCACAGGCCTCGCTGATCAACCCCTTGGCGCTTGGGGTGGCAGCGGAGACATGACATCCACCTACACACTATGCGCCTATGTTCAAAACGACAATGAGAGTAATTATAAAGTTACAGGCACAGGTACGGGTGCAGGTAATAGTTATATTTTAAGCAATGGTACAAGTGATATTTCCATGACCGTGGAATATGAAGAAGACAGCGCCCCTGGTTGGGTGGTTTTAAATGAAAACATCGCCACTACTTTTCCAAACCCTGAAACTTCTGACGAACTTTGTGGCAGTGGCAACACGGCAAAAGTTCGTGTAACCGTTGCTGACAGTGTGATGCAATACACAACATCTGGCAGTTACAGTGGAACCGTTAACTTAGAAATTTCACCTGACTAGCCAAGTAAACAATTTTAAATAAATTCAAAAATTCCATAAAAAAACACCCATAAAAGGGTGTTTTTTTTCGATAATTAATAAAAAGTTACGTTAGCCTCACCTTCTTTAAAGGCATTATTCAGCTCAGCCTGAATTTCGTCTTCATGCATAACCTCTACGAAACCTTTCGCTTCTGTGGAGGTTATTTCAATAGCTTTCGTTGCAAATAACTCCTCAGCCTTTTCAGAAATAGCATCACAAAAACCTTCAGGTTTTTCTCTAATTTTTTCAACAAGCTCATCAACAGCATTAGGGTTTACACCCACATTACGGTCAATTTGCACATAACTTCCACCTATTTGAGGACAATTAATAATCCACCCCGTTAAACTACGGTGGCTGCTTAATGCCTGGAAAGAGCTAACAATAACATCCATTTTAATAATTGGCGTTGCCATAGATTTCTCCAGTGTATACGCGCACATGGCGCTAAAAAGGGAATGAAAAATGTTATTTTCAACTGATGAAGTAAGCGTAATAAAGCTTTAATTCAAGGGGAAGTTCTACCTAAGACGCTTTTTTCTTAATACCGTAGATAAACGCAACAACTTTCGCCACTGCTTCATACATTTCTAAAGGAATCTCTTCTCCAAGCTCCGCATCAGCATATAACCTGCGTGCTAGGGGTGGGTCTTCATACAAAGGCACATCATTTTCATTAGCAATTTCACGAATACGTAAGGCAATATTATCAACTCCCATGGCCACAATACGTGGTGCTTGCTCTTTGGCTTTATCGTAACGCAAAGCAACAGCATAATGGGTTGGGTTGGTCACCACCACGTCTGCATTTGGAATTTCCTGCATCATACGGGCACGGGCACGATCGAGACGAATTTGTTTTTGACGCCCTTTAATGTGCGGGTCACCTTCCGATTCTTTATATTCATCTTTAAGCTCTTTACGGCTCATGCGCTGGTCTCGTATATATTGAGATTTTTGAAATAAAAAGTCGGCAATCGCCAGCAAGGCTGCAATGGCAAGCACTGCCAAAATAATACGAATTAAAATAATTTCAACTGTTCTCGCCATGGAAATAACAGACTTACCTGTTAATAAAATAATTTCTTCCATATGAATAATCAAAACAAAGTAAATAAGCGCCCCTAAAATAACCATCTTAACCAATGATTTTAAAAACTCAGCAAAGGACTTAATTGAAAATAAGCGACCAAACCCCTTTGTAATAGATATTTTCGAAAGTTTTGGTTTTAAAGGTTCAAATGACCATAAAAAACCATTTTGAACAAACCCACCAAAGTAAGCAAATACAAGCAAAAGAACAAAAGTTGGTGCTAAAATAAAAAACATTTCTTGGCTCATAAACATCATACTTGCGCCAATTTCAGAAGGGTTTGATGCACGTTTAAAACCAAGCTCACTAAAAGTGCCACCAAATAAGTTCAACAAACGCATCCACGCCCAATGAAGAGTTGAAACAATGGCTATTAAGATCGCCAAAAGGACAAAGAAGTTATTCACTTCCCTGCTTTTTGGAACATTCCCTTGTTCACGGGCTTTGGTTAGTTTCCGCTCGCTGGGTTCTTCCGTCTTGGAACTCTTGTCTTCATCTTCATCAGCCATAAAAAACAATGTACATCAAACAGCATAAGCATGCATTGATTTTTTAAAATGACAGGCGTATAGTTTTACAAAACAATACATTTATATTCCGTTTACATTTAAAATCATCCAAGGGGGTTCTATGTTTAGAACTCAATCAGCTTATTCTATGACACATCGTACGTTGGGCTTAGCTGTTCCCATTGTAATTATGTTTTTCTTCAAAGACATGCAATGGGCATTCCCTATTGCAGCAACAAGCTTTGTCATAGGGCTTATTCTTTTGATTATAAAAATCAGGTTTCAATGGCGTGATAGCCAAGCCCTTGACTACCTTTCAAACAGCGCCTTTGGCATGGACTACTACAGCGTTAAAAACCGACAATTCTTTGTGGACGATCTTGCGCTTGAAGCTTATAAAAGAAAAGCCTATGAATGTGGTTTAGTGCTTGAAATAAATCCAAGTAAGTCAAAAGCAAAAGTAAACAAATCCCACCTTGCAGGCTACAAACGTGGCACCGATAAGTTATAAAAAGAAAACTCCCCATTATAGGGGAGCTTTTTTTTATGCGCTAAATGATTTCTCAAGAAGGTTTATAGCACTTGCCATACATAAATATGCCAACATAGCAATACCATAAAGGACAGCCAAATAACCCAGTGGCAACACTTGAACACCTATAAAATGAACAATAGCCACAATAACACTTGCCGATAATGAAAATTGCACCGTTTTCCATGCATATTTAGAAAACCCAAGCGCTTTTAAATGCGCACGATAGCGAAAATAAATAGCCATAGTTGGCGTAGCCATCATTATAAGCACAGTTCCAATGAAAGCGGAGAGTTTTCCAAAAGTTGTTGCGTCTTCAAGGTTAGGTGGGAACGCCCCAAAAAACCAACCTATAAAATAAGAAACGATCACAAGAAAAACAAAGAAAGGTCTAAATAGTACAGAAAGCATAACGCCTCCTAAAAGGTTTAAAGGTAAAAAGATAAAGTTATTTATAAACCCACTTTATAGATTTAAAACATAAAATACAAGGCTCTAAAAATAAACCTTAAAAACATTTTGGCACGCATTATGCATTTAAGTGTGTGGGAGTTAAATAGAGAGTTTATTTGAGAGGGAAATCAAATGCCACAAAATGTAAGTATGTCGCTTAAACATCGACTAAACTACTTAATTGAACGTCAAGGAATGGTTTCTGGCAATATTGCCAATGCCACAACACCTGGCTACCTTTCAAAAGACATCTCATTCGAAAAGTTGGTAGACCGTAGCTCTATGAACATGGCAACAACCAATGGGAGCCACCTAAAAGGAAAAATAACAGGTGGTCAGCATAAAGTTTCCGAAAATACTTCAAACATTAAACACGATGGAAACAGTGTTAAAATGGATGAAGAAATGTTAAAACTACAAGATATTCAAATGAATTATCGTTTGGCAACTGAACTATACAAAAAGCAAGTCAGCTTCCAAAAGCTTGCACTTGGTAAGTCAGGTCAGTAAGAAAGGGTAAATAAATGGATTTAATGAAATCAGTTCAAGTAAGTGCAAGCGGCATGGCTGCACAAAGTAAACGCATGCAAGTCGTTTCTGAAAACATTGCCAACGCCGACTCTCTTGTAACCGAAACAGGCGAGCCTTACCGTCGTAAATTAATCACATTTGAAGCATCAATCGACCGTGCAACAGGCATGACAGAAGTGAACGTTAAACACGTTAAAGCGGACTATGAAACCCCCCTTAAACGTGAGTATGCACCCTACCACCCTTTGGCAGATGAAAAGGGTTTTATAGCAAAACCGAACGTAGATACTTTAATTGAAAAAGTCGACATGCGTGACGCTTCACGTGCCTATGAAGCGAACATGTCCGCTATTGAATCGGCTAAGGAAATGATGGTAAGATCAATAGATATGTTGAGATAATTGTTTTTAAATTTTAAAGGAGAAGAGAATATGAAAATTGAAGGTTTATTCCAGAATGCACTCGGCGGCACAACTTCTCTATCAAACAAAGTGCCAAGTGCAGGCGACGCTTTTTCAGATATGGTAACCAAAGCAATCGAAAAAACAGCAGACTCGCAAAAGCTTGCTGAAAAGATGACTGTAGCAGCAGCCAATGGTGAAAATGTTCCTATGCACGAAGTAATTCAATCTGTCAGCGAAGCAGAACTTACACTTCAAACAATGCTAACCGTACGTGACAAAGCGGTTGAAGCTTATCAAGAAATTATGCGTATGCCAATTTAATACATACAATAAACCCCACAAAAAGCCTCTTTTTATGGGGCTTTTTTATTGTGTCAGTAAATATCTCTGCTTTATTTGGACTGTGAAACATAAATAAATGAACCTTAAATAAATAACAATAAAAACAAGCAGGGTTATGTTGCCATGAAAAAATGGTTTATAGGGATTTTATCAATTGCTGTATTATCGGCAGAGACTTCTATGGTTTTTGCAAATGAAACTGAAAACAACAATGTTGAAATAAAACATTGGGATGTTTCCATGGGGTTATTTCAATATATTCATGCCGACTATTTAGGCTCTGAAAACTATGAAGGAACAACACTGCCTTATTTAGATATCACCAAACAATGGGACAGTCACAACAACTACGCTTTTTTACGTACCACTGAAGGTTTAGGCATTCAAACACGTATTGGCCAAGGCATTGCAGGGGTCTCTATTGGCTATCGCGGTGAACGTGACCCCGATGAAAACAAAAACCTTTCTGGTTTGACCGAAGTAGATGACACAGCAACTGCCAATTTATTTTTCAGATACGGTCACAACCAATACAATGGTGGCATTCTCATCTCAAAAGGACTTATTCAAGAAAATCGTGGGACCTTAATCAAATTACACGCAGGTTGTAACTGCCAAATCAAAGACAAATGGTATGGGTCACTCGGTGCTTTTGCAACTTGGGGTGACCAAGATTATGTGAATGATTATTTTGGTGTTAAAGCATCCGAAGCAACCAGTACACGCGCTGCTTACAAAGCAAAATCTGGCCTTGTGAATTACGGTATAAACGCAGGGGTTTCATATTTACTAGATGAAAAACAGACCCTTACCGCCAGTTCTTCAATTTACAGGCTAGGCAAAGAGGCCAGAAACAGTACTTTTGTAGAAAAAGAAATGGGCGGGTCGCTAACCTTTGGCTACATTTACCGATTTTAAGTAACAAACCGCAAATCTAAAAAGAAAAACTCTCCTCAAGAGGAGAGTTTTTTATATTAACTTCGCTAACATGGTAACCATTTTATTATACATAACTGAACGGAAAATTAAATTTTGCGCATTAGAATCCAGTGGGTGCAAACCCTTTTCATCTAAGTCATGAAAGCACAAAAGTGCCAACACCGCCAAAACAACGTCTTCTGACGCTTTATTAAAAACCTTTTCAAGGTCAAGCTGTGTCATTGGCTGTGGAATTTGCTCAATTTGTTGTGCATATAACAAAAAGGTATAGGCATTAAGCTGCGATTTTTGCAAAATAGGTCGTAAACTCTGGTGAATCTGCGCATTAAACATATATAAAAGACCTTAAAATTACGGACGTTTAAACGGATAGGGTTTCAGCTCAAGTTGCAGGTAAATTTCAGCTGTAATCTTTTTATAAGAATCGTGTGAAAGAATTATTAAACCATGTTCGTGCGGATATAGCGCCATAGCAAGGTCATAATCATATTCATCTTCATTATAACAATTGAGTAATAGTTCTAGCGTTACATCTACTTGCTTTGGAGATAAATAGCTACATTGACGAGCAGCATCAGACCTTGTAAACACATCGGAAAATTTTCCAAGATCATCAAACGAGCGCTTTAGCAAAGGCAAATTCGGAAAAACACTTTTAACATATGCTTTTCCATCTGGGTGAATAGTAATTTTCATAAAACCTCAAAACAGAAGTTATTGAATTTAAAAGGAAAGAAGGATGTTTGTTTATATGCAAAAACTAACACAACGCCTTCTAAAAATCAAAAACAAAAAACACCTCCCGAAGGAGGTGCTTTTTTCGCTTATTTTAATCAGTTCGATTCATCACCATCGATAGACTCTTGATGAACCCCAACATCGCCCCACAACCAACGGATCATGAAGGTTTTGTTGTTTTTAATCACAAGCCCTAAGGCAACAGATGCATAAATTAGCTCAAGAATCCATTCTCTGGCAAATCCTTCAAACAAGTGAAAGTAAAATAATGGCAAATATATACAAACCATAACCCCAGCAACTGCCAGCCAACTTAGCAGGTTCATTTTTCTAAACGCCCCAATAAGGACGACAGCAAATAAAAACAACCCAATAATCGCAACAGATAATATCGTGAAGTTCAACGCACCACCTTCAGTCCACAAGGTGGACAAACCTACAGTTGTTGCATGTTGGTATAGTGACCAGGTAAGTTCATTGTAATAGAAGTTCATATAAAAAAACGACAAGACCAGAATTAAGCCCGGCTTTGTTGTAAACAACATACTAAAAATGCGACCTACAAATCCAACTACACCGCGACCAACCGCTTTACCTGTTGACGTTGCCGCACCAGCAGCAGCAGAACCTGCACGTTTAGCAAACGATGGCTCTACCACCGTTTCAGTTTGCTGAGTTTCAACTTGAGCTGCGCTACCTTCTACAGTTTGATCTGCATTGCTTGTTTTATTTTCGTCAGACATATAGATGCCTCCTTAATAGACGAATGAAAGAAACGGCAAATGCCGCATAAGATTTAAGGGTAAAACCCTATTTTAAAAAGATGATGTAAATTTCAATACAATGTATACAGCTTGTTCTGTTAATTTTCAAGCCCCAAACAACAAAAAAGGGTGCTAAAAGCACCCTTTTTCTATAAAAGCTTAGGAGTTAGTTAAGCTCTTTAATTGCTTGGTCAGCAAATTTCTCTGCGGATTTAGCATCCATCATAGAGCCAACAACTTTTTCAGTTGCAAGAATTGTCATGTTAGTCACTTCTTGTTTAAGTTCTTCCATGGCTTTTTCTTTTGCTTGCTCAATGCTTTTAGCTGCAACATCTGCTTTACGAGTAAGCTCTGCTTCCAGTTCTTTAGTACGCTTAGCTGCTAGATCTTCCGCTTCCTTTCGGGCCTGCGCCACAATGTCGGTTGCTTCCGCCTGAGCTGTTTTCAACTGCTTTTCATATGTTTGAAGCATTTGTTCAGCCTCAGTTTTTAGGGTTGCCGCACGGTCCAAGTCCTCACGGATTTGGTTTGCACGGGCGTCTAAAGTTTCTGTTAGCATTGGTGTTACGAATTTCCACATAATTGCAAGCAGCGCCACAAAGGACACAACCAGCCAGAAAGCCTGTGTATGTAGATATTCTGCGTTTAATAGCATTTCCATTAATATATAACTCCTAAATTAACTTTTAAATTGCTTTGTTAAAAGCTTACGCATTCATCAATAGAATACCTAGTACGAATGCCAAAATAGCAATCGCTTCCACAAGCGCGAAGCCCATGAACAAGTATTTAGACAATGCTTTTTCCATAGATGGTTGGCGAGCTACAGCGTTAAAGTAGCTACCGAAAACGTTACCAAGACCAATACCAGCACCGATCATCCCGAAAGCAGCTAGACCCGCACCAATAAATTTTAGTACTTCCATTTCCATAGTTATTAACCTTACTTTTTTATTTATACTTATATGGCTTACACCCTTTGCAAGCCCTTTCAACCTGAAGCCGAAACTTCAGAAACTTTTATATTTTAGTGTAGATTTACAGCGTCACTCAGGTAAACACAAGTCAACAATGTAAAAATGTATGCCTGAAGCAGCGCAACCACCACCTCTAAAATTGTAATACCAAACAAGCCAGCAAATGGAAGAATAGCGCCAAATGTTGCAGCCCCTTCCATAGCCATAAACCCAACAACGAAAGTTGCAAAGACTTTAAGTGCA
This sequence comes from Magnetococcales bacterium, assembly GCA_002689455.1. Taxonomy (GTDB): domain Bacteria; phylum Pseudomonadota; class Alphaproteobacteria; order UBA2136; family UBA2136; genus UBA2136. Next base: position 16,177 of record NZGE01000053.1, on the reverse strand, counting down.
ATATGCCCTGCCATCATGTTTGCAGCCAAACGCACAGCATGTGTGAATGGACGAATAAAGAATGAAACAATTTCCAGTGGAATTAAAATGAAAAGCAATGGCAATGGCACACCAGCTGGTGCAAACAAACCAAAGAATTTAAATCCGTGCTTCATCAAACCAATAATAATCACGCTAAAGAAAACTGTTAAAGCCATAATAGCTGTTGTGATAATTTGAGAAGTTGCTGTGTAAGAACCTGGAATCATACCTGCAAGGTTCAATGTTGTAATAAACATGTACAAAGCAAAGATTGTAGGGATCATTTTTTTGCCTTTAGGACCGATAATATCCTTAGACAAACTTTCAACCAAACCATATGTCATTTCAACAAAAGCTTGAAGACGTCCTGGAACAAGCGCTTTTTTACGCACCCCAAATGCCAAAAATAAACCAAGAAATACAGTGACACCAAACATCCAAATAGATTGGTTGGTCATCATAATTTCTGTACCTGGGATAATTGGGGTTTCACTTAAAGGCTTGACAACAAACTGCTCTAACGGATTTGCCATGTACTTTCTAACTCCATAAAAAACTTTTTTAATGCAGCTTGTTTTTACAGGGCATCTGCCACAAAGTCAACCTTTAAAGTACCAAAATACATATAAAAAAAGCCCCCTTTTGCAAGGGGGCTTGAATCGTTAATTTAAGAACAGAGTTTTAATCATAATTCGTAATAAAATTACTATTTATCTTTATATGCTTCGGTGAGCTATATGAAAAGCGAGGTTTATAAGTAGCCTCAGACTCTTTGGGTTGCCCTTCAGGAGGTGGCATCATACCAGCAATACCACCCATAGCATCTGCTAACAAAGCGGCATCTGTTACACCAACCTCACAAATTAGAAGGGCTGGACCATACTTTTCATAAAGAACATCTTCCATCAATCCAACACCGTCTACAAGCCCCAAATTTAAAGCATTTTTTCCAAGCCAGCATTCACCAGTAAAAACTTCATCATCAGGAGCTGTTATTTTATCACCACGACGCGCCTTAACATAGTCAATAAAGATACTATGAATATCTTTCAACTCGCCCATAACAGCCTCTTCATCTTCCTTGCTATGCTTAATAAATGGATTATAAAGGTTGTTACGTTTTTTAGCGCCAGCAGTTAAAAATCTAAAATCAATTTTATTCCACAAACGCCCCCACCAGTTCAATTTTTGCAGTTCTGTAACAACACCAATTGACCCAATATCAGCCAAAGGTGATGCATATGCTTCATCACCAGCAGAAAGTAAAAAATACCCTCCAGAAGCTGCTATATGCTCTGAAAATGTAAACAAAGGTCTGTTTGATAGCTTAGCCGTACGGCGCAATTTCTCCGCAAGGGCATAACTTTCAGAAGGTGAACCACCACAAGACTCGATAAGAGCCGCAGATGCTGTAAATTCAGCAATAGCTTTCAAAGGCTCTTTTTCGCCTTTTTCAACTAAATCACTGTGGGTTTTATATGTTTCATTTGTTGGTATAGACTTGATAACGCGTTCCATACCGCTATCAATCTGCGCCAACAATTCATCATCCAGTTCAAACAACGACTCAACCAACTCTGAATATTTTTCAACATTCAAATGGGGTGATGCCCCATAACGGTGCCCTTGTAATGTACCGTCAAAATCAGTAGCCAAAGAACCCCTCATAGGCAAAACCTTAACAACAGGAAACTTTATCCCCGTAACTTCAACCCAATTAATTTCATCAAAATTAACATCACTCTTTGTCAAATCAAGTATAGTCATAAGACCTCCTCGCCAAGAATTGGCAGAATTAAGAGAAAAGAAATTTAAGTTTCAAATTTAAAACGTATAAGTTAAATAAATGTTAGAAACATTAAACCAAGAATATAAATTGTATGCAAGTTATTTTGTATGCAATTTCAAGTGCGCACTTTAAGTTATTAAAAAAACTAGACATACCAAACAAAAAAAGAGCCCGAAGGCTCTTTTTTTGTTATTCACTGTCATCATCTTTATTTAAATTTTTCCAAATTTGCCACATACCAGCTGCAAACCCAATGATAACAAAAAGACCAACCATCAAACCACCTGTTTCAAACACACGGTCTAAAACGGCACCTATACCACTACAAACCAAAACCGAAACCAGTAAATTTAAACCAAGAACATATCCGCTCCAGTCGCTTCCACCTTGGTCTTCAAACTCTTTTTGTTCTTCTTCAGGTGTTTTATACCGAGATTTTATCTCGTCAAGCTGCTTTGAAAAGTCGTTCTTTTGATCCGACATTATTTTTTAGCCTTCTCTTCCAACTGTGTTACATAGTCAATAATCTCACCCGCAGTGATAACACCAGAGAAGCGATGACCATTAATAAAGAAAGTTGGCGTACCTGTTACTTTCACAACATCAATAGCTTCAGCGCGACCTTTACGAACAATGTCATTTACATCAGGGTTTTTAATACATGCATCCACATCATTTGCAGACATACCTCCTAAACGCGCAATTTGCTTAATGTTGTCCATAAACTCAGCACTTCTTACCCATGTTTCATGTGTATTGAAAAATGCAGAAATATATGTTGAGTAGTCTTCTTTTGGTGCACATTCAGCAACCATAGAAACTGCTAAAGCGCGGTTATCCCATGGTAGTGGGCGAAAAACAAACTTCACACGACCTGTGTCAACAAGCTTTTCTTTAACTTCTTCATAGTATTTTGTATGAAAGTCCGCACAGTGGCCACAGGTCATAGACGCATACTCTACAATTGTAATTGGAGCATTCATATCACCAGAAACATGGTCTGTTTCCTTAATTTCAAGGGCAGCTAGAACTTCTTCGGGTTCTTCCACAACAACATTTTGAGCAATTGAAACTACTGAGTACATCACTAAACCTAATGCCATAACCGAAAATATAATTTTTTTCATAACTAAATTTCTTACTTCTTTTTTATTTGTTTCTCTTCATAAACCATCATTGCCAAGTTTGCGAAACTTTCTTTTAACGCATTATCTTTTATATTTTGGCAAGTCTGCTCTGCATATTCAACCGCCTTTTTACTTACTGTTAAAGGTTGAAATGTAGTTTCTTCATCCACTTCAAAGTGGCGAATGTCAAATTTTATTTCTTTTACAGCGCCATAACCAAAATATTGATTAATACGTGCAATTAAATATGGACCTTGCATTCTTAAATTATTTGCGGCCGAACCACTATTTGTTGCAATTTTAAGAACACCTTTGTTCATGGCTACAGGACGCATAAACTTACTATAAGATGGAAAAATTTCAGGCCACTTTTCAAGAACAGAAACCTCCACAAAACCACGTTTACGGGCGGGCTTCCTTAATAAATTATGACTTAGAAAACCAAGTGGCCTCAAAACTTACCCATTTCTTTCTTGAAAATTTCAAATATATGTTCAATATACACACTTATGAACAAATTTGCCAGCCAGCTTTTAACACATTACAAAAAAAATGCACGTAAAATGCCGTGGCGTGAAGATATTACACCCTACAAGGTGTGGTTAAGTGAAATTATGCTTCAGCAAACAACTGTTAAAACAGTGATTCCTTACTTTGAAAAATTTACACATAAATTCCCAACAGTTTTTGACCTTGCAAACGCCAACGAAGAAGAAATTATGCACCTATGGCAAGGGTTGGGCTATTATTCCCGTGCCCGCAACCTGCATAAATGCGCAAAAGTTATTGCAAATGACTTCAACGGTCAATTTCCTAAAACAGAAAAAGACCTTTTAAAGTTGCCAGGTATTGGCCCTTACACAGCTGCTGCCATTTCTTCCATAGCGTTTAATCAAAAAGCAACCGTGTTAGATGGCAACGTGGAACGTGTTATGAGCCGTATTTTCAAAATTGAAAAACCGTTACCCACCTTTAAACCCATTTACAAAGAAAAAGCGGAAGAACTTACACCGAACATTGAGAACGATATATACAGCAACGCCATTATGGAATTAGGAGCAACCATTTGCACACCTAAAAAACCAAAATGCGAAACATGCCCTGTAAGCAACCACTGCACAATTATGCAAGAAAATTTAAACCCTCAAGACTTCCCTAAAAAAGAGCCTAAAAAAGCCAAAAAAGTGGACCATGGCACCGTTTACATCATTGAAAATGATAACGGTGAACTATACCTGCAAAAAAGGCCAAACAAAGGACTACTTGCATCTTTATGGGAACTCCCTTCAACCGGCTGGACAGGTGAAAGCCATAAATTCCCCGAGAATATGAATGAAATTTTAGAGCAATCAGAACATGTTGGACAAATTCGCCATGTGTTTACACACATAGACCTTACATTTGATGTTATGCACTTTAAAGGGAACATTGAAGGGGAAATTTTCGAAAAAACACATCTACCCCCACTTTCTACATTGATGAAAAAAGCATTGTCAGTTATAAGCTCATAAAATTAAATATAAGAAATTAAGAAGACTTTCCCGTATACGGGAGGTAACGTTTTAAAAAGTTCAACCCTCTGGGTTTTCTTTGTATGTAACATTTCCACCAAGGAGTACATTATGTACTTATTAAACAAAACATTTAATTGGCAGTGGGTTACTTATATAGTTTTAACTATATGCTCAATACTTGTTGCAATATACATAGACCCAACACATGCAGCATTTATATTAATTTTAACATTTACATTACAGGCTATTGTTTACATTTTAGCCAGGACAACTTTTCGCCTTTTAGTGCAACGCCACAAAACACAATATTGTACTAGAAAAATTTGCTTTTATGGCGCTTCAGAGTATGCACTCAACATCAAAAGCAAGGCGAAAAAATTTATCAAATGGACCAATAAATCAAGCAATGCTTTTTCTATTGGATATATGAGTTATATTTTAACTGATTTTGCATTTTTAGCGACCATATAAAAATCATGGAAAAGGCTCTATATTGTTTAGAGCCTTTTTTTATGCAGCAGCTTTAGGTGGGTTTTTAAATGTAATAACTGATAGTTTATTAATATAGCTCGCTGGCAAGTTAAGTTCTTTCATGTAAACAACATCAACACCACCGAACATAGCATGTGAATAATCCAACCCTAGTTCAGCACAGGCATTTTGAACAGTTAAAGCATCTTTAGACTCTACTTCAATGAAAGACCTTAAGCCTGGCCATGTATCAATCATTACTTCAACGTCATTCTTTTTCCATATTTCACGCTTAGTCTCTTGAAAGGAAACCTCATAAAATCCACACATTTTCAATACACTTTCACCTTCTTCGAAGGAGTTGATAACAACTTCAGCCTCTTGCACTCCTGAAATATCATTATCTTTTGTAATTTCTTTAATGGTTAAAGTTATTTTATCACCCTCGTTGCGAACACGCCCCCATTTATTCGAATTACCCTTCACATGAAAGGACTTACGCACCATCATTTTTTCTGGTGTAACACATTGATAGCCATGCACCTCCAAAAGCTTACGTGCTTTTTCCAATGAAAACCCTGAAAATTTTGCTTCAAACTCTTGCATAAAACTCCTAAACCTTTTTATTTACAGTAACATCAATAACAAAAAAACCTCCTAAAAACAAGGAGGTATTCGATTTAAAGGCGCCTTGAATGTATATCAACTTCAACAGCAGCTGGGTAGCAGTTTTTTTGCATAGACCACAAAAAACCAACAGAACAAATAAACAAAACCGCTGGCAATAAATACCCATTTAACAGCAAAAGAAAAGCTGTAACCATTGGCAATAAAAACGCATAACGGCTATTAAACCTTTTAAAATACTGTAAAAGCCAAAAAACATATGCTTGATAAGCTAATTTTTCCATGTGCGACCTTGAACTTGCCAGCAAGAACAAAACCTTAAAGGCGTAAAAAATACAAGCCGAACAAAACACAAAAAATACAAAGTAAACAACAGCACTTCCAAATGAAAGTGTATGGGCATTAAAATAAACAATAAATGCCCATAATAAAAAAACTTCAAGCGCATTTACAGTATTATCAGCTTGTCGGCGGTTTTTAATAACGTAGCCAAAAGAAGCTAAAAATTGACGTACATTTTCTGAAAGTTTTAAGGTTTCCATGAAAACCTCCTAAAAAGAAATGTAATTTACCCTTTAAATATAACTGAATAAGAACATTTATCAAACTTATTTAATATTCTTCAATTGAGTAACAATTGTTGTCGCCATTTTTTCCCATGAGATATCACGCACATTTTCCATGGCATTTTGCTCAATCATGGTTCTTTTATTTTCATCTTGAACAAGTGAAACAATCGCTTCTGACCACAGCTTAACATTGAGATGCTCTTGATTAGATGCTGGCACATAAAAGGCACCACTTTCACCTGAAACTTCCTTTTGAAAATCATAATTTTTAACAATAGAAGCTGTTCCTAAAGTCATTGCTTCAAGCAGTGTTAAGCTAAAAGTTTCAGCATCAGATGGGTTTACATACACAAGGGAGTTTGCCATAAGTTCCTTCGTTTCATTCAATGGCTTGGCACCTAATAGCTGAACATTCCCTTCAAGTTTAAGTTTTTTTATAAGGCTTTTCATTTCATCTGCAATGTCAACACGCACTGGACGACCAATAATATTCAACTTTAAATCAGGCAGGTCATTCAATACCCTTGAAAAGGCCTTAAGCAGTAATGGATAGTTTTTATGCGGGTAAAAATCGCCAACAGCTAAAATCTGATATTCTTTTTTAGGGTTACAACCCTTTAAAACATCACAAGCAGTTGTTGCAACAACCATTTTCTTCTTTAAAAATGAAAACGGCCACATAGCATAACAACCTTGAATATAACGACCATTTGTAAAACCTACTTTAGAAAAAAACAAACTTAAAGTTGTCATACCTATCAGCGCATACCAATAAAGCTTTTCATTAAAGGGTACATAATGTCGCACTTCAGGGTTATTGGTGATATACAAAACATTATTGGGGGACATAAGTGGTGCATAATTTGCAAAATTAAACGTAATATCCGCCCTTAACTTCCGTGCAATTTTAGGGATATTCACCTGTTCCCACCAAATCATCTTTAAAAATGATTCAGGAACATTTACCACCTGCAAATTAACATTTTCAGGCATTGAAATACGTTCTTCATATCCTTTATTCGCAATAACAGTAACTTTAAAACTTTCATCTTTTGCCAAATAAGGAATAACATGATTTAAAGTAACAAGCCCACCGCCTGTTTTACAGTGAATTGCATTTATCAGTATGTGTTTTTGACGTACCTTTGGCATTTAACCTTAACCTTCTAACAAGCTTTGAATTGGTTTAAATGATTTTCGGTGATGCACCGTAACACCAAAATGAGCTAAACCTTCTTGATGCGCTTTTGTACCATAGCCAGCATTTTTTTCCCATGCATAGTGTGGATGTTCTTGGGACAATTTAGCCATCATTTTATCGCGGTATACTTTTGCAATGATTGACGCACAGGCAATAGATAAAACCTTTGAATCACCCTTAATCACACATTCAGCCGTTTTAGTTTTCAAGTTTTTAGGCATGGCATTACCGTCCACAAAAACATGGTCTACAGGTAGTTTTAAACCTTCTACAGCACGCTCCATAGCCAGAAGCGTCGCCTCACGAATATTTAACTGGTCAATCTCATCCACAGAAGCTTCTGCAATACACCATTTAGCTGTTTTTAATATTTCAGGGCTTAGCGCTTCACGCTTTTTAGCACTTAACTTCTTACTATCTGTTGCACCTTTAGGAAGGTTTTCAGGGTCTAAGCACACAGCAGCAGCTACAACAGGGCCCGCCCAAGGACCACGGCCAACCTCGTCAACCCCAACAATATACTTTTTACCTTTAATCATAAGGCTTTTTTCAACTGAAAAATCTGGCAACGACACATTTACACCCTTTAATTTATTCAATACTTAATATAGCACGAAATATTTAAAATAAAAGAAAACCCTCAAAAGAGGGCTTTTTAAAAAGTAAAAATTACATTCTATTTTTGATTCATAGAAACCGCTGTTCCATAACCTTCGTAAACAGGCCAGTTATTTTGAGCAAGAACGCTTAACCCTGCATCTTTTGACCCATAACGGTCTTGGTACATCCACAAGTTACTTAAAACGTGTTTCACATACTTTCTAGTTTCCGTAAAAGGAATACTTTCAATGAATAGCAAAGGATCTTCATTGCCAATATTTTTCTCAAGCCATTTACTTACATTCCCTGGCCCTGCATTGTAAGAAGCAATAACCTGCACGACATTACCATCTAATTTACCCATCAAATACTTCAAATAATCCTGCCCCAACGACATGTTTACAGAAGGGTTATAAAGTGCAGAGCGTGAGTAAACAGGTCTATTTTGTTGACGGCGAACAAACTTAGCTGTGTTTGGCATAACCTGCATAAGACCACGCGCCCCCGCACGCGATTTAACATCAGGTTTAAATGCACTTTCTTGGCGCATAACAGCATGAATAAGAGCCTTGTCTACTTCATAGCCACCACGCGGTTCCCAAGCTTTAGGCTCAGGGTAAAGGCCACCATAATAAACCATACTTTGTTCCTTCAAGTTACGTGCAAGGGACATTTGAATATTTGGCAAATTCAACTGCGAAGCTAAAGCCAACAAACTCATATCCATATCATATGGAACACGTGAATGAATGAGTCGTAATTCATCTTGTGCTAGACCATGTTCTCCAATTTGAGCCAATGCAATCACACGGCGTACGAGAGGATCATTAAATAAAAACTGCTTATCTTTCGTGCTAATGGATGGCGCACCCCAAGCCCAGTAACGTTTACGCCCAGCTTTTTCAGCTGCAATTTGACCGTAAAATGAATCTGAATCTTGAGAAGCTAAGCTATAAAAAACACGTGACATAGAATCACGGTTCATATTGTCATAAGCTTTACCCGCCCAAAAAGCGGCTTTTGCAAAATATTTACTATTACGTGGCACACTGTAAGAAAGCCTTCTTAAAAAACTTGCTGAACGTTCATAATCACCTAATTTATAATTACTAAACCCGGCTACCCACAAAGCTTCGCTACGACGAAATTGAGTATGATTAATAACCATACGCGCCAAACGCTCAGGGCGCTTATAATCACCGTAATTTAGTATGGAGCGTGCTAAACGTAAAGTTACCTCGGCCCATGTATCTTCACCAAGCAAATCCTTCGTTTCAGATTTTGAAAGCTGAATGATAGACTTAGAATAATATTCTTTTTGACGATATTTCTTTAATTTGCGTAATAATGCTTGTCTTTTTCGTGTGTTTTGCACAACTTCTTTGCTTAATTCTTCATCAGGGTCACTATATTTTGCAACGGATGCAAGCACCATCGGAGGTTTTTTAGGCCCATATTTATCACTATGAGGCTGGCGTTTTTTTGCCAAATCATAGATTGTTGGCGCCATCGAATGATCACCATAACGATCCAACCATTTTTTAAGATCTGCGTATGGCGCTTTTGTATTTGGGTGAAGCAATCTCTCTGCTATTAAATGCCCCATCAATTCTCGATTTTGCAACTGAGGCACAAGCCCTGCAACCTGAGAACGTTGCAAATTACGTTGCATTCTAAACATTTTCTTGTACAAACGAACATCCGTTTGAGAAAGCACAGCAGGAACATCTTCACTAAAATAACCAAGTTTCACACGTTTTTGTTCAAGCAGGTTTTTTGAAATAGATTTTTTAACGCCTGGACCAGCGATAACACGGCCCTCTTCCGCCCAAGCTTTGCTACTAGAAAGCATTCCAACCAATACAAAAACTGCTACAAGCCTTTTCATAAAGCCAACCCTTTCGTTAAAGATTGGAATTTTAATAGATCTTGCCATGCAAGTTTTTTAAGTACTGGTTGAGTCATCAAACTTTCAGGGTGCATAACCAAACCACAGGGTTTACCAGAAAAATCCATATTACATTGACGGGCACGAACAAGGGTTTGATCAAACAAGCACTTTACAGCTTCCTCACCAACAAACAGCTTGTAAGCAGATTCACCATAATTGTTCATAGATTCTTTTACTTGCAATTTTTCAGCGGATGAATATTTATCGGCACGATTTAATACAATGTAAGAAACTGAATTTTCATTTAAGCCAATTGACTGAAGCATTTTTTCAAACAGTGCTTTAGCTTGGATAGACAAAGGATGTTCACCTTTGCCAGCTGAACTTGAAACGACAACTTGAACCGGTGCAGCTGCCCCACCAAATGACCAAACTAAGTCTGACACATCTCTCACACGATCAGGTTCAGATTTAGACAGCGTTTTTTCCACCTTTGATATTTTAGATGTATTTTTCGATGCCTTATCACTATCCTCATTTTTTACGCTTATAGACTGTGTGTTATGCTGAACTTCTTCAGATAGCGTATCAAAAGGATTTAGAATTTTAGATTCAAAAAAGTTAAAAGGGTTTTCCGCAACAGCATCTGTCACACCTGCATGGTGTATATCAGAAAGCACAACTTCAAGTACATTTACTTGCAAAAACTTACCTTTCAAATTTTAATTAATTTAGGGTTTGAGAACTTTTTAAAGTCAACTCACCTTCAGCACTTTTTTCTATAACGAAGCTTAACATGTCCACCTCAAATTGTAAGCACGATAATATATGTTCAAGGCGTTTTTTGATTGAGTTTATTTCCACCCCCTGTTGCTTCTTCTCCCAAGGCATTGAAATATCATTTAACAGCTTGTACACATTATCAAAATATATATTCTCAAGAATAACTTCTGGTACCAATTCCTTATCAAACGATGTTAGTTTACGAATGTAAACTTTATAAGCTTGTGTAACATCCTGTAGCAAAGGATCATTCTCAGATATATCCATAATATCATCTAAAAAACAAACTTCACTAGCATAATAAATATCAAGCTTAGGCTCGGTACCATTAAACCTAAAACGCTTTAAGCCCTCCAGTGTAATTTCGAAAACACCTGATGGGCACACATTGCAGTGCGTAATTTTTGCTAAGCAACCTACATTGCATAAGGCCCTTAGTTCATTTTTGTAATCCGAACAAAAGACTACGGCAAGCTCGCCTGTATTCTTCATACAGCGCTCAATAAGTTTTTGGTAACGGCTTTCAGTTATTTCAACATTCAACAGTTCGCCTGGCATGCACACAGCCTTTAACGGCAAGATTGGTAGCATGGCTACATCTCCTTGTCGTTTAACTTTCTTGTGTATACTTATAGCACAAAGTGCAAATAAGTCACAAACATATTCATTCACATACAACTAAGACACTATAAAACAATAACATTTTATTGTGTCATTATCACCACAAATAAAAATGACCACCAAGAAAAGTACTTGGCAGCCATTAATCGCTAAAAAGAGACCTTTACCTGAAGATAGGTTGCAGAAATTTCCGATACACCTGAAATACGCGGTGTATGTAAAAGATTTACACCAACCTTACTGATGACAAAACCATCAGAAAACCTCTTGTTCACACCAATATATGGAATTGGCAGAAATTGTTGGTTTTCAAGCAAACGAACTTGAGTTTCCCCATTCACTTGCTTCCAACGTGCCAGATTTTTATTTAAGTAAACAGCACCTAAACCCTAATCAAGCTCCCATGAGCTAAAAGGCTCAAACCGGTAAAAACCGGCAGCACCAACCCAATAGGCAGAAGACTCAAAGGAGTCCTTTGCCATATAATGACCAAGAACACTATATTTCAAGGCGGGTACATCTTTAAACATGGTGTCGATATACTCGACACCAAACCCTGGATGAACTTCATTGAAGGCATAGCCTTCAATTTTCTGGTGGTGGTAACTCACACCACCCAAGGAATAAAAAACTTCACTTTCCCCCGCAAAAACAGGTAAAGACAGCAGAAGCGTTACAAGAAAAGCCATAAATGACTTATTCATAAACACCTCCAAAAGTGTTAATTGTTAAACGGTAAGAATTGTACTTCCTATTTCCTTATAAAGGTACGCACAAATAAAAAGGCACCCTTTCGGATGCCTTTCAAAACTCTTAATAAAAGAATTAAGCACGCTTTTCGCGAATACGAGCTGCTTTACCACGTAGTTCACGTAGGTAGTAAAGTTTCGCACGGCGAACAACACCACGGCGAACAACATCAATACTATCAACTACTGGTGAGTAAAGTGGGAACACACGCTCAACACCTTCACCGTAAGAAATTTTACGTACTGTGAAGTTAGAGTTTACGCTGTCGTTTTTACGAGCAATACAGATACCTTCGAAAGCCTGAATACGCTCACGAGAACCTTCCTTTACTTTTACGTTTACACGTAAAGTATCACCTACTGCAAACTCAGGAATATCTTTACCTAAAGTTTCAATTGTCTGTTTGTTTAATTGTTCAATAATGTTCATTGCTCGAACCCTTTATATTTCGCATCATGTCTATAAGCTCTTACTTTTGGCTGTGACAAACACACTTACCACCGGCTCAGAGAGACATTGCTTGTTAAAAATTACTCTCAATCCACTGCACTTTTTGCACAGTGACCCTCTAAATACGATATTTATGCTTAAATGAAAAGCAAAAAATACACTTTTCGCCCAAAATCTTATATATTTAAGACTTAACAAATAACTGACACAGAAAATTAAAATGAAAGCGTAAGCTCAATGGCTTGGATTATATTTGCACTTGGAACCTTAGGCGCACAATTTCTTGTGGCAAACTGGAACCGAGGCCAAAAACTAGAACCCCTTCGCTTAAACTTTTGGCGATCCATTCCTGCACTTTTATGTTTTAGCCCTGCCATACTCTTTCCAAACTGGCCAACTGATAGCGATTTTTATATTGCATGCATTATTATTGGAATATGTTCAACATTTGCACAGCTTGCTACATTCCACCTGTCTGCCAAATATAATGGACGTGTTTCCCTTATATCCACAAACTTCGCCATGCTTTTTACATATATAACATGGATTGTATTAGACCTTGAAACACAAACCAAATACATTGAATTACAACCTGTAGCCCTTATTAGCGCTGCACTTGTCATCACTGCTTTTGGCGCAAGCTTCTTTATGCGTCAAAAAAACAGAAAAGAAAAAGAAGGTTATTTATTTTTAAGTATCGTCATTGGAGCGATTATAACCATAGCCACAATTGTAGGTAAAAAAATGTTACCTGAAGGCTTAAATGAAGACTTAAACGAGCAATTGCTTATTTTAGGATTCATCATTTTCCTTAGCCAATGGGCTTTTACAAGCATTCTTGTTATCTTAAAAAGGATGCGTACAGGCATTCCATTCTTCAAAAGCAGTGAAAAGTATTTTTGCATGCGTACTGTCATTTTAGGGCTTTTAGGTGCAATAGGTTGCTTTACATCATGGGGGGCTGTTGCCCTAGCCCCAAACCCCGCTTTTGTTAATGCCATTGTAATGACAGCACCACTCATATTTTTGGTTTACCATAAAATTTTAAAAGTGGAAGACAACGCAAACCCTATAGCTGGCACAATTGTTGCTTTATGCGCCTTGATGATTATCATCATTCAGTCATAAATTAACCTTTTAAAAGGTCAGGACGGTTTTTCTTTGTTTTTTCAAAGGCTTTTTCCATGCGCCATTTTTCAATATTTTTATGATGCCCGCTTGTTAAAACATCGGGAACATCCTGGCCTTCCCAAGAAACAGGGCGCGTGTAATGTGGATATTCCAAAAGCTTTTCACCCCGTTCACTTTCAATGTCAAAGCTTTCCTCATCAAGCGTTTCTTCATTACCTAAACTTTCAGGGATATTACGCACAACAGCGTCTACCACAACCATGGCAGCAAGCTCTCCACCACTTAGAACATAATCCCCAATAGAAATCTCTTCATCCACCTCGCTTTGAAGTACACGGTCATCAATGCCCTCATAATGTCCACAAAGCAAAATTAAACCATCTTTATGTTTTGCCAGCTCACGTGCTTTATTTTGATCAAATTTAACCCCTGAAGGGCTCATAAAAACAACTTTTGCATTTGGAGACTCTTTCTTTGCATGACGAATGGCATTTGCCACAACATCAGCACGCATAACCATGCCTGCACCACCGCCGTAAGGTGTGTCATCCACTGTTTTATGTTTACCGAAGGCAAAATCACGTATTTGAACCGTTGAAAGTGAAAACAACCCCTTATCCTGTGCCCTTTTCATAATAGAAACATCTAACGGTCCTGGAAACATATCTGGGAATAGGGTTACAACGGTAATAGGCAATGTCATCACAAGAAGTCTTTCAATATCATTCGTTCACTGGTTTTAAGAAATTTAACTTAAAATTACAAGGTTTAAGGAAAATTTATTTGTCAAAACCCCTAAAAAAAACTACAGTCCCTTCAAATAGCAAGAAACACATAAACTTTTTCCACATAAACTAAAAATGGAGGCATTCTCCATGCAAGCTATTCTACTTATTTCTTTTTTCATTCTTATTGCTGCTGGCATTGCTTTAATGCCCTTATACAAAGAAATTAAAAAAGATGAAAAACATCCCCTAAAATATGACAAATCAAAGATCAAAAAATGGGAAGATGACGACGACTAACCTTTTTATAACTTATAACATACCCGAGGAACCCCACATGTTACCCAACAAAGATGAAATGGAAATTTTACACAGCCTGCTGGCAAAACCATACAAATCAACTTTAAACGAAGCCATGGCCGACCAAAAAATGCCAATTTACCATAAATTGGTTGAAAAAAGCTGGGTTTCGCAAGATTTTTTCTGCGTTACGCACGGTGTTCAGTTTAGCATTACCGACAAAGGTCGTAGTGCTTACCTTAAAAAAGCCGAAGGATTTGACTATTAAAGCGAATTAAAACCCACCTATGTGTGGGTTTTTTATTGAAAAGACTAATGTAAAACACCATAAACATATACAAACCGAAACACCTCACTTTTTAACAAACCAGACCTAGGAGGTCATTATGAACGATCGCGTTCAAACAATCCGCAATGCCGAGAAAGCTCGAAACGGTGAAATTGTTCGCAAGAACACAATCACTGTACTAGGTACAAATCTTCCGCGCCCGCTGGACGAGGAAGAGTGTCAGTACCTGATTGATATGTACATGGAGTTCGGCCATGGACGAACTCACCAGTTCGGGTATGAGTTGCCTGCGGAGCACTATTCATTGCTCCAAACAGGGCTCGTAGACGAGCAGTGGGAAACAAATAGCACCGTTATGGTGTTGTTGACCCCCGAAGGGTTGGAACTGGCAACCAATATGGTTGCTGACGACCAAACCCTCTGATAGCGACAAAAAAGACCCTGAGCAATCAGGGTCTTCCTATTTTCGAATGTTAAGCACTGCGCTTTACCAAAGTTGCAAACGTTGCAATTACAAAATAAATAACCCAACCAGCTAAAGCCCCCACACCAATTTGCGAAGCTTCTACCACAGTTAAATTATCAAAAAACAGGCTTATAAAAATATAAAAGCCCACAGCGCCATCTGTTGTACCATCAACCCCTACAAGAGGTATCCAATTATAAAGCTGCTGCTGAGCATTCATCAAAACCCAAAAAAAGGAAATGCAAAAAGCAATGATATTCAAAGAGCTTGTCTTTAACTTTAAGAATATCCAAAAACTAGGACGTTTTCCTTCTGGAAGTGGGTTTTTAATAAACTTTGAAAAAGCATCAAACATAAGTGGCGGGTAAAATGCAAAAGTTAAAAACTTAAACATTTTTTTATAAACAACCCCATAAAAGTGGAGCAGTCCTATTTTATAACCTGCAAAGCGCACCCAACCCCATAAAATAAAAACCAAATAATGCAGAGCAACAAACACACCAGACATACTGGCTAAATACATCCACAATAATATCGGATGATTTAATGAATGCGGGTTATAAGAAACATGCCCGCCCATAAAGTGAAAGTTTTCACTTAAAATAAATTCAATACCTTTATACATAAAGGAAAACAAAATATTACTATCGACATGCCCAATCATAAAAGTTGAAACTTCAGCACCACCTAAAAGCAAAACCATTAAGTGGCCAAATTCATGGATAATTGTATCTGAAAACGAAAGTGACAAAGTAAGGGCTGTTAAAAATACAACCTTCAAAGTTCTTACTGGAGAATGCATAAGCATACCTCACAAAAAGTCAGAGAATTAAAAGATTTTTAAATAAAAAT
>NZGE01000052.1 GCA_002689455.1 Magnetococcales bacterium | reverse complement strand
TTTGTTGGCTTTTGGGTCTTCTAGAAACTCTTTTAAAATACTTTCACTTAATTTCTGCGTGTTTACGAGTTTGGTAAAAGTTTTGATGTCTTTTTTTTCAATAGACTTTACAACACGTTGTAAAGCATGTTCAGCACTGTTTTTTTGTTTGCTTTCAATAATGCTCATTGTCAAAAATGTACCTGCAATGCAAAGGATTAAAATAACAACACTAATAGCTTTGGTTCTGAACGACATAAATACTTCCTATAAAATTTTGATTGCCCATTTAATAACACAAACATTCTGCCTGTAATTGCCCTTGATGACAAGTTGTTTTCCAGTCAATATTTCACCAAATTGAGGTGCATACTCACTGCCAGCATCATAAAGTCTTCCACCACTAATTTTAAAGGCAAGCTTAACACCTTTGGGTGTGGTTATTTCAGCTTCATCACTATTTAAAACTTTGCATTTTATGTCAGGGTGTAAATGGAAGTGTGCTAAAGCTTTCAAATTTTTACTGCAGGTAACAATGTCTTCGCCTCGAATATCCGCACCATCTTCTGATAAGAAGACTTTACGGCTATGCGTTGCACCGATGTGTTTGTATCCGTCATGGATTGCATCAACACCTACGCCAACTTTTTCTTCTTCTTTAAAGTTGTATGTAACATGTTCAGGTCGACGTCCTACACGAAATGCACCCCAAACCTCGGCACTGTTTTCACCGCCGATGGAAACTGTATTATGAGCTGCTGTTCCGCGTAATAAATTGCGTTTTTTGTTTTGATAGGCATAAGTACCGCTGTTTACAAAAATACGCTCTTTGTCGTAAGCAAATTCAAATGAAAGCGTATCTGCATGGGCGTGTGCGGGTAAAATGTCGGGGCAACACTTTCCAACATCCATCATAATCATTGATTTTTTCCGCTCTAATCTAACATAACCTGTGTCTTTAAGTTCAGTCGGTCTTTTTTCAATCATGCGACAACGTTTCCATACAGCGTCTAGAAAAGCTTTATCACCCAAACAACTGTCATTAAATAAACCAAGTTGTTTGTCTTTATATCGGTAAAAGTCGAAGGCAAGTGCCATGCGATCAATGGTTTCTGTAAGCGCTACAGGTGGTGTTTGACCTGCTTTGCGAATGAGTGCTGCAATATCAATTAAATCAACTAAAACATCTACATGGTAATGTGGGCTTTTCTCATAATGCCCACCATCTGCATGTACTTGAATTTTGAGTTGTTCAAGTAGTAAATTTAAAGCTTCTAGATATGCTGTTTGATGACCTGGAAGGCAAAGCCCTGTATAAATAAGCGCTTTTAAATTTTTAATAAGGTGGTTTCCTTCAACGTCCCATTCTAAATTATTACTTAGGTGTTCACATTGTCGTAGAAGGCTTTGATTAAAAGCTTCTTTAACTTCTTCATTCATCTTAGTTGTTAAAAAATGGTAATGACTTAACCAATTAATAATTCTTAGTGAAAGAGGGTAAGGGTGCCATGACGTTTTATTAAAATGGTTACAGTTTTCTAACCAACTTTCTGTGAGTTCTAAAGCTTTTTCTTCTCCTTCATCTCCACATTGTTTAAGATCATTTAGCCAATTAAAATAATGTAGATTGTAAACCCATAAAGCTGAAGAACCTTGCGGGTACCATTTAATTTCATCCCCAAAGTGTACGGATTTTTTAATGAATTCAAATGTATTTTTTTTAATGATTTTTTCACCATGTGCTTTATTGCCTTGCCAAAGAATGGGTGGTGTCACTAATAAGTTATGGGGCGATTCTATTCGGTCCTCTAAAAATGGATAAAAAGGACTTTGATAATAAAAGC
Organism: Magnetococcales bacterium; assembly: GCA_002689455.1. Classification (GTDB taxonomy): domain Bacteria; phylum Pseudomonadota; class Alphaproteobacteria; order UBA2136; family UBA2136; genus UBA2136. The sequence continues at coordinate 6,453 of NZGE01000052.1, read as the reverse complement.
ATTTTATTTTGTACTGAAACCTTGCCACAATTTGTGACATTTTAAGATGTTTTATGGTTCTATAATAGGCGCCAATTTTTTGTATATTCTTCATATTTGTGAGTTTAGCACTTTCTTATATTGGTGCAATACTTCTTGTATAAACAAGGGCTGGGTTTGGTGTTTTTTGAGCACAAAAAACCCCTCATTACGAGGGGTTTTTATAGCTTTGGGTTTCTTATTTTATAGGGTTATTCTCTTCAGCTTCTTTTGCTTGATCGATGGTTTCATTGTTACGACAACTAAACCATAAGATAGCAAGGCCAAGGATAGCTGAGATGAATGAGCCTAGTAGAATACCAAGCTTGGCTTCACGCAGGAAGTTAACAAACTCGGGTGATTGACCTTGATAGGCAAGGGTTGCAATGAAAATACTCATGGTAAAACCAATCCCTGCCAGTAAGCTTACAGCCGCTACGTGACCAATGTTCATTCCATTTGGTAAACGTGCAACTTTTATAACTGTGAAGAACCATGTGAACAGTGTAATACCAATTGGCTTACCAAGCACAAGGCCAGCAATAACACCAAGTGTTACAGGTTCAAACAAGTGGTGAGTTGTAATACCGTCTAAGTTAACCCCAGCGTTTGCAAATGCAAAGATAGGAAGGACAACAAAGGCAATAAATGAGTGTAGATCATGCTCTAACTGACGTAGCAATGAACGGCGCTCACCTTTGATTTCAAGTGGGATTGCAAAGGCTGTAATAACCCCAGCAAGGGTTGCGTGGATACCAGACTTTAATACACAAATCCAAAGCGCCAAACCAAACATGAGGTATAGAGAGCCTTTGGATACTTTAAAGAAGTTTAATGCGGCTAGACAGGCAATAAATAATCCGCCCAGCATTAAGTTTCCAACATCTAAGTTTGCTGTGTAGAATAATGCAATAATAACAATCGCGCCTAAGTCATCAATAATAGCTAATGCAAGTAGGAATACTTTTAAAGCAATTGGAACACGCTTACCAAGAACGGATAAGACACCTAAAGCAAATGCAATGTCAGTTGCTGTTGGAATAGCCCAACCGTTTAATGTCGCAGGGTTGTCAGAGCCACTGTTAATCAAATAGAAAATGAAACCAGGTGCGGCCATACCACCAATAGCAGCGACAATTGGCAATATAAGCTGCTCTTTTGTGGAAAGCATGCCTTCCATGACCTCGCGTTTAATTTCTAAGCCAACAAGGAAGAAGAAAATTGCCATAAGGCCGTCGTTAATCCAGTGGATGATATCTTTTTCAATTACTAGAGAGCCAATGCCCACAACGGCTTTAGTTTCATGTAAAATATGGTGGTAATCATGCGCTAGTGGAGAGTTTGCAATGATCATCGCCAAGCCTGCACAGAAAATTAAAATTGCACCACCAGCGGCTTCGAATTTTAAAAATTCTTGCAGCATGTTTATTGGGTTATATTTCGGGTTTATAAGTGCAATGGATTTTTGCGTTTTTGTTTTTTTAGCAACGTTTGCAGCTGCGGCAACGGTTTTAGGAGTTGCTTTTTTCTTGGGAGCTACTTTTTTAGTTACTGCTTTCTTACCTGTAGGTTTTTTAGCTGCTGCTACTTTTGTTGTTTTTTTAGTAACAGTTTTAGCTGCTGCTTTTTTAGGAGCTGCTTTTGTTGCTGTTTTAGATTTAGCCACAGTTTTTTTAGTTGTCTTTTTTGTTGTTGCCATCTTGCTACCCGTTTTTAAGTTTTATTTTTAAGCATAAAAATTCTTAACCTTATGGGCAAGGGAAGAATGTATAAGCGTTAGAAAAATGACACCCTTCCATGACTTATGCATGGTAGTTGTGCAACATATGATGTTTTATCAATTTTTGAGGTTTATTGGGTGATACGCCAGCTACCATCTGTTTGTTGACAAGCTGTACCATGTGCTTGGTGCATGTTGCCGTCAATATAGATAGATTGTTTGAATTCACGACAATAGTCACCACGTACACTGGTTCCTTCACGCACTGGTAAAACACTACCAGAGTTACCGCTTTGTGGATTGTGCCAATTGATTTGGTGGCCGATAGGCGTGCTGTACGCTGAATTTTGTGCACGGTACATATACATTTGGTCGGCTTTATCCAATGATGATCCAATAGAGCTTCCAAATAGTGAGCCTATGAATGTTCCTCCAATGATAGCTGCGGTTCTTCCTTGTCCAGCTCCAACGTTTGAACCAGCAACACCGCCTAAAACACCACCTAAAAATGTGCCTGTCTGTTGTTTGTTTGCACAAGAAGTAAGTGATACAGCCAATATTAATGTAAAGATGGTTTTGCTGATTTTTTTCATTTGTTTTAAAAGCCCATTTATTTTTTTATATAAATCATATTATGTGCCATATAACTACATTTTACAAGTTACGCAGGCTTTTGAAAAATTGCACTATTTCCATTTGGGGCAAAAACATTTTCAGTAGGGCATTCCCCGGCTAAAATATTTAAAATACGTTTTGTTGTTTTACCATCGCCATATGGATTTACAGCGCTTGACATTTTCTTGTAGTGAACTTCGTCTTCCAAAAGTTTGGATATAGCATTTAAAATAAGTGTTTCATTGGTGCCTACTAACTGAACAGTCCCAGCTTTTAAAGCTTCAGGGCGTTCGGTTGTGTCGCGTAAAACTAAAACAGGTTTGCCAAGTGAAGGCGCTTCTTCTTGCAACCCTCCGCTGTCTGTTAATACAATGTCACTTTGACACATTGCAGCGACAAATGTTGGGTAATCCATCGGGTCAACCAAGAAAATGTTATGGTAATCACCTAGAAGTTCATACACAGGTCCTTTTACATTTGGGTTTAAATGAACAGGGTATACAATGTTAACGTTTGAGTATTTATCTGCAACGAGCTTAAGGGCATGACATAAGTTTTTGAAGCCTTCTCCATAGTTTTCGCGTCGATGACCTGTTACAAGAATTGTTTTGTGGCCATTTTTGATAAAGGGAAAAGGTTGGATGTTTTGATCTTTAATACGTTCACGTGTTTCGTACAGAGCATCAATGACGCTATTACCCGTAATGAAAATATTTTCTGTAATTCCCTCATTGTTCAAACTATGTGCCGACGTAAGTGTCGGTGCAAAATGGTAGTCGGCAATTGGGGCAATAAGTCGGCGATTTGCTTCTTCTGGATATGGAGATAGTAAGTTCCCTGTGCGTAGTCCAGCTTCAACATGTCCGACTTTAATTTTAGAGTGATCATAAAAATTATAATTATAAAAGGCGGCAAGAGCGGAAAGAAAAGCTGTTGTTGTATCACCATGAACAAGAACGGTATCAGGGCGATAGTGACTGAAAACGTCTTGCATACCACTTAAAATACGACCTGAAAGTTTTGCAAGCGGTTGTCCTGGGCGCATAACATCAAGGGTGTGGTCAGCCTTAATATCAAACCAGTCAAAAACTTGTTCCAGCATTTCTTTGTGTTGCCCTGTAGAACAAACAGAGCATTCAAAACGGCTATCGTTTTTTAAAGCATTAATAATGGGTGCCATTTTAATCGCTTCTGGCCTTGTACCAATAGCCACCATTACTTTTTGTATAGCCAATTTTTTATCCTTAAATTACTTTTATTCTGCGAGGTTGCGTAAGTTTTTTATATTGTTTTTATATTCACTTGTTTCTGTAAAAATAGCACTGCCAGCAACAAAGACATTAGCACCTTTTTGAGCGCATAGTCTAATAGTATCTTTGTTAATGCCACCATCTACCTCAATGAAGGGTGGGTTGGCAAGTTTTTGAGCTTCAATTTTTAAGGTTTCAATTTTAGAGAGTTGGTCTTTCATGAAAGATTGTCCCCCAAAACCCGGTTCAACAGTCATCACCAAAACTGTGTCGACGATATCTATAAAGGGAAGAATATCAACGACAGGTGTTTTGGGTTTCAGTGTTAACCCTACCTTAACACCCTTACTTTTTACTTCTAAAAGCTCTTTCATAGGGTTTTTTATGGTTTCTATATGGAATGTAAGTTGGTTTGCGCCTGCTTTTATATAACTATCAACCAAGTCTAGGGGGTTTTGTACCATTAAATGTACGTCAAAGAACAATTGACTGTGCTGACGAATGCTTTTAATAACACTTGGGCCAAAGGTTAGGTTTGGAACAAAATTACCATCCATAATGTCAAGGTGTAACCAATCGGCACCTGCTTTTTCAATTGCCTTAACTTCTTTTTCGAGATTTGAAAAATCAGCGCTTAAAAGTGAAGGGGCAATGTACATGAATAAGCTTTAAACCTTCTTTTTGCGGATACAGGCTGTAAAGAAACCATCTAAGTTTTCTGCAGGTGTTGTACGCAGTTCGCCGTTTTCATTGATGATATATTTGTTTTCACCTACATCTTCTGATGTAATTTCCACGCGTTCAAAGTTTGTGTTGTTTTTTAGGAAGTTTTCAATTTGTGCTTCACTTTCCGATTTAAATAGTGAGCAAGTGGAATAAACAATTATACCCTCAGGTTTTACAAGTCGAGCGGCTTCATTTAAGATACTTTTTTGAATTTTACGTAAAGCTTCAACTTGTTCAGCAGTACGGCTTACAAGTACATCTGGATGTCTTCTTGAGGTTCCAGTTGACGAACAAGGCACATCTAATAAGACACCCGCAAATTGCTCATCGCCAAATTCAGTTGCTGTTGCATCTCCTACTGTAACGGGGCACTCTAAATTGCACCTTTTAAAATTTTGAGCAATTTTTTCGATGCGAGATTCATTTAATTCTAGTGCCTGAATGGTACGGTCTTTGTATAGGTCGATTAATTGAATGGTTTTACCGCCTGGTGCTGCACAGGCATCTAAAATATCACCTTCAATTTTTAGTTTGTTGAATAGCCTTGCAGGGATTTGTGCCGCAGCATCTTGCACATAAATTTTCCCCTCATCCCATCCCGGAAGTTCGGTAACAGGAATGTGCTTTTTACGTAGGCGGTATGTTTCATCATGAATCGGAATGTTATAGAAAAATTCTTCAGCGTCTTCAGCATCTAAAATATCTTTATCTCGAATGCGTAAATCAATTTTTGCAACTTTAAGCATATGTTCAAAAATAGCTTCACCACGCACTTGACCATAATCTGATATAATATTTTTACGAACCCATTTTGGAATATTAAGTTCATGGGCATTTGCCTTTGCCAAAATTTCGTGTCCTTCACGTTGTGCACGGCGTAAGATGGCATTAATAATACCAGTTGCACGCACCTTCCCACGAATTTTAGTCAGTTCGACGGCACCGTGGATAGCAGCATGCGAAGGGATGCTGTCCATAAATAATAATTGTGCAATTCCAATGCGCATGATGTTTTTTTCTAAACTATCATTGTCGAAAGGATGCTTCATGAACTTATCAATTAAGTAGGAAATTTCACCCATATGGCGAAGTGTTGTACTTGTTATCGCTTTTGAAAGTTTTTGTTCACGGTCGCTTAAGGTCGGCAAAGTGCGTGACTCCACAAGTTCAACCGGTAAGCCTTTAATAATAATTTCACGAATTGTATTTACGCTAGCATTTCTGCTACTTAGTGCTTCATCCATAGTAATGTATTGCCCAAATTTAAATTTTGCCCCTACTGAATTTAAGGTTATTTGTAAAATAACTCAATATATTTAATGTAATAACGCTTTAAAATCAATTAAAAATGTATGTTAACTTGTTATAAGTTGTTTATTTCTTGATATTTTTTGTTATGTGTGTCACTAATTTTTTGCAACTAAAACATAATCTTTTAATTTTTTAACTTTGCCTTCGTTCGAGGTGTTTTATGGTATCACGTAAATTAGTTGTAGCTGTGTTTTTGACTTGTACTGCTTTTTTTTCATGTTCAAATGCGCTTGCAAATGCTGATGTTGAAGCATGCTTCAAAGAGCAGTCATTGGCTATTGAAGGTTTTATTTTTGCAAATGATGTGAATGAGGTTAAAGCGAAAACAGCTCAATCAGCAGTTTTTTTAAGCAACCTACATGAAATGACAGGACGAAAGTCGGAATGGTCTGAGCCATTTAAAAATGTTCTTGTCGCACTTAATCAAATTGCTCGAAATTATATGATGGCTGACTGTCATCATGGTTTAAAAGGAGATAGTAATCCATATAAATCAAGCTTACATGAAGTCATTGCTGAATATAGATCTTATTTGGATACAATTCATAGTCAGGCTGTAAAAGAGTATGCTTTTGTTCAAAATCAGTTGCAGAAAGATCAATCTTACCTGCTCTCGCAAATCCCAAATTATGATGCGAAGTTTAAAGTTTTAATTGAAAAACTTAAAAGTTCACAGCTTAAGGCTGATTTAAATTTGCTGAAGTTTATTTTTACCTCAAGAGGTAGTGCTGCGTTCAAATATATGGATGCGCTTTACCCAGAGCACGGGGCTTCTGAGTCTGAGTTAAAACAAGCTGAAGCTGAATATCGTGA
>NZGE01000051.1 GCA_002689455.1 Magnetococcales bacterium | reverse complement strand
CGCAATGCGCGGCTTCTTTTTTAGGTGTTTATTTATAATCCCTTGTTGGGTGGCCAGTGTAAAGCTGGCGTGGGCGTCCAATTTTCATTTTTGGATCTTCAACCATTTCTTTCCAATGGCTAAACCATCCAACAGTTCTAGACAATGCAAATATTGCTGTGAACATGGAAGTTGGAATGCCAATGGCTTTTAAAATGATACCCGAGTAGAAGTCTACGTTTGGATAAAGGTTGCGTTCTACAAAGTAAGGGTCTTCAAGCGCAATGCGTTCAAGTTCCATTGCAACGTCTAGTAGGGGGTCTTTAACGCCAAGCGCTTTAAGAACTTCATCGCAAGACTTTTTCATAATCTTAGCGCGTGGGTCAAAGTTCTTGTAAACACGGTGCCCAAAGCCCATTAAGCGTGTAGCATTGTCTTTGTCTTTTACTTTTTCCATGTATTCAGGGATGTTGTCAACATGACCAATTTCTTCAAGCATTTTAAGAACAGCTTCGTTTGCGCCGCCGTGTGCTGGACCCCAAAGGCAAGCAATACCAGATGCAATGCATGCAAATGGGTTTGCGCCAGAGCTACCTGCTAAGCGTACGGTTGATGTTGAAGCGTTTTGTTCATGGTCTGCGTGTAGTGTGAAAATAAGATCCATTGCCTTTGCAACAGCAGGTTTAATTTCATAGTCACCCGCAGGTGTTGAAAACATCATATGCAAGAAGTTTTCAGCATAGTTGTAGCTGTTTCTTGGATACATAAAAGGCTGGCCAATATTATATTTATAAGCCATAGCTGCCAAGGTTGGTAGTTTGGCGATAAGACGATGTGCTGATATTTCACGGTGTTTTGGGTTCGCTGTGTCTAAGCTGTCGTGGTAGAATGAACTTAAGGCACCTACAACACCTACTAAAATAGCCATTGGGTGTGCATCGCGTCTAAAGCCTGCAAAGAAACGATTTAATTGGTCGTTCACCATTGTGTGTTCTTTGATGTGTGTTTCAAATTCTTTCATTTCTTCTTTGCTTGGCAACTCACCATTTAAAAGAAGGTAGCAAACTTCAAGGTAGTTTGATTTTTCAGCCAATTGTTCAATTGGGTAACCTCGGTAAAGTAAAACACCTTTTTCGCCATCAATGAATGTTATGCTTGATGAGCATGATGCTGTAGACATGAAGCCAGGGTCAAATGTGAAGCACCCAGTATCTTTATAAAGTGATGTAACGTCCAGTACGTCTGGTCCCATTGAGCCACTGTATTTGTTCAGGGTGACTGTTTCTTGATCTTTTGCTTGTGTCATAGTTGACATAAGGTATTCTCCCGTCGTTTTTTATTAAATTCTTGCCTGTATTATTCACCTTTTTATAAGGAATATCCAGTTTTTTGATGCATTATTTACAAAAATTAATTTAAGCATTAAATTTAGGCATTGAACATATAACTTCTTGTATATAATGTATATCATACCTATAATACTACTATGGCGGACTATAAAGTTCGTACAAACATATATTTTTACGGGGTGTATTTGTATGAAGAAGTTTATATTTTTCATGTCTTTATTGGCAGTAGTGGGTGTACTGTCAGTTAATAATGCGGAAGCTGGTATTTCTGTTCCAGCTAAGAAAACAGCAGATAATTTAAAAAAATGCGCTCAAAAGTCTGTTGTTGGTACATTTAATAAAACTGTCAAAACAATTACAAATTACGCAAATGATATCAAAGATAGTGCTCAAGATGTTGTTGACGGCAAAGAAATTAAAAAGGAACTGGAAGATTTAGAAAAATCATTCACAAATCTAGAGGGTGAATACACCAAAATTAAAGATGGTGTCATTAAGCCGATTGATAAAGCCTATGAATCTGTCAACCTTTCCTTGGTTGAAAATATGGCAGCATTTGAAAAATTAACAGAAGCGATGAAAGAAAAAGAAAGTCGTTCTGTTTATTTTGAAGAAAACGGTAAAGAGGTTCTTGTTAAAACATCTGCTGGTAAAATTACAGACGATATTTATAAAACAATTGATAATATTCCCACCTACAGTGAAATGAAAGGTGCTATTGACCAAATTAATAGTGGTGCAACAACAGCCAAGTCATCTTCTAAAAAAGCGAAAGATGAATCTTCAAAAACACTTAAAAATATTCAAAAATTTGAAAAAGGTATGAGTAAAATTCTTGGAGAAGATTTCTCTGTGAATGATATGATTAATGATATCGATGCACTTAAGGAAGCTGAAAAATATCTGAATATGGATAAAATGGCTCTTCCTAAGGAACTTTCTACGCTTTCTAATATTGCTGCCATGAAACCAGCGTTAGATGCTTTTATGGCTCTTAACAGCGTTGAACGTGTTCAACAATTACAGGACTTCGCATCTACATTAACATCTGTTGCTCAGCTGCAGGCACTTCAAACTGCTGCATATGACTCAGTTGCACTTGCGACAGAAATTTCGGAGGCATTGCAAACGTTACAAACAATGTTAGCTGCGCTCAGTTGGGACAGCTCATCTATTAAAACCGTTTACGATACAGCGAAAGATGCTAAGAAAACATTTAAAGATGTTAAAAGTAAGGTTGGTGACTTGAAAAAAATGGCTGATAAGCTAAAGAAAGCTGCTGATGATGTGAAAAACATTAAAGACTCCTTCCAAAAAGATGTTGCTAAAATTCAAAAAATGTTTAATGGCGATGTAGAGTTGGGAGAGTTACTGGAGCAGTTAAAAACATTCCCTGCATTAGCCTCAACAGTTGATTCTATTATGGGTTATATGGATATTGCTGGAAAAGCCCTTGATTTTCAACAGGATGTATTAGGTTTTGGTAAAGATGCTAAATCGACTGAGTCGGTTATGGCATCAGCTGAACCTTATGTGGATGACGCAAAGGATAAGGCTAAAGAGTGGAAAGATGATATTAAAAACTACTTTAAAAAACCTAAAGATAATGCAGATGAAGTTGCTGAAAAAGAGGAAAAGATTAGTGGACGTGAACAAACTGCAAATAAGTTAAAATCGAAGTATAAAAAATATAAAGAGTATCACGATAAAGCAAAAGCAAATCTAGATTATCTAGAAGGTGTTTACAGTGGTAATAAAGATGCAATTGCTAAAATTAAAAAGGCAAAAGATAAATTATCGAAAGTTGCTAGTAGTACTCAAATTTCTGACTTTGCAACGGATACATTAGGTATTACCGGTTCTGTGAAAGATGTTATGAATGCCTATAAAGCCGTGAGTAAGGTGGATGAGGATAAATTGCTTGGACCTGTTGACAAATTTAAAGACAAGTTGGAAGCTTTTAAAGACGTTAAGGATCAGGTGAAAGAAGTTCAAGATCTTGCCGATAAAATCTCCAAGGCTAAACAAATTGCCAATGGTATTTCTAATAATATTAAAAACTTAGGCGGTTTAATTAAATGCTTTAATATTGACTTGGATGCTATTTTAGAAGATACGCTTCTACGTGTGCAAGACACGGTGGTTGAAGAGGTACGTAAAGAAGTTTGGAAAGCTTACAGCGAAGCTGTAATTGATTTACCATACTTGATGTTACCAAATGACTGGGAAGATGAGTTTGATAGTCCATTTAAAAAGTCAAAAGAACTTGGAAAACCGTTAAGCTCCCTTGAATTAAAATCAGAGCTTGAGCAATTAGCAGGTGTTCAAAAAGATGAAGCTGTTCATCCTTTGGCAGGAATGCAATTTGCTGAGATTAGAACAATCGATGATTATAAATATTCAAAACCTATTGATGTTGATGCAAAAAAATTTAGTGGAACGCTTGATTATACAGATACTATGAGTGCTTGGGATTTTAAAATTGAAGGTGTTAAAATTAAAAGTGGTATTGGTATTGAATGGGACTTTGGTGACTGGAAAACGACAGCTTGGGCACCAATTTTTGGTTCATTGAAGTGTGGTTTTAATTTGAAAACTGACTTTTGCTGGTACTGGCAATGGCAATCTTGCTGGTTTATTAGTAAGTGTTATAAAACACCTATGTTGTTGCCAACGTGTATGACAAACTTTGACTATAAAGAACCTACAGTTCATGTGGAAGTTGCACCGCGTAATGGCTCTAGCCAGTTAATGTATATGAAATTCTTACGTGATATCCCAGGAAGCTTTAAGAGTTGGGCTGCAGGTGCAGCTGCCGATACTGTTCCGAATGTTCATGTGACGGCCATTAGCCCTGAAGCGAGGAGTTTTTCAAACTTAGGGCCGATGGGTGCAAACTTAACAATGACATGTGATATTGCAAAAAAATTGGACAAATTCCCATATGTTCAATATTACGGATTACCTGGTTCTCCAATTGAATTGGCCAAGCAAATTGGTCGTTCTATGGTTGACTTAAAAAATTGGAAAAAAGAGTGGTTTACAGAAGAGGCTCCTGAGCTTGGTAAATTCCCTGCATCCCTTCAAATGCTTTATGCATCTGAAATTAATAAGAACGAATGGAACCCTCGTGCCTTTCCAGGTGGGTGGACACCATCTGGTGAAACGAAGCCTGACTATGAAGATATTCGTGATGAATCATACAAGTGGGCATTGCCATATCTTAAAGAAGGTTTAGATGCTACACAAACAACCATTGCTTCAGGTACGGATGTTATTGAAGATTATATTTATATGAATAAATGTGATGCTGGTCTGGCTGAAGATGGTACAAATGTGTGTCTAGGAAAATGGGGGGCGTTGTTCCCACGTAACGGTCAAGTGGCTGTCGAAGATACACGTTACCCATTAAAGCGTTATGCGCAACTTGCATACCGTGCATATGACAGAACGTTGGAACTTGGCTATATTGGTGACTTAAGAAAACAACCGGAAACTGAAATGTATGGCGTAGGCTATGATAAGACTGAATTTAGCTTAGATTGGCCATATAGAACGAACCGTTATAAGGTTGGTGAGGACCCTAAATATTGGGCGAGAGGTTACTATGGTGAAGAGATAAACAGTGGTGGTATGGTAATGACCTTATGGAAAGATACAAGCTGTTGCGTTAAAGTTTGTTGTGATATGTCCATGTTTGGGTATTATCCAGGTGAATCTTATTACTTCTCACTACCTTACTGGGAAGATGAAAAATGGAAAATTACAGACGTAACAAAACATAAATAAAAAGGTTGGTAAATTGAAATTACGTTTAATGTTTTTGGTTGTAGCATCATTTGTGCTAGTTACAGGCAGTGCAATAGCACAAACAGGAAGACACTCTGAAATTACGGCGAAAGAGGGTGATTTGTATATGTTCATGAAAGTGGGTGCGCCTATTACACCTGAACAATTACATTTTATGTCTAAAGTGAATAAGTATAAAAACTTGCGTGTGTTAACACATTTTCAACAAATGAATGATCAAGAGTTGAAAGATTGGCATGAAAACCCGCAAGATTATACAAAACGCTATGTTGACCCTGATGTGCAGTTTGAGGAAAAAACGGCTAAAAAATACATTAGCAATACAGGGCAATTTAACGTAAACCGTTTGGAAAACCTTTCTATGATTGAAAAATTAGGTGTAAGAAGTTTTCCACGCATTATTTATTTAACGCCAGATGGTTTTGTTTATGATTTTCCATTTATGCCATTTAAAAGCGAAGGTGTAATTAAAGACTTTTGGGCGGCTTATGAAAAGCATAAAAACCAAGGTAAGAAAATGTGGCTTGAAAAGCAATGGGGTGTTAGCCAGTAAATTTAGAACATTAAAGTGGGTGTAAATTAAAAAAAATTATGTTAGGGCAAACAATGATTTTATATGGTATTCACAATTGCGATACCGTTAAAAAAGCTAAAAAGCTTTTAGACGGTTATCAGGTTCAGTATGCATATTACGATATGCGAAAGCATGATGTGACAGAGCGTATGGTTGAAGATTGGTTGCAAAGTGTAAGCTTTGAACAGTTGTTAAATAAAAGATCTACAACCTGGAAAAACTTAACAGACCTTGAAAAGGAAAATCCTTCGGTGGGGTTGTTATGTAAGTATCCAACATTGATTAAAAGGCCAGTTTTGGAAAACCACGGTAAAGTATATGTGGGTTTGAAGTTGGATGAATATGAAGATATGTTTTCTGAATAATCTCTAAATGTACCACTTAGTAGTAAAATAGAAGCCTTTACTTATTAAAGGCTTCTTCTAAATTAACATCACTATAAATAAGGCAGTGGTCGCTGTACATTGGGCAAACCTTACCGCTTCCACCATGGGGAAGGTTGTAGCTTGTTAAGATGTGGTCTATAGGTGCAAGGGGAAGTGGTACTGGCCAGCTTAGCTGTCCTTTGCTTGCTACACGAACACCTTGTTTGCTTAAAATCTCCTTCATGGGCTTGTGCCAGTGTACGGTATTAAAATCACCTAAAATGATTTTATATTCACCAAGTTCTAGCTTGGAAACTTCTTCTAATGTTTTGTTACGGCTTTGGGTTAAAGCTTTGCTCATGGGTGGCAGTGGGTGAACTTGAACAATGTCTAGTTTCTTACCAACAATGTTAATTTTATATGAAACTGCATAGCCTTCTGCATGGGCTTGTGGTGTTTCAATTGGGAATTTACTTAACAGCATTGAAAGGCCAACTGTTGCATTGGCACGTGTGTCGTTTACTTTGTGTCTATATGGGTATGATTCTGTATATTCTTCTAATTTCTTTTCCCATGCTGGGTTTACTTCTAATAAGCTGATAATGTCAGCATCAATCTTTTCAAGAACTTCAATTTGTTCATCAATGTTTTTATCGGAATAGTAGTTTACATTGTATGTTGCAATGCGAAAATGTTCTTTTTCAATTTCATTATCGGGCATTGAAACGGCTAAGCGGCCGTAGGCTAAAACAGGTAAAATAGCTAAAACAATAAATTGAGTCCAAGGCCAGAAAACGCCTTTCCAGCGAATGCGAATAGCAACAAGTAAAATGTAAAAGACAATAGGCGCACCCCAAAGCATGCTGCCAAGAATACTGAAGATATAAATATCTTCGCGTGTATAAGTAAAAAAGCATGCAGAAAGTGTTGTTACTATTAAAAGCAGGCTTAGCCTGTTTTTTACAACGCGCATTTGTTTAAGTGTCGCCATGAATAACTTTTTTTGCTTTGTTAATTTTTTCTTTAAATGCTTTTTGGTCGCCCCAAGTTGAAGGTGCTTTGATGGCAACTTCAAGTGTGCGTACATCATTCATCATATAATGTTCTGGTAGAATAAAGCACTTTAATTTCTCACCATAAGCGGCAGCGGCGTCGGTATTTACACGGTTGTGTTGTATTTCCCCATCAGGCGCAGGGCTGTGGCCATGTACTATTATTTTTTCAAACGGTTTTGAATGTGAAAGGAATGGTTCACGAATCCAGCGTAATGTTTGTTCGTCTTGCTGTTTTAGTTTTTTATCAGGGTCAATACCTGCATGACAAAAGAAGTATGGATCAAGTTCTAGCTTAACAGGAAGAGATTCAAGGTATTCTATATGCTCTACAGGAACATATTTTTGGATTTGTTCCATGACCCACTTTTCACTGGGTAGGCATTGTGGCGTGAAATATGTTTTAAAGCCATAGCTTTCTAATGTTCTAAGGCCACCGCCTATGTCGGGATGGTACCAATATAAGGCTTCTTTTTCTTTGAGCTCTTCTGGTTTTTTACGCCATAGTTTGCATAAAATTTCTTCATGGTTACCTTGTAAAGCATGTGTTTTAACATTTTTGGGAAATTGCTTGTTCAAATTCATAATGCTTTCAACGCATGCTTTTGAGTTCTCGCCTCGGTCAATGATATCACCCACTTGAATAACATAGCATTCATGCTCGTCATTCAGGTTTTCTATATCTGCTTTTATAGATTGAAGCAGTGTTGAAAGTTCTTCATGGCGACCATGAATATCGCCTATGGCGTAGTATAGTTTTTTCATAATTTAAAACCTTATAGGCTGAAACTGCTGCCGCAACCGCAGCTTGTTGTTGCATTTGGGTTGTTGACAATAAACTGTGATGCTTCAAGCGTTTCTTCAAAGTCTATGGTGCTGCCTTTTAGATAGCTAAAGCTCATAACATCAATAACAACTTCGGCGCCAGTTACGCTTTCGTTTTTAATGGAAATATCAGAAGGGGCTTTTTCTTGTGTCAGTTTAAAGTTGTAGGAATACCCACTGCACCCACCACCCATAACACTTAGCCTGAGCACAAGGTTCTGCTCACCTTTTTTCTCAATAATTTCTAATATGCGTTTGGCTGCTTTTTCGGTAAGCGTTAACGTTTCTTCTGTTGAAGCGTTTTCTTTAGGTTCTTCTGGAAGGTCGAAGTTAATTTTTACCATAGGGTTTATGCTCTTTAAATTTGTTTACTTAAGTTAGTTATAAATCTTTCTACGCTGAATCGCAATATATTCAAGCTTTTTTTGTCTGTTCTGTCTTTAATTTTATAGTGGAATGCGTTATAACTGTCATACCTAAAAAAGAGAGGTGTTTTTTTAATGGCAAAAGCAGAAAAAGTTCTTCATTTTAACGACAGTCAACTTGCGCCTTACGCAACTGATTGGCGTCAGTCTAAAGGGCGAACATATCAAGAACCCGATGCGTTTGATCGTACGCCGTTTCAGCGCGACCGTGACCGTATTATTCACTCGGATTCTTTCAGGCGTTTACAATACAAAACACAGGTTTATACAAACCAAAGTGCAGGGGACCATTTCCGCACACGCTTAACGCACTCTATGGAAGTGGCACAAATTACACGTGATATTTGCCGTTATTTAAAATTAGATGAAGACCTTGGTGAAACCATTGCTCTAGCGCATGACTTGGGTCACCCACCCTTTGGCCATGCAGGGGAAGACGCATTGCATATGTGTATGGAGCCTTATGGCGGTTATAGGCATAATGACCAAACATTGCGTGTTGTAAAATGTTTAGAGCGTCGTTATGCAAACTTTGATGGTTTAAACCTTACATGGGAATCATTAGAGGGTATTGCGAAACACAATGGGCCCATTAAAAACGCCGATGAAGATTTATATGAAGGGTTAGACCCTAAACGCTATTGTGGTCTGGAAGGTCAAGTTGCAGCCATGGCTGATGACATTGCTTACAACCACCACGATATTGACGATGGAATTGGTATGGGTAGTTTAAGCGTTGCTAAAATGCGCGAAGTAAAACACTTTGACCGTATATACGAAGAAATGCTTGCCACTTATCCAAAGGCAGATGAAACGCGGTTGCAAAAGGAAACAATCCGCCGAATGATCTCACGTCAAGTGAAGGACTTACTGTTAACATCGAAGTCTAACATTGAAAAGTCGGGTGTGAAGAATGTGGAAGAAGTAAGAGGGTATGGTAAGGCACTTATAACCTTTAGCCCGAAGATGGAAGAAGAAACGGTAGAACTTAAACGTTTCTTATACACGAATATGTATCGCCACTTTAAGGTAAACCGCAGTGCATTTCGTGCGCACCGCATTATAGGGGACTTGTTTGATACGTATATGAAGCATCGCCGTATGTTGCCAGAGCATGTGCAGGCATACCTACCAGAGGATAAGAAGGATAAAACAGGTAAGGCTATTGTTGTTGCCGATTATATTTCCAGCTTAACCGATCGCAGTTGCGTACAAGAACATGCAAGGCTATTTGGTATCCGTTAAGCAAACCATAAATAAGATTGATGAGGTAATAGAGGTTAACCCTCTTTAAAAATATAGAAGAAAAGAAGAGAAGAAATGAACTTAGATATATACGCTACTTTAAATAAAGCTATTGCAGATGCACTAGAAGGGTTTAAAGGGGAAGGGTACTTACCACAAGACTTAGATACATCTGCTATTGTTGTAGAACAACCTAAAGACCCATCACATGGTGACTTTGCTACAAATGCTGCGATGGTACTGGCTAAACCTGCTGGTAAAAGCCCACGTGAAATTGCAACAAAGTTACAAGAAGTATTATCAAGTAACGACATGGTCGATTCTATTGATGTAGCAGGTCCAGGTTTTATTAACTTTAAATTAAAACCACATGTTTTCCATGATCAAATCCGTACAATTCTTTCACAGGGCAGTAACTATGGTTCATCTACCATTGGCAAGAATGAAAAAGTGATGGTGGAGTTTGTAAGTGTGAACCCTACAGGCCCGCTTCATGCAGGGCATGGACGTGGTGCTGTTTATGGTGATGCTTTGTGTAACCTTCTTTCAAAGGCAGGTTATGATGTTTACCGTGAATACTTGATGAATGATGCGGGTGGTCAAATGCGTGTTATTACAAAATCGGTTCACACGCGTTATTTACAATTATTTGGTCAGGATGTGGAACTTCCTGATGGTTGCTACCCTGGTGACTATGTAATTGATATGGCGAAAGAGCTTAAAGAGCGCGATGGAGACAAATGGCTAAACGTTGAAAATGATGAAGAAGTTTTTACAGGGTTACGTAAGTTCTGTGTGGATACTTGCATGGCAATGATTAACAAAACCATTATTGATGACATGGGCCTTACCTTTGATAATTACTTTAGCGAATTTGACATGCACAGCCGTGGTGAAATGGACAATGCCGTTAAAAAACTGCGTGAAAAAGGTTATATTTATGAAGGTGTGCTAGAGCCTCCAAAGGGTAAAGTTATTGAGGACTATGAACCAGAGGAAATGACACTGTTTAAAGCGGCTGAATTTGGTGATGATTGTGACCGTCCAGTTTATAAGAAAAATGGCGAACCAACATATTTTGGTGCCGACGTTGCCTACCATAACAATAAACTAGAACGTGGCTTTACAAAGCTTATTAATGTCTGGGGGGCAGACCATGCAGGTGCTGTGAAACGTTTAAGAGCTGCACTTACAGCATTAACAGGTAATAAAAATGCGCTTGAAATCCATCTTATGCAAATGGTGAAATTGGTTAAAAACGGTGAAGAGGTAAAACTTTCTAAACGTGCCGGTAACATTATTGAAGCTTCGGACGTTGTGAAGGAGGTGGGTATTGATGCTTTCCGTTTCTTATACCTTTTCCGTAAGCATGACTCTCAATTTGTGTTCGACCTTGCAAAAGCCGTGGAGAAAAACAACGAAAACCCTGTGTTTTATGTTCAATATGCCAATGCGCGTATGTGCTCTATTTTCCGTCAGCAAAAAGAATTGGATATCCCAGAAGCTTCTGGCGATGTTGACCTAAGCCTGCTGACAAATGATGAAGAGATTCAACTTGTAAAACACTTGTGCTTATTCCCGCTGGTTGTTGAAAAGGCTGCGCAGTCAAGTGAACCACACAGAATTGCTTTTTATGCACATGAACTTGCATCGAAGTTCCACAGTTTATATGGCGCTGAAAAATTCTTGTTGCCAGAAGATTTGGCTACAACATATGCGCGCCTTGAATTGGTAAAAGCGGCGCAAGTAACACTTAAAGCATCACTTGAAGTTTTAGGCGTAAGCGCTCCTGATAGAATGTAATTTAGAGGTGGTAAATGCGTAAATCTACATATTCTACATCGTCGGCTTCATCTTCTCGTGCATGGTTGCGCTGGGCAGGTGTTATTGTTATTTTTGGTTCTTTCATTGCGCTTATTTGGTACGCCGCATCCAACCGTGATAACCTCATGCGTAGTGAAGATGACCTTGAACTTATTTTGCCTTCAGCGGGGCCTGTTAAGGTGCGTGCGGAAGACCCAGGCGGCATGGAAGTTGACAACCGCGATAAACAGGTATTCGACCTATTAGATAGCTCGAAGCCTGAGTTTGAAATTGAACGTGAAGACCTGTGCGCTAGTGAAGACAGTGCGACTTTATGTAATAAAAAACTGCCAAAGGTAACGGCTTTAGCGGCAGACCCGAAAGAGGCCGAGGAAATGGCGCAACAGCGTCGTGCACGTCCGAAAAGTGCGGATATTGCATTGCTGATTGAAAATTATGAAGTGGGTACTTCAGCTTCAACTGTACAAGGTGAAGAAGATCCTCAAGAGCAGCAGACTGCATCGAATGTTGAATCTGTTACTGTTGCACCAGAAGCGGTTAAGATGGTTGAGCCTGTTCAATCTGTAAAATCAGCTGTTAAAGAAAAGGCTGAAGCGGAACAGGAAAGTGATCAGAAAACTGATGTTGCTGAAACAGTTGAGCATCCTAAACTGGAACTTGCGAAGAAAGATGAGATCTTCACAGAAGGTGCTTGGGGTGTTCAGTTAGCATCTTACCGTTCATTGGCATCAGCAGATGATGGCTCGAAAATTTTCTTAAAGCGTTACCCTGATATTTTGTCTAAGTTAACTTATGTTACTGAAAAAGTGGATATTCCAAATAAGGGTACGTTTTACCGTGTGCAGTTTGTTGGTTTAAAAGATAAAGTCGAGGCTAAAAAAGCGTGTGACGCCATTAAGGCTCAGCAAAAAGATGGGTGCTGGTATGTTAGCCGTTAAAAAGCCAAAACCACTTATTTTAGGGGTAGCAGGTACAGAAATAACAAATGATGAAGAAAATATTCTGCGTCATTTAGCACCTGTCGGCTTTATTTTATTTAAACGCAACTGCGAAAGTCGCGAGCAAGTTAAGGCTTTATGTGAAAAGTTGAAAACGCTTTCACCGCTTTATAACCCGCTTATTTTTATTGACCAAGAGGGTGGACGAGTAAACCGTATTTCTTGGGAAGATTATATGGCACCTTGTGGTAAAACAATTGGTGACCTGTTTGATGAAAATGCTGATAAAGGTATTCAAGCTGCTCAGTTAAACGGTTATGTTTTGGCTGGGCAGTTGTATGAATATGGTATTAATGTAAACTGTTTACCGCTAGCAGATGTTGCAACAGGTGATATGCATGATGTGATAGGTGACCGTGCCTTTTCAACAAATCCTAAAACGGTGGCAGCTTTATGTGCAAGCACTATTGCAGGTTTAATGGCAGGTGGTGTTTATCCCATCATTAAACATGCGCCAGGGCATGGGCGTGCCATGTCCGATTCGCACTTAGAATTACCAGAAGTGGATGCACCACTTGCTGA
Organism: Magnetococcales bacterium; assembly: GCA_002689455.1. Classification (GTDB taxonomy): domain Bacteria; phylum Pseudomonadota; class Alphaproteobacteria; order UBA2136; family UBA2136; genus UBA2136. The sequence continues at coordinate 13,707 of NZGE01000051.1, read as the reverse complement.
ACTTAAAACGCAAGACTTTTACCCGTTTGAAGTAAATAAACAATGCCCGCTGGTAATGACAGCGCATATCCTGTACCCACAACTAGATAAAGAAAACTGTGCAACGAACTCACCTTATATTATTGAAAATGTATTGAAGGGTGAAATTGGTATGACTGGCTTAATTGTGAGTGATGACATTAACATGCAAGCTTTAAAAGGTGGCATGCATGAACGCGCTATAAATGCTTTAAATGCAGGGTGCGATTTGTTACTGCATTGCAGTGGTAAATTATCAGAACTTAAGGAGCTTGTGAATGTGCCTGATATTACGGCTTCCGCGCATGAAAAATTAGATACTTTACCAAGCCTTGGTAAGCCGAATGCTGTGCTTATGGAAGAGTCTAAAAATCAACTGAAAGAATTGTTATCGTAATGGACTTTAATATTAATGAAATTTTGCACACCATTTCTATTTGGGGGCTACCTGTTCTTTTAGCGGTTACGTTGCATGAAGCTGCGCATGGTTATGTGGCAAGGCTATTTGGTGATAACACGGCTTACATGTTGGGGCGTGTAACCTTGAACCCAATTAAACATGTTGACCCTGTTGGGACAATTGCATTGCCGCTTGGTTTAACACTGATTGGTTCGCCGTTTTTAATTGGTTATGCAAGGCCCGTTCCTGTGAATTTTAACAACCTTTCTAACTTAAGGTGGGGTGAGGTTTGTGTGGCAGCAGCTGGACCGTTGATGAATATTTTACTTGCATTTGTAAGTGTGGGTGTTGCCCATATTGGTTTTATGAATCCTATGGGGTTTGGTGAAGCAATTGTTACCATTGCAATTGCATCTATTCAAATTAATGTTGTGCTTGCAGTGTTTAATTTATTCCCACTTTTACCGCTTGATGGTGGGCGTATTTTACACGCACTTTTACCTGGCCCTCTTTCTTATCAGTTTAGTAAAACAGAACGTTTTGGTTTTATTATTATTTTGCTTTTATTGTTTAGTGGGGTACTATGGCAAATTATTGGGCCAATTATCCAATATTTAAACTATGCATTTATTACAATGTTACCTATTTAAAAATAAAAATAACGGGGTTAATTAATAGTGAAGTCCTTTGCAATTGCTTTTTTTATGCCGCCAGGTATTGCAATTTTATTTTCTTTATTAGCGCTTTATTTTATTATGCGTGCGAAGAAAAAGGTTGTAGCGTTTTTCGTTTTACTTTCTGTTATGGTTGGTTGGTTGTTTTCTACGGAAGCGATGGGTCGCTTGCTTACAACGCTTCTTATTTCGCAGGTTGAACACCGACATGATATGAAGCCGACCGACGCAGATATTGTTGTTGTGTTAACTGGCGGTATGCGCTTTACAGGGAAAGAAGTGGGTTGGTTGCCTGAAATGGAAAGTTATCAAAGGCTTGTAGCAGCACTTGAAATTCACAGGAAAATGAACTCACGTACACCTATTTTAATTAGTGGCGGTAAAACACATGGACCACATTATCCTTCAGAATCGGCAGTTTTAAAAGCAAGGTTCGACAAGGACAATGCACGTATCCTTCCATTTGTTTTAGAAGAAATTTCAATTAACACGTATGAAAATGCCCTTCAAAGTGCACATATTATTCACGATCGACAAGCAAGCCGTGTGCTTCTCGTCACATCGGAAGAGCATATGTTGCGTGCTTTAGCTGCATTTAGAGGGCGCGGTATTGACCCGTTACCCCTTCGTGTTTATACAATGAGTAGAGGTCCTTTGACTTTTAGTGACTATTTGCCGTCATATACAGGAGTGAAGACCAACGCACGCGCACTTTATGAAATATATGCAATTGTGGATTATTTGATTTCAGACCACATTCGCATGGATGACGTATTTTATAAACAAAAATAAGGAATATAGAAATGGGATTTGGAGCAACTGAATTAATTATTATTTTGGTTATTGTGTTGGTGGTATTCGGCGCTGGCAAACTAAGTAAAACAATGGGTGAACTTGGTAAAGGTGTTAAGTCATTTAAAGATGGTATGAACGAAGAGCCTCAAAAAAAAGAAGAAGTTAAAAAAGCTGTGCCTGCTAAAAAAGCTGTCTCTAAAAAAGCAACAGCAGCAAAAACTGTGAAAAAGGCAACGCCTAAAAAGACAGTTGCTAAAAAAGCTGTTACTGCAAAAACAGATAAAGCAGAAACAAAGCCAACAGCTAAAAAAGCTGTTGCTAAAAAGACTGCTGTAAAGAAAACAACAACAAAAAAAGTAGCAGCAACAAAAACAACTGCTAAGAAGTCTCCAGCAAAAAAGGCACCAGCTAAAAAAGCACCTGCTAAAAAGGCACCAGCCAAAAAAGCACCTGCAAAGAAAGCTGACTAATTAAATGTTTGGCATTGGCATCATTGAAGTTTTTGTTGTTTTGATGGTGGCATTGTTTGTGATTGGTCCTGAAAAAATCCCAGAAGCGGCTCGTACAGTGGGCCGCTTTTTCCGTACCGTTCGTCAATATATGAACGAAATTAAACGTTCAGTTGATGAGCACAACCCATTGCGAGATTTGCAAGACCAAGATGAATTTGATGTGCCTGAACTGATTCCATCTATTGATGATGGTGATGATGATGTAGTAAAATCGAAGTCTAAGAAGAAGGAGGCTTAATGCAAAAGTCACCTTTTATTGAACATTTAATTGAATTGCGTAAGCGTTTGATGGTTGCATGCCTTGTAACCGTTGTGGGAATGGGTGTGGCTTACTTTTTTAAAGAACATGTTTTTTATTTTTTAACTTCGCCACTTACTGAAAATACTAATGCACCTCAGACACTTATTTTTACAGGTGTGCCCGAGCTGTTTTTTACCTATTTGAAAATGAGTTTCTTTTGCGGGTTGTTTGTAGGGCTTCCTATTATTTTGTGGGAAATATGGTCGTTTATTGCACCTGGTCTTTATGATCATGAACGCCGTGTTGTGGGGCCTTTTATTGCGGTAACACCGTTGCTTTTTTATGCAGGTGGTGCGTTTATGTATTATATTGTTTTGCCATTAGCGATGGATTTTTTCTTAATGTTCCAAACTGAAAATATAACAGCGTTGCCATCTGTTAAAGAATATTTAGCCTTTTTAATTAAAATGCTATTTGCATTTGGATTGGCTTTTGAATTACCTGTTTTATTGTTGCTGCTTATGAAGTTTGGCGTTGTAAGCTTGCAAACTATTAAGGGGTTCAGGCGTTATGCGATTGTGTTTATATTTATTGCATCGGCACTTTTAACGCCACCAGACCCTATGTCACAAGTTGTGTTGGCGCTTCCTTTAGTCATTTTATATGAACTTTCAATTTTAATGGCAAAATTTATGCGAATCGGTGAGAAGGTAGAAAAAGAGGCTGTTTAAATATGTTGAAAATGACCAATACACTTTTTGCGGTAATTTTATTAGAAGGTTTTGTTGTTTTAGCGGTTGAACTTTTGGCTATTCGCCAGCTTATACCTTTTGTGGGTAGCAGCACAGATGTGGTTGCCATTATTATTGCGGCAGTGCTTATGCCGCTTTCTTTTGGTTATTATGCAGGTGGAGGTTTTAAGTCTAAGCGTTTAGGTAAGGGGAATGTACTTACTATTCGTAAAAAATTAATGCGTAACATGTTGATTGCATCTTTATTCTTCTTGTGTGCTATTTCCTATCCATTGCTTATTTTATTCTTTGATGCATTGAAGGCTGTTGGTGTTGAAGGGGAGCGTTTGAAGGTTTCAATTTATTCAATTTTATTTTTAGTTTTTCCCGTATTTCTAATGGGGCAAACCATCCCGCTTGTCACAAATTATTTTAAGTATCATAAGTTATCTGATATTACAGGTAAAATTTTATTCTTTTCGACCATTGGTTCTTTTTGTGGCTCTATTGTTTCAACGATTGTGCTTATGGCTACCATTGGTGTGCATAATACGGTTATTGTTATATTCTTTCTGATTTTTTGCATTATTCTATTGCTGGCTAAACGTGCGCATAAGCAAAAAGTGTTTTTAGCTTTTTTTATGTTTGTTCTAGCTGTTTGCTTGAATAATGACAAAGCTATGAAAGCGCTGCATGTTGTCTCTAATAATCAATATAGCACAACTAAGATTTTTGTTAGTGAAGGTGGGAATGTTGTTACTTTAAATGTGAATCATAGTAACAGTGCGCGTATGGCCAAAAGTTATAAAAGTATGTTTAACTATGTTCGCTTTATAGAGAAAAATTTTATTACGCCCACTTTAAACGATGACTCTATTCAACCGTTAGATATTTTAATTTTAGGGGCTGGTGGTTTTACCATGGGCTATGGTGATACTAAAAATAGCTATACTTATGTGGATGTTGATAAAGACCTTCTAGAAATTGCTGAGACCTATTTGCTTGAAAAGCCGTTGGAAGAAAATAAGGTGTTTTTTGCACAAGGTGCCCGTGCTTATTTAAATGAGAATGATAAAAAATTCGACCTGATTATTGTGGATCTGTATTCCAATGAAATGAGCATTCCAAGTCATCTGATCACGCAGGAATTCTACAAGTCAGTTAAGTTGCATTTGAAAAAGCATGGTACTGTTGCGATGAACATAATTGCAAAACCATATTTTGATGATGATTATTCAAGGAATATTGATGCAACAATTCGTTCTGTTTTTTCACCTGTAAATAGGCATATTGTTCGGGGCTATAACCCATGGATAATACGTAAAAATGAAGTGAATAACGTTTATGTTTATGTGGATCAAGACCACCTACAGAAGCCTGCAAAAATTTACACGGATAACTTAAACACTTATTATTTAGATAAGTAAAAATTCGTTGCATATTTTCTATGTCACACAGGCATTTAAAAACTTGTGAAAATTGGCTTTTCTGCTCTAGTAATTTTGTACCCCTTTTGCTATATTGGCGAAATTGATATGAAATTTTTCAACCTAACAATAAAAGAGAATGTGACGCATGTTAGATATTAAATGGATTCGTGAAAATACCGATGCTGTTGATTTAAATATGAAAAAGCGTGGGGCGGAACCTGTTTCCAGTTACATTTTATCGTTAGATGAAAAGCGACGTGATGTGATGGGTCGCTTGCAAGAGCTTCAAAGTCAGCGCAATAAAATTTCTAAAGAAGTTGGTCAGGCTAAAGCTAAAGGTGAAGATGCTTCACACCTTTTTGAGTCTATGAAAACCATTGGTCCTGAAGTTAAAAAACTTGAAGAGGAAGAACGTGCACTACAAACTGAGTTGAAAGATTTTGTCGCAACGTTACCAAACATTTTAGATGCAGCTGTTCCAGAAGGTAAGGACGATACCGAAAACGTTGAAGTACGCCGTTGGGGTACACCGCGAACACTTAATTTTGAACCGAAAGCGCACTATGACCTTGGTGAAGATTTAGGGCAGTTAGATTTTGAAACAGCTGCTAAAATTAGTGGTAGCCGTTTTGCTTGGTCTAGCGGTGATTTGGCACGTTTAGAGCGTGCACTTGCAATGTTTATGCTTGATACACACACAGAACAAAATGGTTTTACGGAAGTGAATCCGCCAGTGCTTGTAACACCTCAAACAATGTATGGAACTGGCCAGCTTCCAAAGTTTGGTGATGATGCATTTTACACAAATGATGAACGTGATTTAATGCTAACACCAACAGCTGAAGTTTCTTTAACAAACTATATGGCGGACCGCATTGTACAAGAATCTGACTTGCCAATTAAGTTCTGCGCTTGGACACCTTGTTTTCGTAAAGAAGCGGGAAGTGCGGGGCGTGACACACGTGGTTTAATTCGTGTTCACCAGTTTAATAAAGTTGAAATGGTTCAAATTGTTCACCCGGAAAAAAGTAATGAAGCTTTGCAGTTTATGTTGGGTTGCGCAGAAGATATTTTACAAAAACTAAATTTACCTTACCGTGTGTTAAACCTTTGCACAGGTGATATGGGCTTTGGTTCTGAGCAAACATTCGACCTTGAGGTTTGGTTGCCAGCGCAAAACACTTATCGTGAAATTTCATCATGCTCTAAGTGTGGTGACTTCCAAGCACGCCGTATGAATGGTCGCTTTAAAGATAAGGACGGTAAAAACCATTTTGTGCATACATTAAATGGCAGTGGCTTGGCTGTTGGTCGTACATTGGTAGCTGTTATGGAGAATTACCAAAACGAAGACGGCTCTATTACAGTTCCAGATGTTTTGAAACCGTATATGGGTGGCAAGGAAATTATCAAAGCAGTGAGTAAGTAGGGCTGAAAATGATTTCGGATAGAGCATCATTCCAAATTCAATCGGACAAATTAATGCAAAAGCTAAAGGAGCTTGGCATTAAAGGTGATGTATTAGAAGCCATGCAAAAAATTCCGCGTGAAGTTTTTTTGGCGCCTGCTTTTAAGCATGAAGCTTATAAAGATGCGGCGTTGCCAATTGGTGAAAGCCAAACAATTTCCCAGCCAAAAGTGGTGGCATTGATGACGCATGCTTTAGATGTTAAAAAGCATCATAAAGTTTTAGAAATTGGTACAGGTTGTGGTTATCAAACAGCTATTTTGTGTAAACTTGCACGCCGTGTTTTTACCATTGAACGCTTCGCTTCATTAAAAGATGCTGCGGATAGACGTTTACATGAAATGGCTATTAGTAACTATGTGACTCAAGTTGGTGATGGTTCTTTAGGTTGGGTAGGGCAAGCTCCATTTGACCGTATTATGGTAACGGCTGCTTCACCAACGCCGCCACAAGCATTGTTGGATCAGTTGGGTGAAGATGGTGTTATGGTTATTCCAATTGGGAAGCAAGAAGATGAATTTCAACGCTTAATGCGTTACTATAGAAGAACGGATGGTTCGATTGGCGAATATTATTTAGGTGATGTTCGGTTTGTGCCGCTTGTGGGTGAACAAGGTGTTTCCCAGGCTGCAAGTTAAGAAGGGTTAAGGTTTAATATGTTACAAAACATGTACAATAAGGTTATGCAGTATGCTGACCATCCACGCGCAGAGCTTGTTTTATTTATCGTTGCTTTTATTGAGTCGTCCTTCTTCCCAATTCCGCCTGATGTTTTGTTAATTCCAATGGTTATTGTAAATTTTGATCGTGCATTTCGTTATGCTTTAATTGCGACGGTGGGATCTGTTTTAGGTGGTATTGCTGGTTACGCACTTGGCTTTTATTTCTATGATACAATCGGAACAGGGATTATTGAATTTTACGGTGCAGGCGATAAATTTGAAACATTTAGAAGTTGGTATGCCGACTATGATGTTTATATTGTTGCTATGGCTGGGATTACACCTATTCCATATAAAATTGTAACCATTGCAAGTGGTTTGTTAAATGCACACTTTACAAACTTTGTGTTAGCATCTGTTGTATCACGTGCTATTCGTTTCTTCCTTGTGGCTTGGTTGCTATGGCGTGGAGGACCATCCTTAAAAGGTTGGATTGAACATAACCTATACCCAATTACAATGGCGGCAGGTGTTGTGTTTATTTTAGTTGTTGTTTTATTTAAAGTTTTACTCGGAGGTTAACCCCATGAAAATTCAAAGTCATGTTCTGTCACTTACAAGTTTAATTGTAACTTCAACTCTTTTGGTTTCGTGTGGTAAGCAGGCTCCTGTTGCTGTAGTTGATGGTTATAGCGGTCGCGTACAGTCTATTGGCAGTGCTTCGTCAGAAGAAGTTGCCTATGGCTTACAAAGTGAAGCGATTCTTTCTTCGCAAAAAGAACAAGAATATTATGTTCAATTTGGCGATAAGGTGGAGCAATTGGCTAAACACTTTGATGTAAGCGAAGAATCTATCTTAGAGCGTAATGGTTTACAAGAAGGTGATAAATTACCTGTGGGTCAATACATTGTTATTCCAAATGCTGATTGGAAATCCATGGCTTCAGCTTCATCAGCTTACCGCTTGACTGACAAGTATAGAGATGATGCGGAATCCTCTGAATCTGAAACTGCTGAAGCGGAGGAGACAAGCGATGAAGCTTTTGAAAAAGCTGCAAATAACATTGTTTTAACAGAAACTGTTATTAAGCCAGAAAAAACAATTAACTTGATGCGTGAACATGTTCTACAGCCAGGTGAAAACATTTATCGTATTTCATTAAAGTACCGTGTTTCACAGTTTGATATTTTGGCTGCCAACAACATTAGCCGCCCTGATGATTTGAAGCCAGGTATGGTTATTAAAATTCCACCTGCAGGTGAAAAGGTGAATGGGCGTGAAGCGTTTGAATATTTAGCAGCGGAAAAAACAACAACAGCGGAAGTGCCAACGAAAGCTGAGGTTGCTAAAATTAAAGAGTCGGCTGAAAAGGTTGTTATTCCTCAAAAGCCAAAAATGCAAACAAATGCAGAACTGGCAAAACAAGCACCTGAAACAACAAAAAGGGTGATTGAAACGAAGGAAGACTTATACGCAGCTTTGGCTGAAAAGCATGGTTCAAAGCGTGTAACCTCTAAAGGGATGATTTGGCCAGCCGAAGGTAAAGTATTACAAACATTTGGTCAAAAAGGGCGCGGCATTAACCATTCGGGTATAAAAATTGGTTTGCCTTTAAATGCACCAATTTATGCAGCTGAAAGTGGTACGGTTCTGTATTCAGGTGATGGTTTGGAAATTTACGGTAACTTAATTCTTATTAAACATGATGGTGGCTTGGTAACAGCATATGCACACAACGCTAAAAACCTTGTAAAACGCTACCAAAAAGTTGCTAAAGGTGACCTAATTGGATTTGCAGGTAACACAGGGAATGTGGAAAGGCCTCAGCTTCACTTTGAAGTGCGCCGTAACACGCAACCGGTAGATCCTCAAAAGTACTTACCAAAATAAAATACTTTATAAATGAAAAAGCCCGCAGTTGCGGGCTTTGATTTATCGAAAGGTTAGGTGGTTGCTTAAATGCGTTCAACCTTACCAATTTCAGAAGTGTTTTTATCTGCATTGTCTGCTTGAGCTTTTTTTTCTGCTGCCCAAGCGGTAGCACTTTGCGACACTTTAAAAGCGCTTTCAGCACACATCTGTTCTAAAACCTTTGTGCCGGCAATGGCAATAAGCCTAATAACTGCAAAATACCACATGCCGCATAACGCAATAAAGCCTATGGAAATGTAGTTTGTGATATCCAAGCTAACAGGTACGATATTACGCTTTTCTGCTAATGCACGAATTTTAGTTAATTCCCAGTAAAGCAAGGCTTTGCTGGTGTCAGAGTTGCCTGCAGATTTAAATAACTTAAATAGCCCTGTGATTGAGCTAATTGTTGTTAAAGCAATAAGTAGCCAAAAAAGCCAGCCAATGTATGGCGTGAATGTTAAAGCGGCTAAACCAATTATTATAACCCAATGGAGTGCTGCAAGGTAGGCAAAATCTTCGAGCTTTAAATTTGAGTTTTCAATCATGGCAACGCTTTTGTTTGTGTCAATGCCTTGTTCTTCAAGGTATGCGCGTGTTGTTTCGTTGAATGGAATATTACTCATTATAATCTCCTATGGAGGGTGAGGGGAAAAGTGTAGGTGTAGTATGTACGCATCTTTTATTGTGTATACGATATTATTTGTCAATGGATTAATCTAAAATTATATGATTTTTAGGGTGTAATTAAAGTTGTGTAGCTTTCTTGCATAAGAATTAGGCATAGCTTTTGCTTATTATTAAACAAATGGCTAAAATGGGTTAATAAAGCTATTAAATTTGTGTGTTTTAACTGCCACAAACGCCTTTTAGATACAAGGGATGGCGTTGACACATGCTTTTAAAAGCTAGATACTAAGTATATGAGGCTATGAAGCCTTTATACATTTATGTATAATAAAATGAACGTTATTTATAAGGGATGTCCGTATGACTCGAATTTCTGATTCAGATGCAAACAACAACGGTACACTTTACTGCTCGTTTTGTGGTAAAAGCCAACACGAAGTTCGCAAGCTAATTGCAGGTCCAACTGTATTTGTTTGTGATGAATGTGTAAGGCTTTGTATGGATATTATCCGTGAGGAAGAACATGCAGGCCCAATGTCTCATGAGCGTGATGGCATTCCAACGCCAAAAGAAATTAAGCAAACACTTGATGATTACGTGATTGGTCAAGAAGCTGCTAAACGTGTTTTAGCTGTTGCGGTTCATAACCACTACAAACGCTTAGAACACACAGAAAATGAACTAAGTGATGTTGAAGTTGCTAAATCAAACATCTTGCTTATTGGCCCAACAGGTTGTGGTAAAACACTTCTTGCTTCAACACTTGCAAGAACTTTAGATGTTCCATTTACAGTGGCCGATGCGACAACGCTAACGGAAGCGGGTTATGTTGGTGAAGATGTTGAAAACATTATTCTAAAGCTTCTACAGGCTTCTGACTACAATGTTGAACGTGCCCAGCGCGGTATTATTTACATTGATGAGATTGATAAAATTACACGTAAAAGTGAAAACCCATCCATTACACGTGACGTTTCGGGTGAGGGGGTTCAGCAAGCACTTCTTAAAATTATTGAAGGAACGGTTGCTTCTGTTCCACCGCAAGGTGGTCGTAAACACCCACAGCAAGAATTTTTACAAGTGGATACTTCTAACATTCTTGTTATCTGTGGTGGTGCTTTTGCAGGGCTGGATAAAGTTATTTCACAGCGCCTTCGTAAAAAATCAATTGGTTTTAACGCTGAAATTGATGAGAAGGAAGAAAAGGGAACAGGTGAATGGTTGGCTGAAGTTGAACCACAAGACTTACACCAGTTTGGTTTAATTCCTGAATTTATTGGTCGTTTACCTGTTGTTGCAACCTTAGAAGACTTAGATGTTCCAGCTTTGGTTCAAATTTTAAAAGAACCGAAAAACGCACTTACAAAGCAGTATCAAGAATTGTTTAATATGGATAATTGCCAGCTTACATTCACCGATGATGCTTTAGAAGCTATTGCAAAACGTGCTGTTGAACGTAAAACAGGTGCACGTGGTTTACGTGCAATTTTAGAAGGTATTTTGTTAGACACAATGTTTGAACTTCCATCAGAAGAAAATGTTGAGGAAGTTGTTGTGAATGCAGAAGTGGTTGAAGGCAAGGCTGTGCCGTTGAAAATTTACACAGACGGTAAAAATAAAGACGCCGATGCTAGCTAATAAGTTTGAAGAATAGTTTGCCAGAATGGCGAACAAAACTTTAAAATAATTTAAGAACGATAAGATTAGGAAAATAATAAATGTCAGATAAAAAATTGAGCCCAGATGTTGAGTTGCCAATTCTGCCTTTGCGCAATATTGTTGTATTCCCAAACATGATTGTGCCTTTATTCGTAGGGCGTGATAAAAGTGTTGCTGCTTTAGAGCACATTATGGCGAATGATAAACAAATTTTGCTTGTGGCTCAAAAAGATGAAAGTCTTGATGATCCAACAGTAGATGATTTTTACCGTATTGGTTGCGTTGGTAACGTATTGCAAATGCTTAAACTTCCAGATGGTACTGTAAAGGTACTTGTTGAAGGTGGCGAACGTGTACGTTTTATTGATGTACAAGATCAAGATGATATGTTTACTGCTAAAGTTGAATACTTCACAGAACGTCAAGGTGGCGATCAAGAAGTTGAAGCTTTGGTACGTGCCGTTGTTACTGAATTCGAAGAATATGTAAAACTAAACAAAAAAATTCCACCAGAAGTGTTGGTAAGTATTGCTGCAATTGATGAACCATCTCGTCTTGCAGATACAATTGCTTCTCACTTAAACCTTAAAATTGAAGAAAAACAAGAACTTCTTTCAATGGACTTGGTGGATGATCGTTTAGAAAAACTATACCAGTTGATGGAAAATGAAATTGGTGTTCTACAAGTTGAAAAACGTATTCGTAGCCGTGTAAAACGCCAAATGGAAAAAACACAGCGTGAGTATTACTTAAACGAGCAAATGAAAGCTATCCAAAAAGAACTTGGTGAAGGTGAAGATGGTGGCGACATTGCTGAATATGAGCGTAAAATTGAAGAGCTTAAACTTTCTGATGAAGCACGTGAACGCGCTGAAGGTGAGTTGAAGAAGCTTAAAATGATGAGCCCAATGTCAGCAGAAGCTACTGTTGTACGTAACTACCTAGATGTGATTTTAGAACTGCCTTGGCAGAAGAAAACACGTATCAAAAAGGATTTGGCATTTGCACAAAACGTTTTAGATGAAGATCATTACGGTCTAGAAAAAGTTAAAGAACGTATTGTTGAGCACTTAGCTGTACAGCAGCGTGTTAAAAAACTTAAAGGCCCAATTCTATGTTTAGTTGGCCCTCCAGGTGTTGGTAAAACCTCTCTTGCTAAATCTATTGCACGTTCTACAGGTCGTAAATATGTACGTATGGCTTTAGGTGGTGTGCGTGATGAAGCTGAGATTCGAGGTCACCGACGTACATACATTGGAGCTTTGCCTGGTAAAATTATTCAAGGTCTTAAAAAGGCTGAATCTTGTAACCCATTATTCTTATTAGATGAGATTGATAAACTGGGTGCAGACTTCCGTGGTGATCCATCTTCTGCGTTGCTAGAAGTTTTAGATCCAGCACAAAACAGCACATTCCAAGACCATTACCTTGAAGTAGACTTTGACTTAAGCGATGTTATGTTTATTTGTACTGCAAACTCTTTAAACATTCCTGGTCCACTGCGTGACCGTATGGAAATTATTAACCTTTCTGGTTACACAGAGGAAGAGAAGCTTGAAATTACAAAACGTCACTTGCTTTCTAAGAACATGAAAGCAAACGGCTTGAAAAAAGGCGAACTTGAAGTAAGCGATGATGTTATTCGTGACATTATTCGTTATTACACACGTGAAGCCGGTGTACGTAACTTAGAACAAAAAGTTTCTGGTTTAGCACGTAAAGCAGTTAAGCGTATTATTGAAGAGACTGCTGCAGAATCTAAAAGCAAGTCTAAGACAAAATCTAAGAAGGCTGTACAAATTAAGATTACACCTAAAAACTTAGATGAATTCTTAGGTGTGCGCCAATTTGACTTTGGTAAGAAAGAGAAAGATGATCAAATTGGTGTTGTAACAGGTCTTGCTTGGACAGCTGTTGGTGGTGATACACTTCCTATTGAAGCAGTTGTTCTTGATGGTAAAGGTCAAATGCGTACAACAGGTAAACTTGGTGATGTGATGACTGAGTCTATTCAGGCTGCTTCTTCTTACGTACGTTCTCGTTGGGAAGACTTTGGTCTTCAAAAAGACTACTACGAGAAGAAGGATGTTCACATTCACGTGCCAGATGGTGCAACACCTAAAGATGGTCCATCTGCTGGTATCGCCATGGTAACAGCCCTTGTAAGTTCATTAACAGGTAACCCTGTGCGCCGTGATGTAGCGATGACTGGTGAGGTAAGCTTACGTGGTCACGTTATGCCAATTGGTGGCTTGAAAGAGAAATTGCTTGCTGCACACCGTGCGGGTATTAAAAAGGTTATTATCCCTATAGATAATAAAAAGGACCTTGAAGATATCCCTCAAAATGTTTTAGATGGTCTTGAAATTGTGCCGCTAGAACATGTTGGTGATGTACTGAAACATGCTTTGGTAAATGGTGTAGAAGACCAGAAAAAAAAGCTTGTGAAAGAGCAAAAAGCAATTGCTAAAAAAGAAGCGGATGCTGCAAAAGTAGTAGCCCACTAAATTTAAAAGCTTAAAAAGGGGCCTTTAAGGCCTCTTTTTTTGTGATGAATATTTGTGAATTCATCAGT
>NZGE01000050.1 GCA_002689455.1 Magnetococcales bacterium | reverse complement strand
AGGTTTTTTCATAATTTTTTAACTAACCTTTTCATTTTTAATTTTCATACGCCCCATCGTTTGTTTGTAGGCGTTTAAGAATTTTTCTACATCTTCTTGTGTGTTGTGCCATGCAAGGGATATACGCAACCCTGCCAGCGCCATTTCGTCGGAATAGCCTTGCGCTGTTAAAACACGTGAAGGAACCGACTTACCACTTGAACAAGCCGAACCCTGTGAAATGCACACACCTGCCATATCCATTGAAAGCAAAACCATTTCAGCAGAGGTTTCTGGCACCATAACGCCAATGGTTACAGCCAAACGTTCACAGTCGGCACCCACAATAATCGCATCGGGTGTTATTTCTAGAATACCCTTTTCCATGATCTGGCGCAGTTTATCCAATCGAGGCATATCCTCAATACTTTCATTCACCTTTTCACAAGCTTCACCTGAAGCAATTATACCCAAAGTATTTTCAGTGCCTGAACGGCGCTTTCGCTCTTGGCCGCCACCAGTTATAAGCGATGTCATTTCCAATTCATTTTTAAGAATAAGTGCGCCACAACCTTTAGGGCCACCAATTTTATGGAATGAAAGTGCAATGCTATCGGCACCAAGGGTTGGAAAATCAATGGGTTCTTTGGCTAATGTTTGAACAGCATCTACATGCAATTTTGTTCGATATTGCTTACATAATTTTGCAATTTCTGAAATAGGTTGTTTTACACCTGTTTCATTATTTGCAGCCATAATGGTTACAAGTGAAGTTGGCTTAGCTTTTAATTCTGCTTCAAGTGCTTCAAGGCAAATAATACCGTCCTTATTTACGGGTAGAAAAACAACATTTACCCCCTCTTCCTCCATCACTTTTGCAGTGTTATAAACCGAGCTATGTTCTGTAGGTGATGTAATAAGGCGCTGATGGTCACACACGGACAATATACCACGCATAGCCATCACATTACTTTCTGTACCTGATGATGTGAAAACCACTTGTTCACTTCGTACATTCACAGCATGTGCCACTTGGCGGCGCGCATGGTCCAGCGCAAGACGTGCTTTTTGACCTAACGCATGTGCAGACGAAGGATTGCCGAAAGTGTTTAAGTTTTGAACAATAATGTCCTTCACACTCTCTTTTAGCGGGGTAGTGCCGTTATTATCAAGATATACGGACATGTACTTTTTCCCCACTTTTTGCCATAGCTTGTAATGGCATTTCAATGCTTTTTTCACATATCATCTTTAAATTCACATGGCGCATAAACGATTCAATATGGTCACCCAATGCGCTCCATAGGTCGTGTGCATTACAGCGCCCTTTTTCCATACAGCCTGTCACACCATCGCAGCGTGTGGCTTTTGTACCTTCATTAACAGCCCCAATAATTTCAAACAAATGAATTTCTTCTTCACGGCGAGATAGTTTGTAACCACCACCTGGACCACGTAAACTTTCAACCACACCGGCACGGCGTAGTTGTGCAAATAATTGTTCAAGGTATGACAGTGAAATTTCCTGTCTTTTTGCAATTTCTTCTAGCTTTACAGCACGTGCTTCATCACCGCTTCCATTTTGAAGCGTTGCCAAATCTATCAGTGCCATAACAGCGTAGCGTCCTCTTGTCGAAAGTTGCAAAGCGGTTTCCTTTCAATTCATAAAAATATATTACCTGTACATATATATAATACCCCTATAACCTAGTCAAGTAAGGGGATATAAAAAAACACCCTAAAAAGGATGTTTTTGCTTCGAAATTAGTCATCTTTGTCAAAAGTCTGAATAAATATGTAAAATAACAACAGCATAAAAATCCAAGCTATAGGCCATGCATGGTTATATAATAGTTCATTTTGTTTAAAGTGTTCATTCACAAATAAAACAATATAAATAAGTGGGTTAAACACCCAAAAAGCAAAAGCTTTGGCGTTATATTGGCTCATATAAGCTTTAGTTAGCATGCAACTAAAAAAGGCAAAGGCCATAAAAGTTGTTGTTAGCAGCCATTCAAATTCAGACTTAACATTAAATATTTGAGCAAATAACACAGCCCAAACACAGAAATAGATACTTCTATAAAAGAGATGGGGCATGGTTATTCTCGCACGGAAGGAAAGGTTTAAAATAAAACGGCAAATAAATATATGTATGTCAAATATTTAAGTGCGTTAAACATAAATTACAAGCATAAAAAAAGCACCTTGTTATAAGGTGCTATATTTCGATCAAGCTTCTGGTGCAGGCCCACCCCAGTTTCTTTTTGTTTCTGTGATTTGAATTGTTAAATTCAACTTTTGATTAATAAGATCCATCTTTTCATTCAAAAGATTCATGCGTTCTTCGCCTTTCGGTGCTAATTCTGCACTTAGTTGACGCTCTATCACTTCAATTTGCTGATCAACTTCTTCTATTTGCTTAAGAAGTTTTTTATTTTCATTTTGATTTTCCATTCCATACATAAGGTTTACCTCACATGGTTTATAAAAAGAAAAGGTTTTTTGATTTCAAATACGAATATACAGATATGTATACAAAAGTCAATTCAATATCAATAATAGAAGTTTAATGGTCAAAAAGCTTTACAAGCTCACCCAGCAATGTATCGGCCAGTGTTTCCACTGTATCAATCACCACAGCGTTTTTATAATATTCATCAACATCGTGCCCAATACCAATGGCCAAAAGCTCAACATTTTTATTTTTTTCAACCTGAGCAATAACTTCTTTAAGATGTTTATCAAGGTAGCCAACAGGGTTATGACGGTCGGTTGCGTAATCAACCGGTGCGCCATCACTAATGACAATTAAAATTTTACGGCTTTCTGTTCTGCGAACAAGGCGGTTGTAGGCCCATTTTAAACTTTCACCATCTATATTTTCTTTTAACAAGTCGTCAGCCAACATAAAAGAAAAGTTATCCCGACATTTACTGTAAGGCTTATTTGCTGGTTTATAAATAACATGTAAAAGGTCATTTAAACGCCCAGGGTGTTCTGGCCTGCCTTCGCTAATCCAGTCAATACGGCTTTCGCCCCCTTTCCACGCTTTGGTTGTAAAGCCTAGCACTTCAACTTTTACACCGCATTTGTCAAGCGTGCGGCTAAGAACATCAGTTGTTAAAGCCGCCATTTCAATGGGGCGCCCACGCATTGAACCTGAATTATCAACAAGTAATGTGACGGTTGTGTCCATCACATCTTTTTTTTGGGGTAAGCGAAATATTTTAGAATGCCCACTGGCAATAAAGCTCGCTAACTTCGAAGCGTCCAAAACGCCTTCTTCTTGGTCAAAGCGCCAGCCCTGTTTTAAGGTTGAAAGTAATTTTTCCTGTAAAACTTTAGAAAGTCTTTTGGCTAAACCTTTATGCATTTTGGCAATGTGGGCAAACTTTTGTTTTAAAACCGCCTTTTCACCTTGTGTAACCAAGTGACTGATTGAATCTTCTTGGTCATGTGCCTTAGTATATGCTTTATAAGGTTGAATATAAGTTTCAGGCACGTAAAAAAACTTTTGCATAGCTTGGTTCATATCTAAAAATGAATAACCATCTTCTTTTTCTTCACCGCTGTCGTATGACTTTAAATTTTCACCATCCATTTCTTTTAATGATTCACTTTCACCAATGGGTGATGAGGAACCATTCACAGTATCTGTTTGATCCCCTTCAAAACTTTCATCTTGTGGCGTGGGTTCTGCTTGTTGTGATTTGTATGCCTTCATAAAAATTTCTTGCAACTTTTCATATGCAGTTATTCTATTTTCCAAAGTTTCAAAGTTAAAACTGTTTAACCAATTTTGAATTTCGGATGACATAAATAAAGACATGTTTTGAATAAACTTTTTTATTTCAGGGCTTAATGTTTGACCCATTTTTTCTTTAAGAATGAGTGATGCCGTATATATTTCATGCGCCATAGAAGGCGCTGACGATTGAAAGAACTTTAACTCATCAGCCTGTAACGCTTGTAACTGATTAAAGGAGCCAGGAAAATCGCGTACTCCGAAAGTTTCGCACAAGGCTGTTTCCACCATAAACATGCTATATATAAAGTTTTTTGAAGCCTTGTGAAAGTGTTTAACCAATGCCTCGCTGTAGCCATATCGATATGAAAAAGCCAAGCGATCCGCCTGCCCTTTTAAAATTTCAATATCATGCGCTTTATCGGAAATTAAATCGGGTAAAAAAATACTTTGAGTGGTTACATGTGCTTTATCACTAAAGTAAATATTCAAGTCACTTTTACCTGAAAGTGCCCTTGTGGTTTGGATAAGTGTTTTTTTTATATCTTTCAAATATCAAGCCTTAAGCTGCCTGCATGCCGCCGAAAACACGAACATAATATTCATTTAAAGTTTCAACATCAGCTGGGTCGCACCTGTTCATAAATGTAAGTTTAAATGCGCTGTATACATCTTCCACAATGCCTGTGTTTTGTGCCCACATAATAACAGTTCTTGGTGACATAACAGCTGAAAGGTCACCCGCCATAAAGCCTGTGCGTGTCAAGCCTGCCAAACGCACCATTTTTTCAATTAAATCGGGCGAGTTATGAAGCTCTGGCACTTTGGAAAGAACTACTTCTTTTTCCCAACTTGCATCTAAGTAATTTAAATGCGTTACCATATTCCAGCGGTCAAGTTGCGCTTGGTTCAAATGGTAAGTTCCATGGTAAATGCCTGTACTGTCGCCCAAGCCCACTGTGTTTGATGTTCCAAAAAGCCTAAAATGATGGTTTGGATGCACAATGCGGTTTTGATCTGGCAAAGCAAGCGAACCTTCTTGTTCCATTAAACGTTGAATAACAAACATAACCTCAGGGCGACCTGCATCATATTCGTCTAAAACCAAAGCCATAGGACGGTTCATAGCCCATGGCAAAATACCTTCTTTAAAAGTTGTGACCTGCTGGCCATCTTCTAATACAATAGCGTCTTTACCGATAAGGTCTAGCCTTGAAATGTGACCATCAAGGTTAAGGCGAAAACACGGCCAGTTTAATCGAGCTGCAACCTGTTCAATATGGCTTGATTTACCAGTGCCATGAAAACCCTGCACCAAAACTTTTAAGTTATTCTCAAAGCCTGCTAAAATAATTTTCGTTGTTTCAGGGTCAAAGTGATAAGTTGGGTCAATGTCGGGTACGAACTCTGTTTTATCTTTAAAAGCATGCACTTCTTTTGTGCTTTTAAAACCAAACAAATCTTTTACTTTATGCTTAACCACTTCCATGAAACAAACACCAACTAATTTTTATTATGAACTGCTTTTAGCTTAAAATAAAAACATCTGAATGAAAAGAATTTTAAGTTGTGTACAATTGTGTTTTTTTGTATGATACGAAACAGTTTATGACTCACCTAAAACAATTCCTTTTCTATTTTCTTTTTCATGAGGGAAATTTATGCAACTCACAACACCAAATGCCGTTGAGTTTTTAGTAAACACCGATTTAGAAAATTTACCATTACTTGACGAAATAAACTTCCGATTACAATTTGCAAAAAATGCTGAACATTACTTTAACAACCATGTACACCTTGGATTTGATGAACATTCAACTATTTTAAGTCAAAAAATTGAAGAAATCATTTACCAAAAAGGTTTTTCATTTGAAGGTGATAATCAATTTTCAAGTTTTGTCGCAACAGACCTAAACGACTTTTACATTAAGTTGCTTAGGCGCACTGTTTCTATTAGTTATTTTAACTGTTTGCTAGGAGATTGTTTTGATAATCATTACGTCAAGGAGCACGACAAATTAATTAAAATTTCAGATAAAGCGGCCGAAAAATATGGCAAAGAATCTGCTAAATACAGAGAAATTGATTCTGTTATCATCAAAAAACTTGCAACCGTAGATAAATACGGAAACATGCTTATGATTATGATTGATAACGTCATTGAATTTGATCAAGAATGTTTTGATATGGACCTTCGTCCGTACTTTCAAAATCCAAGCCAGCTAAAATTCCCCTTAAATGTGGAACTTATGCGCTGTGCATCTTTTAATACACTTATCCTTGATGTTGAGTAGAAAATTATGAACAAGCAAAATTTATTTTTTGCCATTGTTGGCCCAAGTGGCGTTGGCAAAAATACAATTATTGATGGCGTGAATGCTAAATTAAAAGAAGCAGGTTTACAAACACTTGATCTTTTAACCACAGCAACCACACGCGCAAAGCGTGAAGGTGAAATTGAAAATGTTCATCATTTCTTTTTAACACCTGAAGAATTTAAACGTCGGCAAGAAAGTGGTGACTTTTTAGAAGTAAGCCACCCACACGGCAGAAGTTATGGCACTTTGAAAGATACCTTTCACGTGCAACTAAGCCAAACACCTTTGGTAAAAGACATTGACGCTACTGGTGCGATGTCTATCAAGCAAAATGTGCCAAGCATTTGCCGCACCATTTTGTTGATGCCACCTTCTATAAAAGCTTTAGCAGAAAGACTTGAAGGGCGTGGTGCTGATGCCAACCGCTTAGAAGCCGCTTTAAGCGTTGGCCCTGACTTACAAGCATGCCTGCAAGGCAATACCGACAAACCATTTACAAGCGAAGACCTTAAAGGTTCGCGCCTTGGGAATTACAGTATGTTATTTTGGAATGAAACTCTAGAAATAACAATTCAGAAGGTTTACAATTACGTTTGTAAAGAGCTTGGATATTAACGAACAAAAACACCCTTCAATGAAGGGTGTTTTTTTATATAAACGCTATTTAGGTTTTGATAGATGGTTCCATAATTTTTCCATTAAAGGAATAGAACAGTAACGCATCACTTTATGCCACATCACATAGCCGACCCAAAGAAAGCCAGTTGCACATAAGCCAATACGAGATTTTAAGTAAACCCCTTCAAAGAAATAGCCTGAAAAAACAAAACAGCCAGAAACAAAACAGAGCAATAAAAATGCTGTAAGTGGTGCAATATACAAAGGTAATTCTTCAGGGTTTTGGTTCATCCAAACCATGTAGCGCCATGCAAAAACAGCGAGCAGCAACAATGAAACAATGGATAATAAAGGATGGGCAATAAATGCAATTACGGTTGGTAACATGGTCATGGGTACCAATAAGTAAATTGCGGTCAAATTGACAAATATTAGATTTATTTTTTTAGACCAAGACAGCTCCTTAAAATTAAAATCAGACATAACTATGTCCTCCAGAGGTGGTGGTAATAAAAGTAACAAGTAAATTTTAGATATATTTAGTTTAGAAACTATTACTATTAAAAACAACCCCTCCCTCGTATTTTCTTCATTTATTCACAAAGGAGGAATAAAAACAAAACATAAAAAGAGTTATGATATTAGTAGTAGGAAAATAGATTATACGAAAAGGACCTTGACGGAACGTATATTCGTGTTGTGGCTCATAATAACCCCCACAATGAAAAGACGTCACTGAATATATGTTTGAAGCCAACGTCATGGAAATGAATGAAAATATATACAGCCTTAAAAATTTATATCCTACCGAAATTTAAAGCCCTTTGGTCTGTTTACGCAAAGGGCTTTTTTTTAATTTACAGTAACATCAGAAATAGCGAAGCTGACTTTCCACTTATCATCAATATTATACATCTTAGCAAAACCAGCATTCACTTCTAAAACAGCATTTGCTTTTGCATCTACCGTACGTGGTGTAAGTGTATGCGGTTCTGCATTTTGTACAACACCCACCACATTTGTCCCATTAATAAAAATCATATCCAGTGGAATATATGTGTTTTTCATCCAGAAGGAGCGTTTATCTGCTTCTTTCCACAAAAATAACATCCCTTCATTAATCGCTAAGTCACGTCGGTACATTAAGCCACGCGCGCGTGAAGCATCGTCGGTTGCCATTTCACTTTTAACACTAATCATCTCGCCTGTTGGTGAAGTTAATACCACCTCAACAAGCCCATCAGGATTTGGTTCAGATGCAAAAAATTGTTGATAGCCCACATAAGAAAATGCCAATGCAAATAGAAATGCCAACTTTAAAAATGATTTTGATTTTTCAGTCATTTTATGCCCTTTTTATTTTTCTGGTTCTGTTATATCACCACGGTTAAACATTGTCCCAAAGAAATCTTTAACCAACCCAGGCAATACAAACGAAAGTGGATTTGCAGAAACTTTTGGGTCTTTCAATGAACCTTTAACCTTAAAGTCTGCTACCAATAGCCCCGACTGCGAACCTGTTAAAATATCACCTAACAATGGAATTTTAGAAATAAGCGAATTTAAACCCTCAGCCGGAATAAGCTGACCTTCAATGTTCAAGTTGTCTTTATCAGGGTTGATTTTACCACGTAAACGCAAACCAATTGAAGGACCACTTAAAAAGGCATGGTCTGTAATGATTTCATCTCCAACAAATTTCAATGGAATTTCTACATCTTCAAAGTAGATACCATCTTTACTAGAAATAAGTTCTGTTAATGAAATAAGCGATAAAATTTTGGCCATTACAGGGGCTTTAACCATATATGTTTTATGAAGTTTAATAAGCCCTTGCCCTTGCTTTTTACCTTTTACATTATAAATATTAGCTTGAGCATGTAAATTGCCTTTACGAAGAGATTTAAAAACACCTGCTTCATTTAAAACATCGCCACCACTTGCTGATTTAAGATCAATAGACATATGGTCTTCTGAAGGTGACTTATATACCAGGTGAAAGGCATCAGTATCGTTTTGCCCCTTCACATCAACCAGCCTCCAAACACCTTCCACCATTTTTAAATCGCCAATCACTTTTTCAACGGCCCCGTTCGGTAAAAGCATTTTTTCAACATTCAAGGTAATATCCATATTTTTAGTCGATGAAACCGACTTTGTTGAACTTATGTCATTGGCCAACTGTTTTGATTGGCTATTTCCTAATAAATCAAATGCAGAGAGATTTAGCTGTTCGCCTACTAAATTTACTTTTGGTCCATGTATAGCTGCCTTTAATTTATGGCCGGCCAAATTAAAAACACTAAAATCTGCTCTATTCGTATCACTCATATCGAAAGAACCTAGCAATCGTGTATCAACACCCGTTGCTGAAACGTCAACATTAATCACATCAACACCCTTACCCAAGAAACCAGAGGCAAGAAGCTTTAAAGGGATATTTTCACCTTTATGCCATTTAATATCTGTTTGATTCAGCTTGTTTTTAGTTAAATCAGCCAAGTATTCAAATTTATATTTACCACCTTCAACGGCTTTCAAATTAAATGAACTTGTAACTGTATTTGAAATATCAAGGTTAATTCTATTTAGATGTTGCATTGCTAATGTTGCAGGTAGTTCACCCCAAACAGAAACAACTGTTTCTTGAATTGGCTTTTGCATATTTTCACGCCATTCATATTTAACAGGCAATCCATTCACTACACCTTCACCCTCTAAAGAAAGTTTTTCTTGTGTTAAAAAAACTTCTCCTGTTGGAACAACAATATCCAAACCATCTACTAAAGTGTTCGTTCTTACATTTTGAACATTAAATTTAAAATCATAAATTACATTTGAAATAGCTGTATTTTTAAATGGTATAAATACAAATCCACTAGAAACATGCTCACCAGTAATTTTAAAAGGCCATTTTTTTTCACCTGTTTCTTTATCAACAACATTTAACAACCTTTCAACGGGGCCTGAAATATGACCTTTTAATGTGATGCCAGGTTCAACCCCCGGTGTGAAATGTCCTGCAATTAAAGCTGTTAAGTTTTTAACCGATTGCCCTTCAACGGTACCTGATTTTGACGAGATTTTAATATAGTCGTCTTTCATTTCGAAATGACCATTTAAACCTTCCGCAGCTTCTGTATGCTTTAAGAAAGATAAAGACATATCTTCATAGTCGAAGCTTCCATCAAACCCACATTTCTTATCACAAAATGGTAATTCTAAAGGCTTACCATAATAAGCCAATTCAAGGTTTTTAACTTTTGAACCATGTACGTGATTGCGAATCCAATTCACCGCTCCACGAATTTTTTTGTCAGGCAAGTAACTTGAAACATGGCTGACTGTTGTATCTCCAAAAGATTTCAGTTTAAGGTCAAACTTCATATCTTTAGGCGTAGTGACATCTTTTATTGTTCCCTTAACTTCTAAAGGCCAGTTTTCCTTGTCTACAAAAGCTAAGTTATGAATTGTGACAATATCATCTAAATAGTCATAACCAACTTCAAGGTCACCACCTTTAATAATAAAAGGGAAATTGTAAGCAGGTGTAACGTGAATGGAACCCTTAGACATTGCCATTTTAACGTAAATATCCTCAAAAGTATTATCCTCTAAAATATCCAGGCTAATATGAACATCACCCTTTGCATGCACAGGATTTTCAAAAGGGAAATAATCATCAAATAAATCACTTGAAACATCTTTCATAGCAAATTCAACATTTGCTTTTTTAGCTAGTTTGGGATGTGTAAAAACCAATTTAGCAGGTGTAACTGAAATAAAACCGGGCCTTGTGAATTTACCTTCAACAATAAGTTCTTCACCACTTAAAAAACTTCGTTCAAAGTTAACCAATGCATCTT
>NZGE01000049.1 GCA_002689455.1 Magnetococcales bacterium | reverse complement strand
TAAAAGTTTATAAGGGTCTTTCTAATGTATAAACTTTTTAATCTTTTAAAGTACCATCAAACAAAAATTACCCTAATGGGGTTATCATCTCTACAGGTGTTTGCAAACTTTTTTATTAGTTTAATGATTATTCGTAAAATTGGTGTAGGTGCAGAGTTAGATGTTTATTATATTGCTATGGCTGCATATGCATTTTTATATAGCAGTATCAACTGGTCTTTTTCTGCTATCTTAGCACCTTATCTTATTCAACGAAGAGGCGAGAATATTGAAGGACGAGTTCTTGTTACTATTACGTGTATCACTGCACCTATTGCTATACTTCTGGGCTTAACTTTACCTTTGTGGGGAAACCTTATGTTTATGAATTACATAGGTGAGGTTGACCTAGAAAAGATATATTTCGTGCAAGCAATTTTAATTTGTGCTTATTTTTTTGATAGTTTGCTCATTACATTTACAGGTATTCTACAAGAGAAAAATCGATATATTCTTTTTAATGGGGCTATAACACTGGCCAGTATATGTGGTTTAATTTTTGTATTTTTCACACTTGATTCTTTAGGTGTATATGCGGCAGCTATAAACCAATTGCTTATGAAGTTTCTTATCTTTGCATGGATGATGGCATTGTTCTTTAAAAAGGTTAAAGCTTACATTTCTTTTGATAAACAAATATTTTGGCACTTAATTCATAAAGTTAAATATATTTTATTAGGCTCTCTTTACTTTAAAACAGATGAAGTGATTGAGAAGTTTGTTGCATCATATTTAACATCGGGCTTGGTTTCTATAATAGGCTTTGTTCAAAGAGTTTATGGGGCTATGGTCACTGTTTTAAATTCGGCAATTGGTATGCCAAGCATGACTGTCTTTTCTAATTATATTAAAGAAGGGCAGGTGGCTGATATTCGACCAATTCTTATAAGGTATATTTTAGGGTTAAGTGTACTTAGCTTCTTTATATTTTTAGGAATGCACTTTTTAGGTGAGGTGATCTTAGTTTGGATGATGGGGGATAAGCTTTCGGAAGATCTTATACCTACACTAAATTTAACAATGTATATGCTGTTTGCTTTTGTATATTTTAAACCGATAAACTTAGTTTTGCAGTCACTGTTGCTTTCCTTGAATAAAGGTGACATCGCAACTGCTTACGATTCTGTAACATACACACTAAATGTTGGCTTAAAAATTATCTTCACTGTCTTTTATGGTATAGAGGGTTTGCTCACTGCAATTTTATTAGGATATGCTATTACCGATTGCACTAAGTTTTACTTAGTCATGAAAGAGCTTTTGAAAGCTGAAAAAGAATTAAGCAAATAAATTTTTAAAAAGCTGTGTTTCGCTTGCCTTTATTGTTCATAATATGGCAAAGTAGCAAACAAAATTATGCATCAATAAAAATGATATAGGTCACGGTTTTATATATGAAAAAAGCATTCGTAACAGGCTTCACAGGGCAAGACGGCTCTTACTTAACAGAATTATTATTGGAAAAAGGTTACGAGGTGCATGGCATTGTGCGCCGTAGCAGTTCTTTTAATACGGATAGGGTTGACCATCTATTTTTAGATTCAAATCCACATAAAAATAATTTGCATGTTCACTATGCCGACTTAAACGATGCGGCGGTTTTATTAAACCTTATTTTGATGATTGAGCCAGATGAAATTTATAATCTTGGCGCTCAATCACACGTTAAAATTTCATTCGATGTACCATTATACACTGCCGATACAGATGCTTTAGGTCCACTTCGCCTGCTTGAAGCGGCACGTCTTTACCAAGAACGTTCGGGTAAAAAAGTTAAGTTTTATCAGGCGGGCACATCTGAAATGTTCGGTGCTTCACCACCGCCGCAAAGCGAAGCAACGCCTTTTTACCCAAGAAGCCCTTACGGGTGCTCTAAGGTTGCAGCTTACTGGTATGGTATTAATTACCGTGAGTCTTATGACATGTTTGTGGCTAACGGTGTTTTGTTCAACCATGAATCACCACGTCGTGGCGAAAACTTTGTAACTCGTAAAATTACGCGTGCGGCAACTCGCATTAAAATGGGTCTGCAAAATAAATTATATCTTGGTAATTTAGATGCGAAACGTGACTGGGGCTTTGCGGGCGACTTTGTTGAAGGAATGTGGCGTATGCTACAACAAGAAAAGCCAGGGGACTATGTTCTAGCAACGGGCTACGCTTATTCTGTGCGTGAATTTTTAGACGAAGCCTTCGGTATGCTTGACTTAAACTGGGAAGATTATGTTGAAGTCGACCCTCAGTTTTACCGCCCAGCGGAAGTAGAGCACTTACACGGAGACGCAACAAAAGCTAAAAAGGAGCTTGGCTGGGAACCAAAGGTTGACCTTAAAGGCTTAGTTAAAATGATGGTTGAAAGCGACCTTGAATTGGCAAAACAAGAAAAAGTTTTGGTTGATGCAGGCTTAACAGTTGCTCCTAAAGGCGCTGCGAGCGGTATTGATGGTCGTGGTATGGTTACCAGAACTGTTGTAAAAGGGTGATATAGATGTTAAAACAAGTATATTATATGTTAAATGAGCTTGGGTTTAACCCGCTTAAGTTAAAGAATTTAAAATACCTTCCAAGGCTTTTTAAAGAGTGGAAAAAGTATAACAGTGAAAATAGAAGGCCTGCATTTCAAGCGACATTTAAAGGTTCTATGCCCTTAATCGCTGACTATGCTGAAAGCGCAGGTTCAATTCGTACACATTATTTTCATCAAGATTTGTGGGCTGCCCGAAAACTCTATAATGCAAAACCTCAAAAACATATTGATATCGGTTCTCGTATTGATGGTTTTATTTCTAATGTTTTAACATTTATGGATGTGACCGTTGTTGATGTTCGCCCCTTAGACAGTAATGAAGTTCAAGGTCTAAGTTTTATTTGTGATGATGCAACAAACCTTAAAACTTTTAAAGATGAATCTATTCACTCGATTTCTACTTTACATGCAGCGGAGCATTTTGGACTCGGTCGCTACGGTGACCCTGTAGACCCTGAGGCTACATTTAAGTTTATGGAGTCTTTAAATCGTGTACTTGCTAAAGGTGGGACATTGTTGTTTTCAGTTCCTATCGGTCGTGAACGTGTTGAATTTAATGCGCACCGTGTATTTTCGATTAACACTATATTAGAGAATTTTAAGGAACTAAAATTGGAAAGTTTTTCATATGTTGATGATAAATGTATTTTTCATGAAAATGTGAATGTAGAAACTGTACCCGATTTAAATTTTGGGTGTGGCTTTTTTGAATTTAAAAAGAACTAAATGAAGGGTTGTTGTGTCATGAAAAAAGATGCAAAAATTTATGTAGCTGGTCACCGCGGGCTAGCAGGTAGTGCAATTGTTCGTCAACTTAATGAGCAAGGTTACAATAATATTATTTTTCGTACACATGCTGAATTAGATCTTGAGAATCAATCGGCGACCAATGCATTCTTTGAGACCGAAAAGCCTGAATATGTTTTCATGGCGGCAGCTTGTGTGGGTGGTTTGTTTGACAATAAAGCCAGACCTGCCGACTTTATTGGCATAAACTTGCGCATCCAAAACAATGTGATTGATGCTGCATATAAAAATGGTGTGAAAAAATTTGCATTTCTTGGTTCTTCTTGTGTTTATCCTAAAATTGCTGATCGAAAGATTAGAGAGTCGGACCTCTTAACTGCACCGCTCGAACCCACAAACGAAGCTTACGCAATTGCTAAAATTGCAGGCATAAAAATGTGTGAATTTTATAAAAAACAATATGGTTTTGAAGCTATTGCTTTAATGCCACCAAACCTGCATGGCCCAAATGATAACTTTGATCCTGAAACATCACATGTGATGCAGGGCATTATGCGCCGTATGTATGATGCACAAAATGCAGGTGATAAAACCTTTACAGTTTGGGGTTCAGGCACACCTTTACGTGAATTTATGTATATTGACGATATGGCAGATGCTGCTATTTATTTGATGAATAAAAACACAGATGATGAAACCTTGTTTAATGTTGGAACAGGTGAAGAAATTTCTATTTTAGATCTTGCTAAAACAATTCAAAAAGTTGTGGGCTTTACAGGCGAACTTGTAACTGACCCGACAAAACCAGATGGTACACCAAGAAAAACAATGGATGTGACCAAGCTATTCTCAATGGGTTGGAAACCTAATAACACCTTTGAAGAAGGTTTGAAAAAAACATGGAATTGGTACTTAGAAAACAAAGAAAAATTTGAAAGTAAAAAGAAAAGCGCATGATTATTCCAGTTATATTATCGGGCGGTAGCGGTAGCCGAATTTGGCCTCTTTCACGCAAGGCATATTCAAAACAATTCTTGTCTCTAAACTCCGATAATTCACTTTTGCAGCAAACAGCTACACGTGTTTCAAATAAAAGTGTTTTTGAAAAACCTTTGGTTGTTTGTGGAAATGAGCACCATTTTTTAATTGATGATCAACTTGAAAAAATTAACATTGAGCCCTTAAAGCTTTTACTGGAACCAACAGCTCGCAATACTGCACCAGCCATTGCTTTAGCGGCCTTTTACGCTGAAAAAGAAGGGCGTGAAAAGGATTGTATGCTTGTTTTACCTTCCGACCATTCTATTCATGACGTTGAAGGGTTTGAAAAAACAATTCAAACCGGCGAAAAAGTTGCAGCTAAAGGTAAGATTGTTACTTTTGGTATTGTGCCTTCCAAGCCAGAAACAGGTTATGGCTATATTCATAAATCATCTGAAAAAATTGAAGGTGGCTTTGCTGTAGAAGCTTTTGTTGAAAAGCCAAATTTAACCAAAGCTAAAGAATATGTTAAAAGTGGTGACTATTTCTGGAATGCAGGTATCTTTTTATTTACGGTTGAAACGTTTTTAAAAGAACTTAAAAAATATAGTCCTAAAATTTACAAAGCAACTCAAGAAGCAGTGGAAAAGGGTGTTGTTAGTGATGTGTTTACGCCAGATGAAAAATTATTTTCAAATAACGAAGACCTTTCTATTGACTATGCCTTAATGGAAAAAAGTGAAAATGTTGCAGTTGTTCCATTTGCAGGTCATTGGAATGATATTGGTTCATTTGCAGCGCTTTGGGAAGAACTTCCACACGATAAAGATGGGAACGCGGTTCAAGGTGATAGTTTACTTTTGGATACTAAAGGTTCGTACGTTTTTAGCGAAAGTGCTGTGGTTACAACCGCTGGTGTGAAGGACATGGTTATTGTTCAAACAAAAGATGCTGTTTTAGTGGCCGATAAAAAGCACGCACAAAACGTAAAAGATATTGTTGAAAAGTTTAAAGAAATTGACAGAGAGGAAGCGTTTTTCCATAAAAAGGTTTACCGTCCTTGGGGAAGTTATGAAGGTATTGCTGCTGAAGAAGGTTTTCAAGTTAAAACGCTTATTGTTAACCCAGGGCAGGTACTTTCACTTCAAAGTCATAAACATCGTAATGAACATTGGGTATGCGTTAAGGGTACAGTTACAGTGACACGCGGCAGTGATGTTTTTGACCTTAAAGCCAATCAGTCGACTTATATTCCAGTGGGCGAAGTTCACAGACTTTCAAACAGAACGGATACACCTGCTATGGTGGTGGAAGTTCAAACAGGTGATTATTTAGGCGAAGATGACATTGTGCGTTACGACGATATTTATGGACGGGCTGAAGAAAATGTACAGTTACCTATTAATATGCACAGCAGTCATTATTATGGCCCTAAAAAACAGCTTATTCCACAATCATGGATTGATTACTTAAAAGAATTACCTTTTAGCGATATATTGTCCTTTGTTAAACGCCGTGCTGTTGATGTGCTTGACTACTTCAAGTGGTCCACAACTGGCAAAAAAGGTGCTGTGCCACGTTTATTTGTGGCTTGTAAGTTAAAGCAAATTGCAAAAGCTAAAAACCTTGAAAGCTTTATTGAAACGGGTACGCATTACGGTGAGTTAACAAGTTATGTATTAAATGACTTTAAAGAAATTCAAACGATTGAATTGACGGAGGAGCTATACAGCTTCTGCCGTAATCGCTTTGAAAATGACCCACATGTAACTTGTATTCGTGGGGACAGTGCTGATCATTTAAAAGATGCTTTAAATGGAGCAAGTTTTAATGGGTTGGTGTACTTAGACGCATATTATTCAGGTGGCGTGACAGGGCGCGGCGAAGTGGAAACACCGCTTAAAAATGAAATTGATGTTATTCTAAAAAGTAAGTTTAAAGGTGTTGTTGTTGTGAATAATTTGCGATGCATGACAGGTTCTAATGACTACCCTAAAAAACAAGAGGTGTTAGAAAAAATTAAAAAATCAGGTCATGTTTATCATTTTGAAAAAGACCTGCTTATTTGGGAAATGAAATAAAGAGAGGTTTGAATGTTTAATAAAATAAAAGATGTTTTCTTCAGTATTGAAAACCCTGCAGAGGAGAGGTGTCGTTGGGTTGAATGTAAATTAAAATCATTAAAAGAAGGTTCTAAACTTCTAGATGCAGGCTGTGGTACACAAGGTTATAGGAAGTTTTGTGACCACCTTGATTATAAAGCCCAGGACTTCGGCGGTTACGACGGTGAAGGTAATGGAGAAGGCCTACAAGATGGCGATAAATGGTTTTACGGTGACTTGGACTATAAAGGGAATATTTGGAATATTGACGAAAAAAACGAAACGTTTGATGCTATTATGTGTACAGAAGTGTTAGAGCATATTCCATACCCAAACGAAACTTTTAAAGAGTTTTCAAGATTGCTTAAAAAGGGCGGTACGTTAATTGTAACAGCCCCTTACGCTTGTCTTCCCCACATGGAACCATATTTTCATTATTCAGGTTTTTCAGAAGATTATTATAAGCATGTATGTTCTGAAAACGGCTTGGAAATAGAGGTTATGGATCAAAATAACAATACATTCGGTTTTTTATTTCAGGAACTAAAACGTGGTTATAATTATATTGATTCTAAGTTTTTAAAATTTATTTACTTAGTTATGTTTGTTTTGTGTGGGCCGTTTTTGAAGTTTTTAATGAAACATACACGTAAGAAAACACCGCTTCACATTGGTTATATGGTTGTGGCTAAGAAGAAATAGCAGCTTGAGGGAATTCAATGAAGCAAAATATTGTTAACTTTATTAAAAGCTCTGCTAAAAAGGCTGGGGTGACCTTACTTAAAAACCATCAATATGATGATTTGTTGCAGCAAAGGGATACACTGCTTACCATGTATATGGAAGGGCTTGGTTCTCAGAAAAGAAAAAGCACGGCCAATATTCTATTTTCACTGAATAGGCCTATTCAGGTTTATGCCACTTTGGAATCATATTTTAAATACATGAAAAACCCTGCGCATGTTTATGTTATTTACGGTGTAACAAATGAAATATATTTACCAGCTTACAATGAGCTTATTGAATCATTTAAAGGTTACCCAGTTACCTTCATTAAGGAAACGAAGTTTAGGGATACTTTAGTTGAAGTTTTAGAGTCGCTTAAAGAAGAAAATATTGTGTTTATGACAGACGATGATATTTTTACGCGTGAATATGATATGGCAGAACTGTTAAAGTTTGATCCGTTAAAAGAAATTCCAACCATTCGTTTGGCTCCATACTTTACACGTTCATACACTATGAATGTAGATCAACTTCCTCCAAAGCATATGAAGAAAAGTGAGCAGTACGCTGATATGTTTGAATGGGACTGGTCGCACAATGAAAGCGACAACGAATGGGCTTACCCTATGAGTGTTGAAATGCATTTATTTGACACAAAAGAAATTTTGGCAATGACAAAAAGCTTAAAATTTAAAGCCCCTAACACTTATGAAGGGATGCTTATGATGTATCGTTCACATGTTCAAAAGCGTAAGGGTCTTTGTTATGCCGAACAGTTTTTATTTAACAACCCATGTAATAAAGTTCAAACTGAAAATAATAATATCGCGGGGGATATCACACCTGAGTTTTTGCTAGAAAAATGGAATAAAGGTTTGAAGATTGACATAGAACCGTTTTACCATATTAGAACAAAGGCACCTCATGAGGAGTATAGCTTTAAATTCATACAAAGATGACTAAAAAAAGCTTAAAGCCTTTTTTGATCGTTTTATGAACTAGCTTGAGATGATTTCACAACTTGCGCAATTTCTTTTAAGTATTGTCCATAACCGCTGGTTGAAAGTTCATCTGCGAGAGATAAGAACTGTTCTTCATTAATCCAGCCATAACGGAAAGCAACTTCTTCGGGGCAGCCAATGCGCAACCCTTGTCTTCGGTCAACCATTGCTATGTAATTGGATGCATCTAACATGGCATCGGCACTTCCACCATCGAACCATGCAAATCCTCGGCGAAGCTCAATAAAGTTAAGCTTACGTTCTTTTAAGTACATGCGATTTAGGTCGGTAATTTCAAGCTCACCGCGTGCGCCAGGTTTCACACGCTTTGCCATTTCAACAACTTCAGGGCCGTAAAAGTAAAGCCCAGGAATAGCGTAGTGCGAAACATATTCTTTTGGTTTTTCAACAAGGTCAATCACATAAGAATTTGTTGCATCCAGTTTGGCAACACCAAAAGCCGAAGGGTCTTTTACATAAAAACCAAATACTGTCGCATCGTCATTCTCAGCGGCTTTTTTAAGGTGTTCGCCAAATCCATGCCCAAAGAAAATGTTGTCACCTAAAATTAAAGCGACTTTGTCATTTCCAATAAAGTCTTCACCAATAGTAAAGGCTTCTGTAATGCCATTTGCTTTTTCTTGCGTTTTGTATGAAATGTGAATGCCCCACTGGCTGCCATCTCCAAGCATTTCAGTAAAAGGTTCAACATCACATGGGCGGCAAATAATTAAAATATCTTTAATACCTGCCAACATTAATGTTGTAAGTGGGTAGTAAATCATAGGTTTGTCATAAA
Source organism: Magnetococcales bacterium (assembly GCA_002689455.1). Taxonomy (GTDB): domain Bacteria; phylum Pseudomonadota; class Alphaproteobacteria; order UBA2136; family UBA2136; genus UBA2136. The sequence goes on along the minus strand of NZGE01000049.1, from coordinate 10,302 downwards.
TTGGCAAAAAGTGTTTATTGGTTGCTTTTGTCATTGGGCGCATTCTTGTTCCAGAACCGCCAGCCAAAATAATGCCCTTCATAAGATAAATACCCTCTGTAATTTTTTATTTGCGTCAATTTAACATAAAATAAGTAGATGTTAAATTTATTTCAACAATTGTTGACGTGACAGGTTGGGTTCATTAAAGTAGGTGCGGTAATAAAATTAAGAACAATTAAAAAGAGTCTTATTAAATGGCATCTAAACTTTTAAATATATTTTCGAATCAATATATGTCAGGTGAGGGGCCTTGGGGTAAAAAACCAAGTGGTCGCAAACCTTCGTCTAAACGAACAACTGGCGGTGGCAATAATCAAGAACCTGACTTAGATGATATGCTGCGTCAAGCACAGGACCGTATGCGTGACATGATGGGCGGTGGTCGTCCGAAACCCCCAAACGGTGGTGATGGCTCTGTTGGCGGTATTATTGGTTTGGGTGCAATTATTGCAGCTGGTTTTTGGGTTTACCAATGTTTTTATATTGTACAACCTGAAGAGCAAGGTGTCGTAACACGCTTTGGTGAATACGTTCAAACAACGAATGAAGGTTTACATTTCCACCTTTGGCCTGTTGAACGTGTGGTAAAACCAAAAGTAACACGTGAAAATATTTTAGAAGTTGGTTTTGCAAGTTCTTTCCCAACATCTAGCTTTGGAATGACACGTTCTTACCGCCAGCTTTCAAATGACAATGTGGTTGATATTCCAGAAGAGTCTTTGATGCTAACAGGTGACGAAAATATTGTAGACCTTGACTTTACAGTGCGTTGGGTTATTTCCAACCCGAAAGACTATTTGTTTAAAGTTGCAAGTCCTGTAGAAGCTTTAAAAAGTGTAGCTGAAAGTTCAATGCGTGAAGTTATTGGACGTTACCCAATTGATGATGCCATTACATCAAACAAGCTTAAAATTGAACAGGAAGCATTGCAACTTACACAGAGTATTGCCGATCAATATGGTTTAGGTATTCGTGTAAACAATATTGAAATGCAGCAGGTTCAACCACCTAAGCAAGTGCTAGACGCTTTTCGTGATGTTCAAGCCGCTAAAGCGGACGCTGAAAAAGAGCAAGACAATGCAACAGGTTACGCAAATGACGTTGTTCCACGTGCGCGTGGTCAAGCGGCTCAAATTATGCAAGAAGCTGAAGCTTATAAGCAGTCTAAAATTGCAGAAGCAACAGGTAATGCTGCTCGCTTTATTAGTCAGCTTAATGAATATAAAAAGGCGCCAGCAATTACACGTGAGCGCTTATACTTAGAAAATATGGAAGATGTTTTAAAAGGTTCTCGTAAGGTTATTATGACCGATAAAAACTCGGGCAGTATTTTACCTTACCTTCCTCTAAACGCACAAAAAGGAGCTAAATAATGGGTGTTAAACAAACATTTGGATTAATTGTTGTTGGTATCGGTTTGGTTCTTGGTGCAAACAGTTTATTTACAGTACACGAAACAGAACAAGCGATTGTGATTCAACTGGGTGAAGTGCGTAAAGTTATTAGCGAACCTGGTTTAAACTATAAACTACCATTCGTACAAAACGTTGTATTTTTAGATAAACGCATTATGGAAACCGACTCGAAGCCTGAAGAGATTCAGTCATCTTTAAAAGAGCCAATGGTGGTGGATAGTTTCACACGCTGGCGCATTGTTGATGCTCGTCAGTTCTATAAAGCTGTTCGCACAGAGTCTGACGCTCGTAAACGTATTGACATTATTGTGAATTCGAACTTGCGCCAAAAGCTTGCTTTGTACTCCTCTAAAGAAATTGTTTCAGGCGACCGTGATAAAATCATGCAGGACATTTTAAAGTCATCTAAAGAACAAGCTTTGCCTTTGGGTGTTGAAATTGTAGATGTGCGCATTAAACGTGCGGACTGGCCAGCTAACATTTCGCAAGCTGTTTACCAGCGTATGAATGCAGAACGTAACAAGGAAGCTAAAGAGATTCGCGCGCAAGGTGCTGAAAAGGCACAGGAAATTCGTGCGCGTTCTGAAAAGGAGCGTACAATTATTTTAGCAAATGCGCAACGTGATGCACAAACATTGCGTGGTGAAGGTGACGCTGAATCGATCCGTATTACAGCGGAAGCGTTTAGCAAAGACCCAGATTTTTACAGTTTTATTCGTTCGCTTGAAGCGTATAAAGCAAGTCTAAAAGGGAACGATACGTTTATGGTTCTTGACCCATCGGTTGAGTACTTTAAACACTTTAACAAACTAAAATAGTAAAATATTGAAGTAACAATTTAACAAAGAAAAGGTTCGTAAAATGAAACGTATTTTGTTTACATTATGTACAGTTTTATTTGTTGGAGCATTTTATGTTTCTCCAAGTTATTCCGTGTCATTCATGCCAGAAAGCTTTGCTGATCTTGTTGAAAAACAGTCCAAAGCGGTGGTAAACATCTCAACGTCCACGAAACCTAAAAAGGTTACAAAGAAATCTCAAAGAAATTCTCCTTTCACAGGTGACCCGTTCTTCGATAAGTTCTTTGAAGACTTCTTTGGCAATATCCCGCAAGGTGGTGGTCGTGAATTTATGACACGCCCACAAAACTCCTTGGGTTCAGGTGTGGTTATTAGTAAAGATGGTTACATTGTAACCAATAACCACGTCGTGGCAAAAGCCGATGATATAGTTGTGAAGTTCCAAGATGACAAGGAACTAAACGCAGAAATTGTTGGTCGTGACCCTAAAAATGATATTGCATTGTTAAAAGTTGAAGCGTCTAACGATCTAAACTTTGCTGTTATGGGTGACAGTGAAAAGCTACGTGTGGGTGACTGGGCAATTGCCATTGGTAACCCATTTGGTTTAGGTGGTACGGTAACAGCTGGTATTATCAGTGCGCGTGGTCGTAACATTCACCAGGGCCCATACGACAACTTCATTCAAACTGATGCGGCCATCAATCCTGGTAACTCTGGCGGCCCATTGTTTAACCGTGATGGTGAAATTGTAGGTATTAACACCGCCATTCTTTCACGTACTGGTGGCAGTCAAGGCATTGGTTTTGCTGTTCCTTCTAACACTGTGAAACTGATTGTTGAACAAATTAAAGAACACGGCCGCCCAATTCGTGGTTGGTTAGGTGTACGTATTCAAACGGTAACCAAAGAACTTGCAGAAGCAATGGGTGTGGACGAAGCAAAAGGTGCCCTTGTTGCAGCTGTGGTTGAAGGTAGCCCCGCTGAAAAAGCTGGCTTTAAGGACGGTGACCTTATTTTGAAATATGACGGTAAAAACGTTGAAGAAATGCTAGACCTACCTAAAATGGTTGCCGAAACAACTGTAAACAAAACAGTTAAAATTGAATACTTACGTTCAGGTAAGAAAAAGTCTGTTGATGTAAAAATTGCAGAATTGGAAGAGGACGATGCAGGGAATGTTCTTTCAAGCCTTGAACAGGACCTTGATGAAACAGAAGTTGCGGGGATGACCCTTTCACTGCTAACGGATGATGAGCGTGATGCCTTAGGCGTTGATTCTGATGTTGAAGGCGTTGTAATCACATCTGTTGATCGGGACTCACGCGCTGGGCAAAGCAACTTACGCTCGGGTGATATCATCATTGAAATGGATAAGAAAAAAGTGAAAACAGTTGAAGACGTTAAAAGTGTTATTGACGACAAAGACGGTAAATCACTTCTTATGCTTATTATTCGTGGTGGTGATAAAAACTTCGTAGCCTTTAAAAAGGTTGAAGAACCTGAAGAATAAAAAAGCAATTTTTCTATTTGGTCCAACGGCGTCGGGTAAGACGTCGTTGGCCATTTTGCTTGCAAATAAATTTAACGGTGTTGTGGTAAATGCTGACAGTAGACAGGTTTACACCAAAATGCCAATCATCACTGCTATGCCTACAAATGAAGAATTTGAAGCGGCCGACCATAGGCTTTTTAATTTTTTAAATCCAAGCAAAAAAATTACAGTAGATATGTATGCTGGTTTAGCAAAAGCAGAAATGGAAAAAATTTGGGCTGAAGGTAAACTGCCTATTATTTGTGGTGGTACAGGTTTTTACCTTAAAGTTTTAGAAGAGGGCATAGCACCTGTTCCTGCATTGGATGAAAAATTATTTGATGAGTTGAACCAAAAAGCAAGGTTGGAAGGCTCTGAAGTTTTACATGCTGAACTTCAAAAAATTGACCCTGAAATGGCAGGTAAATTAAAAGTGGCTGATACACAGCGTATCGTGCGTGCTTTGGGTGTTTACAAGCAAACAGGGAAAACGATGAGCGCTTGGCAAAAAATGCCCAAAGAAGGTGGTGTGAAGGCCGACATTTTAAAAATTGCACTTAACCCAGAACGTGAATGGCTTTATGACCGCATACATAAAAGGTATGATGTTATGGTTGAAATGGGGTTGATGGATGAAATTAATTTGCTTTTAAAAGAAGGGTTTAATGAAAAAGATCACGCTATTCAAAGTTGCGGTGCAAAAGAACTTTTGGCATACCAAAAAGGTGAAATAACAGAAACTGAAGCCAAGCAGGCAATTTTACAAAGCACCAGAAATTACGCTAAAAGGCAAATAACATGGTTAAAAGGCCAGTTTAAAGCACACCATGTTTATGAAAGTGTTGCACATGCGCAAAACGCTATGGGTGAAATTGAAAACTTTGTGAATAAAAACTAACTTTTTAAGGCATTTCGTTATAAAACAGATGTAGCAATTTTATAAGCTTTGACTTATAGTTGTGTGATAAGCATTAATAATACAAAAAATTTGAAAGACGCAGGGCCCATGCTTAACAAACTTTTTAGCATTTTTTCACTGGATATGGCAATTGACCTAGGTACAGCCAACACACTAGTTTACGTACCGGGAAGAGGTATTGTTTTAAACGAACCATCAGTTGTTGCCATTGAAAGGGGTGAGCATAGCTCTCGTGTTCGTAACGTCGGTAACGCCGCAAAACAGATGATTGGTCGTACACCGGCTGATATCGTCGCAGTTCGCCCACTTAAAGACGGTGTTATTGCCGACTTTGAAGTGGCCGAGGAAATGATTAAAGCATTCATTAACCGTGTTCACAACCGTCGCATGTTTGTAAGCCCGCGCATTATTATTTGTGTGCCTTACGGTTCAACACCTGTTGAGCGCCGCGCTATTAAGGACAGTGCATTAAGTGCTGGTGCCTCACAAGTTTACTTGGTGGACGAACCAATGGCTGCTGCAATTGGTGCAGGCCTACCTGTAAATGAAGCTTCAGGTTCTATGATTGTTGATATCGGTGGCGGTACAACTGAAATTGCGGTTATTTCACTTGGCGGTATTGTCTATTCCATGTCTGTACGTGTAGGTGGTGATAAGTTTGATGATGCGATTGTAAACTTCATTCGTCGTAAACATAACCTGCTGATTGGTGAATCGACAGCTGAAAAAATTAAAATTGAAATTGGTACAGCCATTGAGCCTGAAAAAGGCAAAGGCAAAGAAATGGATATTAAAGGCCGTGACCTTGTGCATGGTGTGCCACGTAACATTAAAATTAGCCAAAAAGAAGTTGCAGAAGCCCTTTCACCACAAGTTGCTCGTGTTATTGAAGGTGTTAAAACAGCACTTGAAGCAACGCCACCAGAATTGGCTGCCGACATTGTCGACAAAGGTATTATACTTTCAGGCGGTGGTGCAAACCTTGGCGAACTTGATAAGCTTATTCGTAAAGAAACAGGTTTGCCAGTTTCAATTGCTGAATCTCCACTTTCTTGTGTTGCATTAGGTTCTGGTAAAATTTTAGAAGAATGGGATGCGCTGGCTCCAGTTCTAAAATCTAACTAAGGAGTTGTCGTGCAAGCATTGCATATTTCAAAAAGGTATAATATTCAGTTTGGGATTTATGCCTTTTTTTGTGTTGTTTTCATGGTTCTTTCTATTCAATTCCCTGGTATAAATGCCGCGTTTCAATCCTTTGTTGTGAGTGTTAGTACACCTGTTTTAGAAGCGGTTAAAAAGCCGAGCGAATGGGCAGATGCAGTTGGTGAATCGGTTACGGGACATGTTTCTGTGTATGAAGAAAATAAAATGCTAAGGGACGAACTTTCCGACAAGCAACGCCTTATACGTGACCTTGCCATTGTTGAAAATGAAAATAACTCGCTTAAAAAATTGCTAAACATGGTTAAAGAAGTGAATGGGAAGCCACTTGCAAGCCGCGTTATTTCCGACAAAAAAAGTGCATTTAGCCATACTGTTATTACCCATATTGGTCATGCAAAGGGTGTGGAAAAAGGGCAGGTGGTTGTGGATGAAAATGGTCTTGTTGGACGTGTGATTGAAGTTTTTGATGAAACGGCTCGTGTGCTTCTTATTACCGACTATACCTCCAGGATTCCTGTAAAAATTTTAGACTTAAATGTTCGTGGTATTGTGCGTGGTACAAACAGCTATAACCTTGAACTTGTCTTCACAGAAGATGAGGATGTTAAAATTGAAGAAGGTATGGTTGTTGTAACAACGGGTATAGATGGTTTGTTCCCTGCAAACTTACCTGTAGGTGTTATTCACAACGTTGGTAAATTTATTTATATTAAGCCAGATGTTGACTTTACAAATCTTGAGTTTATTACAATTCAGCGTCAAAAAATGAGTGGAGTACTTTAGTTATGGCCATGAATCAAGCAAACAGAGACTATAAACCATTTTTAAACTTTATGGTGCCTATGGTTCTTTTTGTACTTGTGATTTTAGGCTATGTTCTAGGCGAACTTTTAGACGGTTTTGTATTTAAACTTTGGTTGTTGCCTGTCGGTGTTTTTTATTGGGCACTTTTTGTGCCAACAGCCACACCTATGCTATTAGCACTTATTTTAGCTTTGATTGAAGATGGTTTATCGGGTACGCCTTTTGGTTTACACGGTCTTGCAATTCTGGTTTTACATTATATGGCACTTGCGCAAAGGCAGTCCCTTATTTACAGCCCATTTGCTATGGTTATCACAGGGTTTTCTATCAACCTTGCGGTTGTTATGTCTGCAATGACAGGTGTTATGTGGCTGCTTGATTTACCTGTAAACTTATGGGTGATTGTGAGCTGGGCATTCACTGTTTTTGCCTTCATTTTATTAAGTATGTGGTTTAACGCTTTGCGCCATAAATTTATGAAGGACTAGTTTAAGGTTATGAATTTAAGCTCCACCAACCGTGCAAAAGTTGTTTCAAGACGCACAATTTTGGTCGGCGCTATTATGGCAATTCCTTTTCCTGCGTTTGTTGCACGTATGTATTACTTGCAAGAAGTTTTGGGAACACGTTATAAAAAGATGGCAGAGCAAAACCGTGTGCAAATTCGCCCAATTCGTCCAGAACGAGGCGTTTTGTTTGACAGAGCTTCACGAGTGCTTGCGCGGGATAAACCTTCACCGCGTCTGGTTATTGTGCCAGAACAATGTCCAAATCCTAAAGAAGTGTTAACAAAACTCTCAACTATTATTCCACTTTCCAAGCGCAGTATGAATGATATTTTAGAGAAAGTGAAATATCGTGCTCCGTTTACACCTATTTCCATTACAAAGTCCATTTCCTTTGCGGATGTTGCAAGGGTTCAGCTGAACCAGCCAGATTTACCGGGCATTGACTTTGTGGATATTCCACTTAGGCACTACGATGATGGTGAAGCTACTGGCCACTTACTGGGTTATGTTGGCCGTACAGATGATTATAAAAAAGACAAGGCCGGCGTAAAAGGTTGGGCACCCGATTTTCCCGTTGGGCGTCAAGGTTTGGAAAAGTTGTATGAAGATGAACTAGGCGGCCGACCTGGTTTTATTCACAATGAAACCAACGCTGTTGGGCGTCCTGTTCGTGTGCTTGAAAAGCAAGACCCTAAAAAAGGTGATGACCTTATTTTAACACTGGATCAGGAAATGCAAAATTTTGCGAAAGGGCAAATGAAGGGTAAGGTGGGTTCTGTTGTACTTTTAAATGCGAAAACGGGCGGAATTTTAGCTTCGGTAAGCACACCCAGTTTTGACCCGAATGACTTTGCCGAAGGCATTGACCCAAAAAGTTGGAAAGTTCTTTTAAACCATGAAGACAAACCACTTCTGAACCGATCATTCCAAGGTACATATTCGCCAGGCTCAACTTTTAAATTACTTGTCGCACAAGCTGCTTTAGAAGAGGGGCTGACCACAATGGATGAGGTCATCACATGTCGTGGTCATATGGAATTAGGTGATAGACGTTTCCACTGCTGGAAAAAGCACGGTAAAGTAAACCTTCTCGATTCTATCGCAGGGTCATGCGACATTTATTATTATGAAATGGCAAAGCGTTTAGGCGCAAAAAAAATTGCTACATACGCTCGAAAATTTGGTTTGGGCGAACGCAGTGAAATTGGTATTCCTGAAAAGTCAGGTTTGGTGCCAACACCTGAATGGAAATGGAAAAATCGCCATGAACGCTGGACTACGGGTGAAGACCTTATTTATGGTATTGGTCAAGGCTTTTTGCTGATGACACCATTACAAATGGCAACCATGTGCGCACGTATTGCAACAGGTTACGACATTAAGCCAAAGCTTCTTAAAAAATATGAGGACATTGAAACCCAAAGCACACCTGTGCATGAAGGGTATTTAACCCTTATTCGTCAGGGAATGTTTGAAGTTGTAAATGGTCGCCATGGAACGGCAAAAGGTGCAAGGCGTAAAGGGGTATCCATTGCAGGGAAAACAGGTACTGTTCAGGTTGTGTCTGAACGTATTGAAGAACATGTGGATATGGAAGATGTTCCACTTAAAAAACGCCCGCACGGCATGTTTATTGGTTATGCACCGTTTGATGACCCTAAATACGCAGTGGCTGTTGTGGTTGAAAATGGTGGTTCAGGCAGTGGCGCAGCAGCGCCTGTTGCAGCCAATGTATTACAGAAAGCAACGGAGGTTTTAGGCTGATGGTGTTAAATGGTTTAAACAACATGCTTAAAAAATCGACTCGTATGCATTGGGGTATTATTTTACTTTTATGCTTTATTTGTATTTTTGGGTTTGTGCTTTTGTATGGTGCTGCTGGTGGGTCTTTTTACCCGTATGTTGTAAAGCAGGTTCCTAGGTTTATTATTGGCGTGTTTATGATGTGGTTTATTGCTGTGGTGGACATTCGACACTGGTATGACTATGCCTATCTATTTTATGCCTTAGCTTTTGGACTATTGGTTGCTGTTTATTTTAATGGTCATGTGGGAATGGGTGCTCAAAGGTGGATTGATTTGAAATTTTTCGCCCTTCAACCATCGGAACTTGCAAAAGTGTTTTTAGTGTTAACGCTGGCACGTTTTTATAACCCACGTTCAATTGTTGCTGTTCATTCTTTTAAAAATATTATAACGCCTATTCTTTTAATTGCAGGGCTTTTTGGTTTGGTGGTTATTCAGCCCGACCTTGGTACGTCACTGGTTATTGGTTTTGTAGGGGTTGTTATTATGTTTTGTTCAGGGCTTTCTAAAAAGTTCTTTATTTGGTTGGGTGGTTTAGGTGTTTTAAGTTTACCAATTGCATGGAGCTTTTTGCATGAATATCAAAAGAAAAGATTATTAGTTTTCTTGAACCCGGAAGAGGATCCTTTAGGGGCTGGCTATCACATTATGCAGTCTAAAATTGCAATTGGTTCATCCGACTTTTGGGGTAAAGGTTTCATGCAGGGTACACAGTCTCACCTTGAGTTCTTACCCGAAAAACATACCGATTTTATTTTTACCTTACTCACAGAAGACTTTGGTATGTTTGGTGCTGGTTGTTTGTTATTGGCTTATGCGCTTATTATTATGTTTGGCTTACGCATTTCAATGAATGCACAAAGCATTTTTGCAAAACACGTGGCACTTGGTATTACATTTTTATTATTCCTTCATGTGATTATTAACATTTCTATGGTGATGGGGCTGATGCCTGTTGTGGGTATTCCACTTCCATTTGTAAGTTATGGTGGTACTTCTATGATGACCATGTTGATTGCAATGGGCTTCTTGTTAAATGCCCATGTACATAGAGATGTAAGCTTAACTTCTGGTCAAGGTTTGTCGGGTAGCCGTTTTTAAAAGCTGTTGCAGGTAGGTCACCTTCCTAATTCTATTTACATCGTAATTCAACCAATTGGTTAAATGATTGTTAATTTGTTCTTGTAGGGGGTGGGGGCATTTGCTATTCTATTTTTACGGCATAAATATGCCCAAAAAATTGTCAACTGCTATAAATGAATTTGTCAGGGATTATGTCGATTTGGATAGTGGTGAGGTCAAACAAGGTC
>NZGE01000048.1 GCA_002689455.1 Magnetococcales bacterium | reverse complement strand
TTGGTTTTTTTGAGCTTGGTCTTTTTAAGGGGTTTGCTATAAAAAAGAACAAAACCTCTCAGGTGAGAGGTTTTAGAATCGATAGCTTGAGTTAAGGATAGTAATTGTTAACATCTTTATAAAGTGCACTTTTTAAGTAATCTATTTCATTCTGTATGAGTGTTTGTTGGTGCTTAGAATATGTGCACTTGTAGCTCCATGAGTTTTGTAGCTGTGTTAGGGTGTATTTCCTTTCACGTCGTCTGTTGATCCAGTAAGAATTAATATACACATAGGGCAGGCTAAACAACGCTGAAAAAATGGTGGCAAATACATTGCCTTCATTTTTAGGTGCCATGGCTGCAAAAGTTTCTGGTGGAATATATTCACCTGTAAATAAGCTTAAGTTGCTAGATGCATTTGCAAAACCATTTTGAATATAAACACCAAAGTAACCGCCGCAAAAAGCGAGGGTAAAAACAAAAGATATTGTGATAATACACTCTTTAGTTGTAAGTGGAATACGCCATCTGCTGTTTCCAGAAAGGTATGTCATCATCATTTCTGTATAGGCACAAGCGAGGAACATTCCAAGCAAAATGTTAAGTCCGAAGTTTAAAATAAACTCCATAATTTTTCTCCTGTAAGGGTGTTAAAAAGGAAATGTAAAATTTGATATGTATGATGAGTTAGTGTTTTCTAAATAAGATTTCAACCCTGTGAAAGTTTATATTTATTGTCGTTCGACAACATGTGATAAATCTTATACACTACAATCAAGTTTTTAAATGATTTCAAAAATAAGGAAAAGATGATGACTGTAACTGCTATGAAGCTGGACAACAGTGGTGACTATAAAATTAAAGATATTTCTTTGGCTGAATGGGGTCGTAAAGAAATTGATATGGCAGAACATGAAATGCCAGGGCTTATGGCTCTCCGTGAAGAATTTGGCGCTGAACAACCACTTAAAGGTGCGCGCATTGCAGGTTGCTTGCATATGACTATTCAAACAGCGGTGCTTATTGAAACGCTCACAGCGTTAGGTGCGGAAGTGCGTTGGTCATCTTGCAATATCTTTTCAACGCAGGACCAAGCAGCAGCGGCAATGGCAGCGGCAGGTATTCCTGTTTTTGCATGGAAAGGTGAAACAGAAGAAGAAGCGATGGAATGCATTCGAGCAACAATTGAAGGCCCGAACGGATGGCGCCCAAATATGATTTTGGATGATGGCGGTGACCTAACAGCAATGATGCACGATGAATTCCCTGAACTTATGGCCGAAATTAAAGGTATCAGTGAAGAAACAACAACAGGTGTTCACTACCTAAACAAACGCTTTAAAGAAGGCAAGTTAATGGCTCCAGCGATTAACATTAATGACTCTGTAACAAAGTCGAAGTTTGATAACTTTTACGGTTGTCGTGAATCTTTACTGGACGGTATTAAGCGTGCGACGGACGTGATGATCGCTGGTAAAGTTGCTGTGGTTGCAGGTTATGGTGATGTTGGTAAAGGCTGTGCACAGGCGCTTAAAGGGCAAGGTGCACGTGTGATTGTAACTGAAATTGACCCAATTAATGCGCTGCAAGCGGCTATGGAAGGTTACGAAGTGAAGAAAATGGCTGACGCTTGCAAAGAAGGTAATATCTTTGTAACAACAACAGGTAACGTGGACGTGATTACAGCGGACCATATTCTTGAAATGCCTGATCAGGCTATTGTTTGTAACATTGGTCACTTCGATACTGAAATTCAAGTGAACAAGTTACGCAACTTTAAGTGGGAGAATGTGAAGCCACAGGTAGATAAGGTAGACTTAAACAACGGTAAGTCCATCATTCTTCTGGCTGAAGGTCGTCTTGTGAACCTTGGTTGTGCAACAGGTCACCCAAGTTTTGTGATGAGTTCATCTTTCACAAACCAAGTGATTGCACAAATTGAGCTTTGGAAAAACCATGCTGATTATGAAAACAAAGTTTACATGTTACCAAAAGTGCTAGATGAAAAAGTAGCTCGTTTACACCTTCAGCGCATTGGTGTTGAATTGGATGAGTTAACAGATGCGCAATCTGAATATTTAGGTCTTCCTAAGGAAGGTCCTTACAAGCCAGAACATTACAGGTACTAATTTGGTGCTGTCAAAATAAAAAAAGCCTCCGCAAGGGAGGCTTTTTTTACTTAAGCATGTTTAAGTTCGTTTTTAAGGGATGTAATTTTTCGTTTAATGTCGTTACGTTCTTTAGGGTTTTTGCATTTTTCATATGCACTAATCATGCGTTGCATATATTTCATGCGCTGTTTGTAGGCTTTACTTTTAATAATATATTCACTTAAGCAATACAGTGATGCACTGGCAGCAACTGCAATAAATAATGCTTTTTCTGTATGTGTGAATAAAAAAGCGCAAACCACAAAGGGAATGGATATTTCAATCAGGGTTGAAATAATACGCCATTTTCTTTCTTTTTTGTTCCAGTTTATGTTGGTGGGAAGGATGTAGTTGTATAAGGCATATAAAACAATGCCTACTAAAATATAGGGGATAGCTTCACTCATAAAGCCTCCGTTAAAATGGAAATAAAAAGGTTTTCAAATCTATTAAAGCATGGGTTTATTTAATATTTATTTCAAGAGGTGTAAAAGAAAAACCTCCCCAATGGGAGGTTTTGTTCTTAAACGATGCTTATATTGTCTGGTAGGTGTTTAAATGTGTCATACTCAAAGCCAATGGCCTTAAAGTAACAATCTTGATCGTCTGTTCTGAGGTAACAAGCTGTTTCTTTAGATGCGAGATATCGCCCTGCGAGTTCACAGCGTTCAATTGTGTTTTTTTTGCTTTGTACCACACCTGTAATGCGCGCAAGAGATGTTGGTACTTCAACTTTTAGGGTGTTAAAGTTTTCAACAAGTGAAAGCTGTTTTTGTAAATAAGCTTGAACATCTGGCTGAATCATTAAAATTTTACCTTGGTAAATAGATGTGTTTCGGCCAACAGCGCTCACCAAATGAATATTTTCTTCATAGGTGAAGGTGTTGTTTAAACTTTTTAGGTAACCTAAAGGGAGTTTAAGTGTGAGCGTTCTATGGGCATTTCCATTTTGAAGCTGGCTTTGAAGCCGATATTCCATGTCTACTAAATTAGCAGTGTCCATAACGGCAAGGCTTATTTGCCTTGTAACGACTGACTTGTGATTTGTAAGCATAATTTTTACCTGCTGTGATAAAAGGTTGTCAGAAAGTGTTACTTTATAAGTGCTTTATAGCTGTCTTGACGTTTTCTAGCTTATTTGGGTTTTCGTTGCATTTAGCGTCGGTCACTAAAATAATATTTTTAGTTGTGAGCTTTTCCAAAAAGGTAAAGGTGTATTTGAGAATGTGTTGTACAATAGCACATGAATATAAAATATGGAAAATATTATACAATGCAACGTTGTGCTTGGGTTACAGAATATGAGATTTATAAAAAATATCACGACGAAGAGTGGGGTAAACCCTTGCACGATGACCATAAACTTTTTGAATTTTTGGTTTTAGAAGGTGCGCAAGCAGGGCTTTCATGGCTCACCGTTTTAAAAAAACGTGAAAACTATAGAAAATCGTTTGATAACTTTGACCCTGAAAAAGTAGCCAAATATGATGAAGGTAAGGTGAATGTGCTATTAAGTAATGAAGGTATAATCCGAAACAAGTTGAAAATAAACAGTGCGATTCGCAATGCCAAAGTTTTTTTAGAAATTCAAAATGAATTCGGTTCATTCGATAAGTATATTTGGGGCTTTGTTAATGGCAAGCCAGTTGAAAATAAATTTAAATCTATTCAAAATGTTCCTGCAAAAACAGACTTAAGCGATAAAATAAGCAAAGACCTTAAAAAGCGTGGTATGAATTTTGTGGGCAGTACCATTATTTATGCTTTTATGCAGGCAACAGGCATGGTGAATGACCATACTTCGGATTGTTTCTTATTCAAAGAATAGACGTTTATAAATGCATGAATAGTAAAGGTTTATATGCCTAAAAATCCAATTGCCCATGGAATGTAGAAAAGGGCGATAAGTGTGGAAATAAGAACTGCTACAGAAGCTTTACCTGGAAATACGTTAAACTGTGCAGCAAAAGCAATGTTGTTGGCAGCCATTGGCATCAGTGAAAAGAGTAAAAGTGGTTTGTGGTAAACGTCACTTATAAGGTTTAAGTCTTGGTTTAAATAAATGAAACCTGTGGCAATGGCTGGCCATAAAATAAAACGTGTTATGCAAATGCTTAAGGTGAATGGAATGTCAATTCTGAACTTTGTGAGCGAGGCAATGCCTAGTCCAATCATCATCATACCAGTCACGGTGTAAGCGCTTTTGAAAAGTTCTAATAATTTTTCGCCACTGGCGGGTATATCAACGTTTAAGTAACTGCATGCTAAACCTAAAGCAATAGAATAAATAACAGGCACTTTAAAAACAGTTAAAAAACTTTGTAAAGGCGACTTATTCCCGCGTGAAATATAATAAACACCTAAAGTGTTTTCAAATACCTGAAAACCGAACCCTATTAAAATGTAAGCCGCAATTTGTGCTTCGTTGAATAAAACAAAAGCAATCGGCAGTCCAAAATAGCCCCAGTTGCTGGTGCCAGACGCTAAAGCCAGTAAATAAGGTGTTTTGTCTTGTAGGTAAAATTTACTTAACTTCAGTAAAATAGGGGAAAGTAGTGTGGCAATGGCAAATGTAATGGCTGGGGCAATTAAAGCGTCGCCATCAAAGTTAACTTGTGCAAGTGAAATAAAGAACACCACAGGCGAAAGCATATAAATGGTGAGGGTTGAAATAGGCTGTGCTTCAACTTTTAAAAATTTCCCAGCTATAAACCCTAAAACTGAAATAAGGTAAAGCGGTAAAATCTCGGTCATTAAATTGCTTGAAAGATCCATAAGGGGGAGGTTTCGCTTTATTATTAGTTATTCGTCTTAATCATGCCACAGTTGACACTTGATTGCATAGGCTTTTGCGTTTAATTTGTTAGAAAAAGCTGAAAACATAAATAAAAGAAAGGTATATTGTTAGTTATGTGGCAAGTAATTCGATATTTTCTTATTTTTTGTGTGTTGGTTGTTTTGGCCAGCGTGGCCTTTGGCGCGCCTATGTATATGAATGGCGAAAACAATACCAGTGTTAAAATGGATGATGCCGCTTACGGTATGGTGCCTTTTTATTGTAATACCAAGCTTTACCATAGCGACATTCCACTTCCCAAGTTCCAAGGTTGCCAAAGTGAAGATATTTCTTTTGGTCCAGGTGGTTTAGATGCAAAATTAATCACTGTTTTTTATGACTGGGAAGACCTTCCAGAAGATATGCCGAAGCAGGCAAAGCGAGCAACCTTTATTGAAAAGCCAGATGGTGAAATGTACCGTTTAAAAAACACCGACTTTTTAACAAACCCAAGGTTGCAAACTTATTTTGAAGATGCGATTGGCAGTGCAAGGTCGGTACTGGATCAGCACAATTTTCACCTGAATGATTTTTCAGTGCGCAATATCCAAAGTTATGGCAATACGTTTTGTGTGACCCATTATTTAAAGTTTCCATTTATGGGGACGATGGGTTGGTGTCAAGGGGACCGCTTAGTAGGTGGTGAAATTGGTTACCACGACGGTGCAATGAGTTTTTCTCGTGCAGCTATTGTGGCACAAGGTTACGCTTTTGATAATAACTTGAAGTTGGCACAAAATAAGCTTTTCCATTCACAGACAAAAGCTGTGCTAAAGATAGATAAAAAGGGTTACCCTTACTGGGGTTTTGCTGTACCTGCTCAAAAAGTGGGGCAATTGGGGGCATACCTATTTAAGGTTTACTTTAATGGAACGGTATTCGCCAATGAGTTCCCAGGCTTACCAACCATGCAGGAAATGTAAAAAAAGCTTACTTTTAAGCGTTATCTTCCTTTTAAAAATAACCGTTAGATTTGCACTTTTATTTGTAGGTAAAAGTGTGATGTATCTTGCGTTAATGGGGCAAGCGCTCTACGCTTGAGGAACACCCTTAGAGGTTGAATAAACCACCTTGAACTTTTTGTCAGGGTCCATGTAAGTTTGCAGTGTTTTAATGGCTAATGCACTTTCGGCAAACCCTGTTAAAATAAGGTGTAGTTTGTGACCGTATTCTGCAATGTCACCCACTGCGGCAACGCCTTCAATGTTTGTAGCCATGGTGCTTGGTTCTACATTAACAGTTTTTTTGTTCATATCTAACCCCCAGTTTACAATTGGACCAAGGGAAGGGGAAATACCAAAGAAGCATAGAAGTTTAGATGCTTCAAGTGTCTTTTCATTGCCATCAAGGTCGGCAATGGTCACTGTTTCTAATTTTTTGTTTTGGCCTGAGATTGCTTTAAGCTGGCAAGGTGTGTGTATGGTTACATTGCCATTTTCTGCAAGGCTGTGTAATTGGTTAACAGTTTCTTCTGCGGCTCTAAATTCTGCACGGCGGTGAATAACATGCACATGTTTGGCTAAAGGTGCAAGTTCAACCGCCCAGTCGGCTGCGCTGTCACCACCACCTGCAATGACAATGGTTTCATCTTTAAAACGCTCTTTTCCGCGTACGGCATAAAAAACCGACTCACCTTCATAGGCTTCAATGTTTTCTACAGGTGGTTTGCGGGGTGCAAACATACCACCGCCTGCAGCTAAGCAGATACTGCGTGCGTGAATTGTATTTTCGCCAGCAGTTAAAGTGAAAGTGCCATCTTCTTTTTTCAAGAAGGAATCGACAGGTTTACCAAGTAAATATGTTGGGTTAAAAGGGGCTGCTTGGTCTTTTAATTTTGTAATAAGTTCTTCAGCTAAAACTTTTGGATGCCCTGGAATATCATATATTGGCTTTTCAGGATAAAGGGCTGTAAGTTGCCCGCCCACTTCTTCTAATGAGTCAACCACAACAGATGAATAACCTGCCATGCCTGCTTCAAACACTGTAAATAAGCCCACAGGGCCTGAACCAATAATTGCGATATCTGTTGTATATTCCATAACTAAGCAAGTTAGAGGACTTTTTTGAAATTTTCAATCGCAAAATGTTTAAGGTTTTTAGAAATTAACGCTCGAAGCTTCGGCTGGAAAGGTCAATGCTGTCCAGTGTAATGACTGGTTTTTGTTTTTCAGGGTGTTTTTTATGTAAAAAATCCTGTGGTGGTTCAGCCGATTTGGGCGCATTTAAAATTTCTTCAGCGGCTTCAAGAATTTTTTGAACCTGTGCACGGTCCACAGATGCTGAGTAACCCAGCTCTTCACGGATCATTTTTTGAAGGAAACTTGGTTTCTCAGGTTTTTCTTCAAGGTGAAGGTTGTTATCCCTTGGGGCTGTTTTACGCACTTCATTTTCAAGAATTAATGACTCTTTTTGTGCGCCACGGTAAAGCTTTGCATCGTCTTGAATGCGTTTTTCGTTAAGCTGCTTTTCTTTAAGCGTTTTAAGGGAAAGCTCAATTTCAAGTAATAAACGTAAATATTTCTTCGCTTTGAAGCCTATATAAACGTTTTTAGCATGTTCGGGCTTAATAGAACTGTAAATTTCAGGTTCAATTTCTAAAAAGGCTAAATGCATGCCGTTTTTAAAAAAGTCCTCACTGGGTAGGCTGGCAGTTGCTTTTAAAAGGTGTGGGTTTGAAGGTGGCTTAACAAGTTGTTGCCCCCACTGTTTTTTGCTAACCGACCTTAAAGCGTTTTTAACCACATCAGGGTTTTGGAAAATGTCTTCAATATAGAGGTTTGCTTTTTGTTCGGCAATTTTGGCACGTTGTTCTAGGTGTTCTATTGTGTTTTCATCATCTTCAAGGCATACATAATCGTGTAGGCGGTCAAGGCTGAAATTTTCATGTGTCGATAGTTTTTTTAAACCTGGGATGAGGTTTAAAGCTACATTATGATCTGAAAGTATTTTCTTTAAAGTTTGTTTATGGGCCGACCCTTTAAAAAAGCTAAATGACTTAGCAATGTTTTCAGCACTTAAAGGTAGCGGAACTAAACCTAAATAAGCGTCACGTAAATATGTTTTCAATTCTTCATAAGAAGGGTTGGTTCCTTGCTGTGGGTTATGAATAAATTGAATGTAACTTTTATGTGATTGAGATATTGGGCGTGATGCAACTTGAGAATCTCCACCAGTTTGTGAATCTTTCTGGTGGGACTGGGTATTCATTGTATCACCGAAGTTGCTCGACATATATGCGTCCCTATTATCCTCAATTGTATGTCCTTCCTATTCTAAAGATTATGAAGAATTTTTCAAGTATTGAGTGATGTATAGGCATGTTTTTATGCTTCTAGCTTGCTAAATAGGGAGGTTTTCCTTAAAATTACGTATTATTTTTAAACGGGGGTTTATATGCAAAGTCAGGTTACTTTGACCACAACATGTGAGAAAGATACTGAAAATTTAGCGCGTGAAATTGCACGCTATACTTTTGCGGGGGACTTTATTCGCCTGGAAGGTACATTGGGTATGGGAAAAACAACTTTCGCACGTGCCTTTATTCGTGCTCTTGCTGGTGACGATGATTTAGCGGTTCCTAGTCCAACTTTTAATCTTATGCAAGTTTATGATGAAACACGCTTGCCTGTGGTGCATGTAGACGCTTACCGTATGGGCGATGGTTCAGAACTGGAAATGTTAGACTTGGATTCTTACTACGAAAATGGTGTGACGCTCATGGAATGGTGTAGCAATGTTGAAGATGGCTTGCCTGGATATAAAACACCTAAGCGCTATGTTATGGAAAGTGAAGTGGGTGATTTTTTAACCATTGAACTAAGCGAGATTGAAGGTGCTGTTGATAGCCGTCAAGTTACATTAAAGGCAAATGGTACATGGCGTGAACGGTTTGGGCTATTACCAACAAGTATCATGAGACCACAAACAGAAGAAGGTCGTAACAGTTTTTTAAAATCTCAACACTTTGAAGGGCATATTACACCACTTTCACCTGATTGTTCCTTTAGAACTTATTATAGAGTGGAAACAAATGGCGAAAAGCGGCTGATTATGGATGCGCCACCGCCTGTAGAAAAAGTACAAGACTTCACAGATATGGTAAATTTTTATGAGGAAATAGGCCTGCGTGTTCCAAAAGTTTACGCCTCAGATGTCGAAAATGGGTACTTGTTGTTAGAGGACTTGGGTGATCAATCCTTAAGAAGTGTATGTGCCAGTGAAGCTATGCAAGAAAAATGGCTAACCGTTGCAACCGATATTTTAATTCATACGGCCAATAACAAAAAAGTAGATGTCTGGCATTACAGCGCAGATAGTATGTGGCAGGAAGCAAAAAGGTTTACCGACTGGTATTTGCCATATGTAACAGGGCATGCAACACATATAGCAGATAGGGAATCTTTCAAAAAAGCGTGGTATGCAAGCTTTGAAAAAATAAAAAATTTACCACAAACAACCTGCCATTATGACTACCATATTGATAATTTAATGTGTTTAAACCCAAAAGGGGAAGCAACTATTCAAAATTTAGCGATGATTGATTTTCAAGATGCAAGGGTAGGGCCTGTTTGTTTAGATGTGGCATGTTTACTTGAAGACCGCTTTCCAGCCGACGAAGCTTTAAGACAGAAGTTAATTGACCGGTTTTTAGATGGTATCAATGAAAAGGTTTCGAAAGAAGACTTTATTGCAGGTTATAACCTGTGCTTATTGCACCGCTATTTTAAAATTGTAGGTTTGTTAGTGCGTTTGCAAGAGCGTGATAAACGTGAGAATGTAATGGGGCGCATGAACGAAGCTTGGGAAATGATTCATAAATTGCTTCATAAACCTGCATGTACAGAAATTAAAAATGTGATGGATAAAATTTACCCGCAATATCAAGAAAAGGCAGCATAAATGACAAATAAAATTAAACGTGCCATGGTGTTAGCCGCAGGTAAAGGAACAAGGCTTGGCGAGCTTACAAAAAAAACACCAAAACCACTTGTGGATTTAGGTGGTACCACACCGTTATTTCGAATTTTAAAAGGTTTGGAAAATGCAGGTATTCAAGAAACGGTGGTGAACTGTCATTGGCGCGCAGAAAAAATTATTGATGCAGTGGAAATGTGGCGTAGTCACGATATTTTTAAAATGAAAATAATCCTGTCATACGAAGAGGAATTACTTGAAACGGCGGGTGGTATAAAAAAGGCATTGCATCATTTTAAAGGTGAACCTTTTATAATTGCGAATGGTGATATTGTGTGGGGTGAAGGTTTTTCATCGTTTGTAGAAGAAGTTTCTCATAATTTTAGCTCAGAAAAAATGGACTTTTTACTCGCCTTAACGCCGGTTGACCATCAGCGTAAGGCAAATGGTGATTTTAGATTTTACAAAGATGGTCGTTTAGACTTTTTAGATGAAGGTGAAATTTCGGAAATATCATATTGTGGTTTGTGTGCGGTTAAAACTTCGGTATTTGATAATGTTGAAGAAGGCTATAACCCACTTGTTTCATTATGGAAAAAAGCTGCAAGATCTAAAAGTTTTTATGGCTACAAGGCAAATTACCCATGGATTGATATGGGAACTCCAGAAGGGCTTTTAAAAGCGAAAAATGTTATTAAATATGAAAATGGGTTGCCAGCAAAGGTTATAAATTTTGCAAAATAAAGGTTTAATTTACACCAGTCAGGCAGGGGAAAATTTGGCAGAAGCTGTGGTTGAAAAAATCATAGCAACGCTCCCTGAAGGAAACCCTTTAGCATTGGCTGATATTAAAATTTATGTACCATCCCCAAGGGCTGGGTTAGCCATAAAAGAAGCTTTTGTAAAAATAAACGGTGCAGGGCTTTTACCTCATATTCATATGATGTCCTTTCATGATGAAGACATGGACGCTCACCGCTTTGAACGTAATGACCTTGAGAAACAAGAAATTATATCTTCGCTCGGTCGGCAAATGGTTTTAACACAGTTGGTGCAAACAGCTTACCCTTCTTATTCTTTTAATAAATGCTTCGAGCAGGCAACGGCTTTATCAAGTTTGTTTTCAAAGTTGAAAGCGTATGACCTAACCATCCATGATGTTGAAAAGGAAATTCCTGAAAATCTATCACATCACTGGAAACAAAATGTAAATTTTTTCAAAATTGCTTTTGAGTTTTACCCAAGCTGGTTACATGAAAACCAAAAAGTGGACACTGTAGACGCAGCGCAAAAAGCCGTAGAAGTGGAATTAGAATCTCTTCAAAAAAATGGTATGAAAAATGCTGTTTGGGCAGTTGGTTTTAGTGATACAACACCCCTTGGTTTTAAACTGTTAAAAGAAATTATAAAACATGAAAAAGGTGTTCTTATTCTTTCATCCCTCGATAAAAACATGTCAGAGGAATTGTTTGAAAAAGTGCCGGAAACGCACCCACAATTTACATTGAAGCGGTTGCTTCAAAAATTAGAACTTCAAAGAAGTGATGTTGAATTTTTAAAAGAAAAAAACAGCTCTGAAAGGGTGTTGTGTTGGCAACAAGCTTTAGCGCCCGCTGAAGGCTTAAAAAAAATAGATGACATCACAGCCCCTAAAGGTGTTCAAGGTCTCAGTTATATTGAAGCCTCAACCGAAAGTGAAGAGGCTGAAATTGTAGCGCTCATCATGCGTGAAACGCTGGAAAATGAAGGTAAAACCTGTGCACTCATTAGCCCTGATAGGCGTTTGTCATTGCGTGTGGAGGCCTGCCTTAAAAAATGGGGTGTGAATGTTGATGACAGTGCGGGTATTCCACTTTTATCAACGCCTTTGGGTCGTTTGTTTTTTATGGTGGTTAATTTAGTGAATGAATATTTCCCACCTTTAATGTTGGCTGAGTTTTTAAATCATAAATATGCAAATTTAGGGCATATTAAAAATAAAACACAAAAGTTAAAAGCTTTAGAGCATTTGGTTCTGCGTGGTGAAAAACCTGCTTCTGGCTTTGTGGGTTTGCGCCATAAGTTACAAAAGTCCCTTCAAAATGAACGTAAAGACGGTAACCTCGCGCCAGATGCTTTAACATTTATGAGTGAGCTGGAAGCTGTTTTTAAGCCATTGCTTGGTAAAGGCGCTGAATATAAGGTGGATTTCTGGATATCAAAGCATTTAGATGTTTTGAAAACAGTTTTAAAGCAAGACGATCAAGATGAATTAAACATTTTTGACGATGAAGCAGGGCAAACATTGTTAGGTATGCTTTCTTCATGGCAAGATGCGGCTAAAGATGTTCAAAATATTAACTTAGAAACCTACTTAGGTATGTTAACCGGTGTAATGTCCACAACGGCTGTGCGTAAAAAACAAAGCACACATCCAAGGTTGTTTATTTGGGGTCCAATGGAGTCCCGCTTACAGCATGTGGACCGTGTGATAGTGGGTGCTTTAAATGAAGGTGTGTGGCCTAGGAAAGTTGCCCCTGATGTTTGGTTCAATAGTGCTATATGTGAAAAATTGGGCATTCCAAGTGCACAAGTTCATGTGGGTATGAGCGCACACGACCTTTTAAACCTGGTAACCCAAAAAGAAGTTTTTATGACAAGAACTTTAAAGGATAGTGAAGGCGAAACAATTCCTTCACGTTTTCTTTCAAGGTTAGAATCGGTTATGCCTCAAAAAGTTTTTGAACAACTTCTTCTTAAAAATTCAGTTTGGAAAAACAGGGTAAGGGCACTTCGTTTAAATGGCGACGTGCAAAGGCTTTCACCGCCAGAACCTAAGCCGAGTATTGATCGAAGACCTGCTATTTGGTCGGCTTCAACCGCAAGGGATATTATGCAATGTCCATATAAAGTTTACATTCGTAAAGTTTTAAAATTGGAAGCATTGGAAGCTTACGAAGAAAGTTTTTCAGCCTCACTTAAAGGACAGCTTATTCATAAAGTTTTGGAAAGCTTTTTTGTGGAAGTGGCGCACATGCCACCACCTTTTGCAGGCGATAAAGGTAATAAAAAAGAAGTTTATAATCACTTAATGTTGCAGGCGAAAGTGGCATTTGAAGCTGTGGAAGAAAAAGCAAGTAAAGCACTTGGTTTAAAGCAGATGGAAAAAATTGCAGATGCTTTTGCAAATAAAGTGGTGGAAGATCACTTGAATGGAACAGTGCCTTTACATATTGAAAAAGATGCCAATGTCCTACTAGACAGTGGTGTGAAGCTTTATGCCAAAGCCGATCGGATTGACCAAACAAAAGAAGGTTTGGTGGTTATTGATTACAAGACTGGCGCACCACCTTCACCTAAAGATGTTTTAAACGGTGTTGAACCTCAAATGGCAGTGGAAAGTGTTATTTTAAGCCGTGGCGGTTTTGAACGTAAAACACCTGTAAAAGCACTTGAATATTGGCATGTATCAGGTAAAAAAGGTGAAGGCGTTAAGTTTCAAAATGCCATTGGTGTGAAAGAAAGTTTGGAAGAATTTACACAAATTGCCGATGAGGCTTTAAACAGCATTACAGCTGAAATGCATAAAGGTGAAAAAGCTTACGAAGCCTTTCCTGGTGGGGAAGCTATGGAAGAGAAAAAAGGCCCTTGCCGTTATTGTGAATTTGCAGGGTTGTGCCGTTTTAAGGATTGGGTGAGCCATGTTAACAAATCATAATTCAACACCAAACGCACTAACTCCTGAAATGTTGGTGAAAGAAGCAACAAGGCGTCAAAATAATGCCGCAAGTGGTTTAAATTCAGTGTGGGTTTCGGCTTCTGCTGGTACAGGTAAAACGTATGTTTTAACCAAGCGTATTTTAGGGCTTTTACTGCAAGACAATTCTTTAAAGCCATATGAAATTTTAGCTGTTACTTTTACCCGTGCAGCTGCTCGTGAAATGGAAGAGAGGTTACGTTCCGAACTTTCTGTCTGGGCAACATGTACAGAAGAAGAATTACATGTAAATTTAGAAAAAATGCTTGGTGAAGAACCTTCAAAAATGCATGTAAAACGAGCAAGAACTCTCTTTGCTGAGTTTTTAGATAATGCGGTTGAAAGTAATACAATTCATGGTTTTTGCCAGAAAATTTTAGCACAATTCCCCCTAGAAGCTGACATTAGCCCAGCCTTTAACTTAATTGAAGGGCAAGAGCAGTCCGAGCTTTTAAGAAAAGCAAAATCATCAGTGTTTATGCATGCTCTTGAAGGAACGCTTAAGCCTGCGTGGGTTTTTGACTTTTATGCCTACACATACGGTGAAAAAACATTAAGTGAAGCGTTAGATTCTTTTGTAAACGAAGCCACAAGATATAAAAAATATTTAAGACAATCGGGCGGTATTGAAGGTGTTAAAGAAACACTTTTGAAAACGTTAAATATTGAAGGAAATATCACAGGTGAAACATACGAGAACTTTTGTGAAAATTTATGTGTTGTACCCAATGTTTATGCTGAAACTTTAATAAAAGGCGCAGAATCTTTACTTCAAGGGGGTAAAGTGGCGCAAGGCTTGGGCACGCTTTTAAAAGAATATTTACATGATGAAACCGCACCTTGGCAGAAGTTGAGAGATGTTTTTATTTCACCCTCATCAGGCAAGGTACGTAGTCAAGGGTTCCCCGATAAAAAAGCGCGTGAATTTGGTGGTGATGACTTGTGGGACCTCATGTATAAGTTCGCCGATTATATTCTAGATGTTGAAGAAAAAATTAAAACTGCAAATGCTTACCTTATTACCATTTCATATTTGGAGTTGGGTTCACAAATTTTAGAGTCTTATGAAAAACTGAAATATAAATCGGGGGTTTTAGATTTTGATGATCTTATTTCTAAAACAGCTGACCTGTTAAAAAACACAGAAAAAAGCGAATGGGTTCGCTTTAAAATGGATCAAAAAATTCGTCATGTTTTATTGGATGAAGCGCAGGATACGGATAATGATCAGTGGCATATTTTAAAAGCAATTGTTGACGAGTTTTATGCAGGTGTGGGCCAGCATGAAGGGCGCACTTTCTTCGCGGTGGGTGATATGAAGCAAAGTATTTATCGCTTCCGTGGAGCGCAACCACATGTTTTTGGCTCTATGAAACATTACTTGCATGCACACCAGTCACAATCAAACGCTCCTGTAGCTGTGGAAGAACTCATGGTTTCTTTCCGTTCGACAGAGCCTGTTTTAAATTTTGTGGATTCGGTTTTCCAGCAAACAAACCGTCACCACGCTGTAGATGATATGGCTGATGAAATTTTACATAATGCAGTGAAGGTAGGAAGCAGTGGTGTTATTCATATTTCTCCACTTTTAGAAGCACAAGATGATGAAGTTGTTTTTGAACCTTGGAGTTTACCGACAAGGAAAAATAAGCAAAGCTCTTTAAAAGAGGAAATTGCAGAGAAAACAGCAAAACAAATTTTAAATTTGTTGAATAGTAAAGATGTTTTGGAGAGCACGGGTACATATATTGAGCCTGGTGATATTATGATTTTACTTAGAAGTCGCTCTTTAATGTCATCTCTCATTGCAGCGCTAGACCGTTATTATATTCCACACGGCGGTGCCGACCAAGTGACACTGCAAAGTGAAACGGTGATTCAAGACTTGTTGGCATTGTTAAAATTTGTGTCGAATACGGATGATGATTTATCTCTAGCGCATGTTTTAAGGTCACCGCTTATTGGCTTAAATGATGAAGAGTTTGATGCATTGTTTGTTGGGAAAAAAAAATCGAAAACCTTATGGCATATGATAGATAAAACTGTGTCATATGGGGCTGTGCTACAAAACGTGACACGTGCTTTTTATAAAGAAGGTTTGCAAGGGTTTTTAACTTGGGTTATTCAGCAATTAAATGTGCGTGGTGTGTATTATTCTTTAATGTCCATGCGTGATGAAAAATCGCCTGTTGTAGCTGTGGACGATGCCTTAGATACACTTTTAAATATGGCTATGGAAGTAACACAAAAAGGTGAGGGTGTTTTAAAACTTATTCATATGCTGGATACGCAAACTTTAAACTTAAAACGTGAAACCGATGCTGGTAATAAAGTGCGTTTAATGACAGCACACGGTTCAAAAGGATTGGAGTCTCCAATTGTGATAATGCCAGATACCACAGGGCAGTTTTATAAAAATATGTCCAATGATACAGGCCTTTGGCATGTGGGTGATGATGGTTCGGATCACTTGTTTTTGCACCGCCTCTCAGCAAAAGAAGCACCAGCCTATCAAGAAAAACTGGTTGATGAAGAAAAAGAACGTATTTTCCGTGATGAAATGCGTTTGCTTTATGTTGCGCTTACACGTTCAAAAGAACGTATTTACATTTCAGGTGTTAAAAAACATGGCTATAAACCTGAAAATTGCTGGTATGGGCATATATTGGAAGCTATTTCTGAACAACAGAAATTTTTACAAATCACTCAAGGTGAATATGTATTTAAAGTTGAAAATAACTTAACAGCTCAAAGTAAAGAAACACCTTTAGAACCTGTGGAAGAAGCTTTACCTGAATGGGTGGAAAGTTTAGCGCCGAACGAGCGTGGCTTAACTTTAGTGCACGCATCCGATTCTTTAAAAAGGAAAGAGCAGCTTGAACTTTTAAGCGAAAAACAGCGTGAAAAATTATTTAAGCGTGGGCAGTTGGTACATAAATTATTGGAATTTTTGCCAGAGTTAGAACAGTGCAATTGGCAAGAAAAAGGGCTGAATTTCTTAAATCAAGTGGCAGCAGAATATACCAGCGCTGAAAAGGAAATGTTGGTGAAAAGCGCTGTGGCAGTTCTTCAAAATTTCCCAGAATTTTTTGCTGAAAATTCCAAAGCTGAAATTCCACTGGCAGCAAACATAAATGGTTACAGGCTTGAAGGGATTGTGGATAGGTTAGTTGTTTGTGAAAATGAAGTGATTGCAGTGGACTATAAAACAAATGCAACAATTCCTGAAACTATACCTGTTGATTATCAAAAACAAATGCAGTTTTATAAAAAAGCATTACAAGAAATTTTTCCGAAGAAGGAAATTAAAGCCGTACTTATTTGGACAGCTTCTGATACTCCAAAATTGAATTGGGTTTAGTTTCTAAACATAAAATATACTGAAAGCGAAAATTAAACAGGAATAGTGGTTGAATTATAGAAAAAGTCAGCCTATCATTGTTATTGAATTTAAAACAAAAGGATTTATTGAGTTAAAATGAGTAAAGTAGTTGCAGTAACAGACGCTAGTTTTGATGCAGATGTTGTAAAAAGCGAAAAGCCTGTATTGGTTGATTTTTGGGCAGAGTGGTGTGGTCCTTGTAAGCAATTAAGCCCAATTTTGGATGAAGTTGCCGCAGAATTAGGCGACGCAGTGACTATTGCTAAGGTAAACATTGACGATAGCCCAGAAACACCAACTAAGCTTGGTGTGCGTGGTATTCCAACGTTGATGGTTTTCAAAAACGGTGAAATGGTTGACGCTAAAGTTGGCGGAATGCCAAAAGGTGAACTAACAGCATGGGTTAAGTCTCAGCTGTAATTTGATAGTTTTTTATAAAAGGCAGCTTTAAGCTGCCTTTTTATTTTGTTGCAGTTCAATGGGTTATTTGTTAGCGTTTTAGTTAACAATAATACATATACTTTTAATTTTTTAACTTTATTCACTTACACGAACTTCGAGGTCTTTTTATGGATCGCATCGATGAAATTACAATTGAATTACAAACAAAATTAGAAAACGCGCATGAATCACTTGAAAAATGCAAACGTGGAATGGTTCATTTGCGTAGCCAATTTACAAAGCCTGTTGAAAGCTATGACGAACAAGTTCAATCTTACATTACACAAGTTGATAAAGTTTTGAACCTCTTGCCCTCTTTTAGTGCGGGCGTAAAATCTTTACAGGAATTTTTTGAAAATGAGGATTTTGATGATGTAGATGAACTCGAAAAAGCGGCGCATACCGTTCGTACAGACATTCTTCCTACTGTTGAAAAAATAGAACTTTTATCTCAAGCTATTTTTACGAATTTAGGTATGAACTTAGATGACTTTGCGTAATATAATGAACCTTCTTTTTGGAAGGTTCTTTTTTTGTGTGCTAAAATATAAGTAAGAGTAAAAAGAAAAAAGGAACCTTATATGCATTTACTTGGCGCAGCAATTGGTTGGGGGGCTCAAAAAATAAAAACCGAGCTTGGCCCTGAAGTTTTTTTTAAAGATATTTCACTTAAAAAACTTAAATTGTTGGGTGTGAACTTTAAATGCGAAGGTATTATAAGTCCGTCAATAAGCGTGTGTTCAGGCGAAGTTAAGGATAAAGAACAACGTTCAATGCTTGTAAAAGAATTTGTTGTAAGGCTAACCGAACGTGTGCAGCATCTGGTTAAGCATGAAAAATTTCCTGTTGTGATTGGCGGTGATCATTCCATGGCCATGGGCACGTGGAGTGGTGTAACCACAGGGTTAAATGCTGAAGGTCAATTTGGTTTAATTTGGTTTGATGCGCATATGGATGCGCATTTGAAAGAAACTTCACCGTCGCTGGCTTATCACGGTATGCCTTTAGCAAGGCTGCTAGGGCAAGGTCGTCAATTTTTAGTGGAGTTGGGTTCGGGTAAGGTTAAGTTGAACCCGAAACATGTTTGTTTAATAGGAATTCGCTCTTATGAAGAAGGTGAAAAATCACTGCTTGAAAGTTTAGGTGTCCGTGTTTTTTATATGGATGAAATTCAAAAAAGGGGGCTAGATGTTGTTTTTAATGAAGCCTTAAATATTGTTAAAAATGGTACAAAAGGCTTTGGTCTTTCGGTAGACCTTGACGGTTTTGACCCCAAAGATGCGCCTGCAACGGGTAGCCTTGAAAAGGGCGGTATAAGTAAAGAAGATGCTTTACGTAATTTTGCAAAACTTTCGAAAGAATTGAAATTTAAGGCTTTAGAAATTGCTGAATATAACCCAACACTAAAAGGTGCTGAACAAACATTAACTCTAATGCACCAAATTATTGCAGCCTGTGAACATAAAAAAGGGAATTAATCATGACATCTCAAACCATATTAAAAGAAGAAAAAGTATGTGCGCATAACTATCACCCGCTGCCTGTGGTTTTAACCAAAGGTTCAGGGTGTAAACTTTGGGATGAAAACGGTAAAGAATATTTAGACTTTATGAGCGCTTACAGCGCTGTAAGCATGGGGCACTCTCACCCTGAACTTTTAAAGGTTATGATCGATCAAGCTTCAAAACTTGCTATTGTTTCGCGCGCTTTTCACACCAATACATTGGCTCCCTTTTTAGAAAAATTATGTCAAATAACAGGGCTAGATATGGCGTTGCCTATGAACACAGGTGCAGAAGCTGTGGAAACGGCTATCAAAGCAGCCCGCCGTTATGGTTATGATGTTAAAGGAATTGAAAGTGGAAAAGCGGAAATAATTGTTTCAAAGAATAACTTTCATGGGCGTACCACAACCATTGTAGGCTTTTCAAGCGATGCGGTAACAAGACGTGGTTTTGAACCTTTTGCGCCTGGTTTTGTGCCAATTGAGTTTGGGGACTTTGAAGCTTTAGAAAGGGCTATTACACCCAATACTTGCGCCTTTATAACCGAACCTATGCAAGGTGAGGCTGGCATTATTATACCGCCAAAAGGGTGGATGAAAGAAGCATACGAACTTTGTAAAAAGCATAATGTTTTGTTTATATTAGATGAAGTTCAAACAGGTATGGGGCGCACAGGTAAAAACTTTGCGTTTGAACATGAAATTGAAAAACCTGATGGCCTTATTTTAGGAAAAGCGTTAGGCGGTGGTTTGTTCCCTATTTCGGCATTTGTTGCCCGTAAAGAAGTGATGGATGTTTTTGACTATGGCAGTCATGGTTCAACATGGGGTGGAAATCCGCTTGCTTCAGCCATTGGCTTAAAATCTATTGAAATTTTAGAACAAGAAAATTTAGCCGAACAAAGCGCTAAAAAAGGTGTATATCTTCAACAGAAACTTAAAGATATGAACAGTCCATACATCCAAGAAATTCGTGGCAGTGGTTTGTGGGTTGGCGTGGAAGTTTATGCAGAAAAAATTAGCGCACGTGAAATTTGTTTGAAGTTAATGGAAACCGGTGTTCTTTCAAAAGAAACCCACGAAAATGTTATTCGTTTTGCACCGCCACTTATTATTACCAAGGAGGAAATAGACGAAGCGGTTGAGAAATTACAATACATTTTAGAAAGTTGGTAAGCGTTGAATAATGTTCTGTTTCTTTCAGTTTATCACCCTGAAAGTGAGTTTTGTCCAAAACCTTCTATGTTCTCTAGGGTATGGGAAGAGGCTGCACATTTTGATACACCTTTTTTATGGAGATGCATTGATGATGTTTATGTGAAGAGTAATGTGGTTTATGATAAAAAGAATCATCAACCCTTAAATGTAACGCACGTTTTTCCATTTTATTTTTCATTTGAAGAAGAACGCTTTGCACCTGTTTTAAAAGTGTTTAAAGAAGGTGGGTGTATTGTTTCTCGTCAAGGTGTAAGCCCTTTAAGTGATAAGTGGCAAGCCAGTAAGCTGTTTGCAGAATGTGATGTTCCACACCCTAAAACGTGGCTTGTGGAAAATGTTGCTCATATAAAGCCTATGTTTTCACCTGACCAATTATATGTGCTTAAGCCAAAATGCGGCAAACAAGGAGACGGTGTGGTTTTGGTGAAAAGCTTTGAAGAATTGCAAAGTTTAATGCTTTTAGATGTGTATCACCAAGGTGCTTTATTGCAAAGTCTTATAACACCTATAGGACGTGATATTCGCGCCTTTGTAATTGGTAATGAAGTTGTAGCTTCTATGGAAAGGTGGGCACCTTTAGGGGAGCTGGTTACCAATTATTCAAAGCATCATAATGCAAAGCCAATTTTATTAACAAAATTGGAAAAGGCATTGGCTGTGAAAGCTACAAAGGTTGGTGGCTTACATTATGCAGGGGTGGACCTAATGCGCCATGAAAATGGTAAAACTTATGTTTTAGAAGTGAATGCAAGACCTGCCATTGCCATTGAAGATGTTACAGGTGTGAATATTGCGAAAAAATGGTTGGAATATTTTATTTGCCTGAACCAAGGGTTTTTGGGCGGTCAGCCCCAAAAGCAAGCAGAAGGTTTGCAATATCCATGTGACCATACTGAATTGCAAGGTCAATAACAGGCCATCCATTTCTGTTTTTCTGGTTTGGGTTTACACCTTCTTCTAACAAAATTTTAGCAATTTCATATTGCCCATAACTGACAGCCAAAATAAGAGGCGTGTTTCCGTTCAAATCACGGGCATTGGTATCAGCACCCGCTTTAATCAGACGGTTAACCAGTTTAACATTCCCTTTCCATGAAGCAACCATCAGTGGGCTGGATAAGAATCGGTTGGCCTTGTTCACATCTGCACCCAGTGCAATGAGAATGCTTGCCATTGGAATGTTATTATTTTGAACTGCAAAATACAAAGCTGTACGACCATCAAGGTCGGTTTTGTCAATATCAACGCCGTTATCAATTAATAAATTAAAAGAGGCGCCATGGTTTTTAGCAGATGAAATAATAAGGGCGGTTTCACCTTTATTGTTTTGAGCATTAACATCCGCACCAAGTGCAATGAGGTATTTCGCAATGTGTACACGGTTTTTATCAATAGCAGCCATGAGCGGTGTTTGGTTGAAAATGTTATTCACATTCACCGGTACACCTGCTTTTAAAAGTGCTTCAACTGCTGTGAAATTACCGTTTCTTGCGGCGTTGATGAGGCCTTCTTTGGAAAAAGGAAAACCTTCTTTAGAAGCAATATCAATCCATTTACGGTTTAAAGTGGTTTCTTTTAAATTTGTTGTTCCATCGTCTTTTCCTGCACCAATAATGCTTAGGTCAAGGCCTTTGGACTTTTCAACACGAACACGTTCTTTAATAAGTACGTCACGTTCTAAGGACTCTTCATCGGTTCCCTTTAAAATACGACGGAAAGAGTTTTCATCTTCACTATCTTGGGCAAAAGAACTAGAAAAAAGAATAGACAACACGAAGAGACAGCTAGTTAAAAATGCTAACTTAAGGACCATATGATTAGTTTTTGCCAATTTTGTGTTCATTTACTTTGATTATGTGCAAAAATGTTTGACAGTTCAACTAACTTTGGTACAAATAACCTAGGAATTTTATTAGGAAGAGACATAATGAACACATATAGAACACACTTACTCGGCCAACTGAAGAAAGAAAACGTTGGTGAAGAGGTTACTTTATCAGGATGGATTTATCGCCGCCGCGACCATGGTGGTGTGGTTTTTGTGGATTTGAGAGACAATGATGGCATTACACAAATTGTTTTCCACCCAGACCATGCAGGCGAAGCCTTAATTGATGAAGTGACGCACATGTCTCTTGAATCTGTTATTAAAATTACAGGTAAAGTCCTGGCACGTGAAGATGCTCAAATTAACCCTAAAATGTCTACAGGTGAAATTGAAGTAGATGTGTTGTCTATGGAAGTTCTTTCGAAGGTGGAAAGCTTGCCATATGCCGTTGCTGATGAGTCTATTCCTGAAGAAATGCGCTTGAAACACCGTTATATGGATTTACGTACAGAGCGTATGCACCGCATGATGCACATGCGTACAGACTTTATTTCTTCACTGCGTCGTCGTATGTGGGCAAAAGATTTCCGTGAGTTTCACACGCCAATTCTAACGGCTTCAAGCCCTGAAGGTGCACGTGATTTCCTTGTACCAAGCCGTATTCATAAAGGGCATTTTTATGCATTGCCACAAGCACCACAGCAGTTTAAACAACTTTTAATGGTTTCTGGCTTTGATAAATATTTCCAAGTTGCACCATGTTTCCGTGATGAAGACCCACGTGCCGATCGTCACCCGCTTGAATTTTACCAACTTGATATGGAAATGAGCTTCGTTGAACAAGAAGATGTGTTTAACTTGGTTGAAGATGTTATTGGTGGCGTTTTTGATGAGTTTAACGGTTTTAACGGTGACAAGTGGGCGTTAGACGCTGCTAAATGGCGCCGTATTCCATACAACGAATCTATGTTGAAATATTCATGCGATAAGCCAGACCTACGTAACCCGATTGAGATTTGTGATATTAGCGATTTGTGGTTGAAAACAGACTTTGCAGTATTCAAAAACATTATTAACAGCGGTGGTGCTGTCCGTGCCATGGCTGCACCAAAGGCAGCTGGTCAGCCACGTAGCTGGTTCGATAAAATCGGCTCTTGGGCACAAAAAGAATTGGGCGCCCCAGCTGCTCCAGGTTACATCACCTTGAAAGATGGTGAGTTTAAAGGCCCACTATTTAAATTCCTAGGCGAAGAAAACACGAAAAAAGTGTTTGAACGCTCAGGTGCTGGCGAAGGTGACGCTGTATTTTTCGTTGCGGCTAAAGGTAAAGATTTGCACCGCGTGGCTTCACCACTGCGTGACCGTTTAGGTGCTGACCTTGAAGTTACAAACAAAGAAGCTTTCCGTTTTGCTTGGATTGTAGATTACCCAATGTTTGAAGAAACAGATAATGGCGAAATTGACTTTTCACATAACCCATTTTCTATGCCTGCAGGGGGTATGGAAGCGCTTGAAAACAACAACCCATTAGACATTATGGCATTGCAATATGACCTTGTGTGTAACGGCTATGAAATTCTTTCAGGTGCTATTCGTAACCACCGACCAGATGTAATGTATAAAGCATTTGAAATTGCAGGTTACCCAAACAGTGAAGTTGATAAGCAGTTTGGTGGTATGATTCGTGCGTTTAAACACGGGAGCCCTCCACACGGTGGTTGTGCACTTGGTATTGAACGTATGATGATGATTTTGATGGATACAGACAACATTCGTGAAGTAATTCCATTCCCAGCGAATGGTCAAGCACAGGACTTGATGATGTCGGCTCCAAGTGAAGTTTCACCAGAGCAAATGCGTGACTTAGGCATCCAGCTAGACCCACGTGTTAAAGCTGATTTGCTTGCTAAAAAAGAAGAAGCTTTAGCAAAGTCTAAAAGCGCTTAAAACAAAATTAAAAAGGGCGCCGTTAAGGCGCTTTTTTTATGTTGAAAAATTTGAAATTGAGCGTATGATTTAAAACCATAAAAAAAGTAGGGTTATTATGCAAATAGTACTTTATCAAACCGACATGGCGCAAAACTTTGGTACAGTTGTTCGAACAGCTGTGACCTTAGGTGTAAAGGTTCATGTTATTGAGCCTTTAGGCTTTGTTTGGGATGAACCTAAAATGCGTCGTGCAGGCATGGATTACTTAGATAGGGCTGACATTATACGTCATAAAAGCTGGAATAAGTTTTTAGAAACAGAAGGCGAAAAAATTGGACGCTTAGTGGCATTAACAACAAAAGGCAGTGAACCTTTAAGTGGGTTTAAGCCACTGGAAAATGACTATTATATTTTTGGTCAAGAAAGTGCAGGGCTACCAGAGCATATTCATGCAATGTGTCCCGCACGTATTTTAATTCCAATGGTTGAAGGTGAGCGATCTATGAATTTAGCTGTGAGTGCGGGTATTGTTATGTATGATACTTTAAACAAATTAAATGCTTTGCCATAAAAGAAGGGAACAACAAATGAGCGAAGAAATGAAAGCAAGAGTCGCTAAAGACTTTAAAGAAATACAAGATAGAATTTGTGCAGGTTTACAAGAACTTGACGGCAAGCGTGTTTTTCAGCGTACACCTTGGGAGAAAAAGCCAGGTGACCAACTGCAAGGTTCGGGTGAAATGGCCGTTTTACGTGGAAATGTATTTGAAAAGGCAGGTGTAAACTTTAGCCATGTGCATGGAACTTTTAGCGAAGAGTTTCGTAAAGAAATTCCAGGTGCTGTTGAAAGTGAAGGTGAGTTCTGGGCTTGTGGTGTTTCATTGGTTATTCACCCAAAAAGCCCCATTGTGCCAATTGTTCATATGAATATTCGCCGTATTGAAACATCGAAATCATGGTTTGGTGGCGGCAGTGATTTAACACCAACCTTGCCTTACAAGGAAGATACTATGTTTTTCCACAGTAAGCTTAAAGAAGTTTGCAATGCATATAGCCCAACTGCTTACGATGAAATGAAAAAGAAATGTGATGAATATTTCTTTATTAAACATTGGAATGAACCACGTGGTGAAGGCGGTATTTTCTTTGATGGCCTAAACAGTGGCGACGAAGAAAAAGACTTTAACTTTGTAAAAGCAACAGCCGATGCTTTCCTTGCTGGTTACAGTGAAATTGTGCGCCGCCGTAAGGATTTGAAATGGTCGGATGAACAAAAAGAAAAGCAATACCTTAAACGTGCAAAGTATGTTGAATTTAACTTGCTTTATGACCGTGGTACAAAGTTCGGCTTTATGACTGGTGGGAATCCAGAAGCTATTTTAATGTCTATGCCACCTGTAGCCAAATGGCCGTAAACATTTAATTCATCTAAAAAGCACTCCTTTTAGAGGGGTGTTTTTTTTGTTGTGGGGCAGATGTGGCACGCACCCTTTCTGTAAAATGTATATTCTTAGGCTGTGAATTGTTGTTTTTTAGGTGATTTACCTTATGTATGCTTTAAAATGTAATTCATGAAAAAAGTTTTTTATATTGCACCTGCATTGTTTTTCACATCTGCCTTATCATATGCAGATGATGTTTCTGTGACTGAAAAAGTGATTGATATGGAACTAAACCAACCGCACGTTGAAGCGGAAGGAGAGTCCTTGGTGACACATGTTCGCCCAGCTTCTGCAACCATTCCACCTGAGACCCCAATGGAAGTTGAACAGGCGGACATTATTGATGATGACCGAGACGTTGAAGCTGAACTGGCTGAGCGTGTAAAAGAAATTAAAATTGAAACAGGTGCGGATCACGACCCTTCAAATTATCCAAAGTTTGTGGCAAGTATGATGACACTGGATTTTGAACATAATTTAATTCCCATTGAAAAAATTGTAAATGGTGGTGTGGTGGTAGATGAAATTCCAACACTGGTGAACCCTTTACTTATTCCAATTTCAGAAGCTGAAGAATATTTAGATTTTACAGACAATGAATATATGGCTGTGGTTGAAATTAACGGCGCTGCCCGTGCTTATCCACTGCGTATTTTAAACTGGCATCAAGGTGTAAATGATGATGTGGGCGGCCAGCCTATCTTTGTTTCTTATGACCCTGTGTCGGGTAATATTATTGCAATTGACCGCCGTGTGGCAGGTGAAAAACCAACAACGTTTGGCGTGACAGGGCAGGTTTATAACAGTGCATCTCTTTACTATGACCGTGCTACGAAGTCCCTTTGGTCAGCCTTTTTAAATAAAGCTGTCACAGGCGAACTTTCTGGTCAGAAAATGCAAAACTATAAAGCTGTTTTAACCACTTGGAAGTCATTCAAGGAAACTTACCCTGAAGGGCAAGTGCTAGATATTATGAATACGGGTTACGACCGTAATTACAGGCAAAACCCGTATGGTGATTATGCTAAAACGGATCAAATGTTATTTCCTGTAGCTTACCCTGCTGATATTTTACCTAGAAAAGAATATGTAGTAGGTGTAAAAATCTTCAAAGAAGACCGTGTGATAAGTGTAGCTGTGCCAGTAAACTTACTGCTAGAACAAGATAAAGAAGAAGTGACGCTTGCATTTGCACAGGCTGATGGTTATGACGTGTTTAATATCCCTGTTACATTTAAGGTTAAAAAGCCTTTTGGTTACATTGAAGTTGAATCGACAGATGATGAGGTGATTTTAGAAAAACACCTTGGTTTTTGGTTTGTTTGGTCGGCGTTTAACCCTAAAACACGTGTCATTACTACGCTTGATTAGGGTTTATTTTAATTCTAAAGTTTAAATAGAAAATGAAGTATAGCCTGTGTTTAATACAGGCTCATACCTTCAATTTTAGCTTCCACTTGTGCATCAATTTCGCGGTAAGTGGTGATGCGTCCATCTTCTAAACCTTTGGCAATCTGAGTATGGAAATTCATGATATCACTGTCATGAACATGTGGTGCCCACATGTGAATATCTTGCGCCAGTTTACGTGCTTCATTAAGTTCAAAAATACCATTGTTATTACCCGCATGGTGGCGCACAGTGCGTACAACGTCGGGCAAGAAATGAATAGGCAAACCAGACGCAAATAGGCGAACACAAAATGCATTGCTACCAGAGCACATGTAACGATTGCCATCGCTTAGTGGCAGTTTGTTAAATAAACTACGCTTAAATAAAGCGGCTAATGGGTGTGCATATGTTGGGAAAATTTTTGTAGCTTCAATGGGCTCGTACATGAAACTTTCTTGTGAAAGCATTGGGAATTCTTCAATAATTTGCCCACGTGGTCCCACGCTGCGTGTTAAGCCATAAATGGCCATCCAATTGTTGGAGTCCATAATTTTCATACGGCGTTCTAAGCCTGTTGGTAAGGGGTCATCATCATCTTGGAAATAAACGTATGGGTTGTTGCCTTGCTTTAGGCCTTGTTCACGAAGAGCTGTTACATTTTTAATGTTTTCTGGTGCTGCTAAAACAGGTGTGATTTTTGGAAGTGGTAAAAATTCTCGCACTTCTTCATGCCATGTTTTAAGTGTGCGACACTCTTCTTCGGTATCGTAAACAACATAAAAATGGTGCATGCTCCATTTTTCAGGCAACATTGCAGCTTCTTTAAAAAGCTTTTCAATCATATTTATGCTGCGGTTTGATACAATGATAACGTCGATACAATCTGTACGAATGTTTGGTTCAATGCCTGTAAATTGCATTGTTCTTAATCCCCTAAAATAAAACTTGTTTCCCTGTTTAAAATTTTATGATGGAATTGTATGATAAACAAGGACTTTAAAGGTTATAATAAAAGGGGGCGTGTTTTATTTGTCTAAGCTTTTTAAGAAATTTAAACAAGTTTCTTTGGATGGGAAATTGTTGTTTAACCACCATGATTCTATTTTTTTAATTGTTTTGCCAAGTTGAGGTGAAGGTTTGTAGCCCAACTCAATCAGGTCGGCACCTTTTAAGGGGAAAGTCGGAAGGCTTTCTGCTTCAAGGTTTTTGATGAGTTTTTGATGGTTATGTTGGGTTGATTTTAAGTTCATTATTTTAAGCGCGCTTAAAGTTTCATCATACCCTAATGTATAAGCTTGCGGTAATATATCCATCTCTAAATTAATTGTGTTTATGGCGTAAATAGTTTTTTGGATGAATTTTTTTTGTGCATTGCTGAGTGCAAATGTTTTAAGAATATGACTTTCCTTTGGAATAAGAATGATGAGCTTTGCAAGCGCTTTCAAACTTTCAAATTCTTTTTTCTTATAAGGGAATTGTGTAGGTGGCGTGCTTGTTAAGCCGATGCTGTTTAATGTATGCGTTTTTTGCATGGTATTCCAAATAAAAAGGCAGTGTGGCTGGTTTAAAATTTTAAACACTTCTTGTGTAATACGTTCTTTTGAAATTTTTTCAAGTTGCGGTGATTTTTCTTGAATTATATTTAAAATTTCAGGTTCAAACTTTGGTTTTTTTGTAAACTTTCCATGAAAACGGAAGTACCTTAATATGCGTAAATAGTCTTCTTCTATACGTTCTATTGGGTTTCCAATAAATTTAACGTAAGCATTCTTTAGGTCACCTTGGCCGTTATGATAGTCGGTAATATAGCCTTTATCGTCCATGTAAAGCGCATTAAATGTAAAATCACGCCTTAAGGAGTCTTTGTAATAATCTTCTGTGAAAATAACTTCAGCGTGACGACCGTCGGTTTTAATGTCTTGGCGCAGTGTGGTTATTTCGTATGTTTTGTGTTTGTAAATACATGTGACTGTTCCGTGTTTGAGACCTGTTGGAATAACATGCATACCTGCTTTTTTAAGTGTTTTTATGACTATGTCTGGTTTAGCTGTTGTTGCAATGTCAATGTCATCTGCACGGATGTTAAAGGCAATATAATCACGAACACAGCCGCCAACCAACCTGCATTCATAAGGTTCTAATGCTTTAAAAATTCTTAAAATATCAGTGGTTAATAGCTTCATTTATAAATTTTCAGATTTAGAAATATTTCCAACATAAGGTGTATCTACCTCGGTGAAGGCAAAGCGCATAACAGCGATTGAGGCAATAGAAAGTATAAGCCCAATAAAAACCAATTTTTTAACAGGGAAGTGCCATTCTGGAGGCGTTACGTCCTTCATTCCTTTATTGCTTTGTTTTTTAGCACGCAAGCGTAAAAAATAAATATATAAAGCACGCAGTAAAAAGGGCAGTGCTATGTTTAGTAGGGTCACAATAAGGGTTCTAATCATGAAAATAGTCCTATAATTTGTTGACGTATATCTAAAATAACAGCCCAGCTTTGATATGTGTAGTGAAAAGAAAGCCAACCTGCAATTGCCAAAAAAGGTCCGTAGGCAAAAGGCACGTTTTTGTAATGTTTTTGTACAAGCGTTTTAAAAATAATAAATATTCCTGCTAAGAAGCTTGCCCATACCAAAATAAGGGGGATGCCCATAAAGCCAACCCAAGCACCTAAGGCTGTTATAAACTTAACATCGCCAAAGCCCATGCTTGGTTCGCCTTTAATTTTATAGGTTAGGTAAAAAATAAAGAAAAATAGTCCAAAGCCAAACAAAGCACCTAAAATTGAAAACATAAAATTGCCATATAATGCAGTATGTGCAACAAGCCCCAATGCGAATAAAAATAGGTTAATGCTGTCAGGTAAAATCATATGTTTAATGTCAATTTTAATCATTAAACTTAAGGCGAAGGCAAGTGGTAAGGTAAAATGCAGGTGGTGCATGTTTTCCAATGCTGTCCACATAGCAAGTATTGCAAATATAAAATATGTCCATGGGCTTTTTAAAGCCTCAACAATGGTTGG
Organism: Magnetococcales bacterium; assembly: GCA_002689455.1. Classification (GTDB taxonomy): domain Bacteria; phylum Pseudomonadota; class Alphaproteobacteria; order UBA2136; family UBA2136; genus UBA2136. The sequence goes on along the minus strand of NZGE01000048.1, from coordinate 10,824 downwards.
AAAATCTCTTGGTTCTTCTTGCATGTTTCTCTTTCATAAAATTTCTAGCTATTTTAGGTGGTTAAAAATAGTTTAAGCAAGTTAAGAATAAAAAAATGTATGCAAATTGCATTTTTTACTTGCACATGGTGTGAGAAAGATGTAAACAAACACTCATTGCGCGCCCGTAGCTCAGCTGGATGGAGCGTCTGACTACGGATCAGAAGGTCATGGGTTCGAATCCTTTCGGGCGCGCCATTTTAAATAAAAAAAGCAGCCATATGGCTGATTTTTTTTGTTTAAACCTTTCTTTAAAAAGCTTTTGACCTATTCTTCATACATTAAAACTTGGTTGCGACCTGCATTTTTAGCTTCGTATAGAGCTTTGTCGGCAAATTTAAGGGAAGCATCCCAGTCGCACCCTGCTTGGCTTAAGGCTACGCCAGCGCTGATGGTTATTTTCTGTTCTACATTTTGGATATGAATAGATTGCATTTCCTTGCGGATACGTTCAGCAATGTTTTGGGCAACCTTTGGATTACTGTCATCAATAAGGCAAACAAATTCTTCGCCACCCCAGCGACCTACAGCATCTTTTCCACGTACACATTTTTGAATGATTTTGCTTACCTGTACTAAAACTTCGTCACCCACGTCATGGCCGTAGGTGTCATTGAATTTTTTGAAATGATCAACATCGCACAAAATAGTGAAAAAAGATTTGTCAAAAAGTGAACGAGATTTCATAAACCTTTCCAACCCGTCACGGTTTAAAAGTTTTGTGAGTTTATCGGTTTCAGCGCGTGAAGCGATAGATTCGATGTTATTTTGGAAAGCATGAGACCTGCCAAGGCTTGCGTTTTCACGTTTTAAAATTTCAGCGGCAGCTTGAATGCCTTGATGGATAGAATCTGCAAATGATGCGTTTGCAAACGCGTGTGCTTTAATGAAGGTTGATGTGAACATATCGCCTGCACCAAGTGTATTGACTTCGGCTTCAATAGCTTTGACATCAAATTCTTGTACTTCTCCAGTGGTTTTACAGAGTGAAACACCTTTATTGCCCTGTGTTACAATAAATGTACATGCTACAGCTTTTGAAATTTCGCCCCATGTTTGAACGCCTGACATGGTGTTGAGTAAGTATTCCATCTCACGTTCATTAACAAATATCACGTCCACTTTATGGTCAATTTCTAACGCCCGGAAGCATTTGGCTTCGGAAACACCAGCGACGTAAACTGGAACACCTTTTTTGTTTGCAGATTTTACAGCATTGTTGAGCGATTTAACCGATAAATTACAGTCTAGCACAAGGCACTTGGCATTTTTCATACCGTGGTCGAAAAATTCTTCATCAAATTCTACTTTTTCAACAGGCATAGATGAGACGGCAGAAAAAAGGTCTCCCTTAACAAGCTGGGCACAAAAGCCAGCTTCAGGGAGACTTGATATCGTTTTAATATGGGTTAAAATGCCTTGGTTCATCATTTCTGTAATAATCATTTGAGAAATAGGGCTTTGGTTAAAAGCCCCTGTAAAAATGGTTTGAACACCTGAATTTTGCATATTCATGGCAAAGTTATAGGCGGTGCCGCCAAATTCATAGTTAACGGTACCAATTTTATCCACCACGTTTGCGCTTTCAGTTACATTCGCAATGATGTCTAAATGGGCTGAACCCGCAATATATGCATACTCTTTTTGTGTCATTTTGTAGCGATAGCCTTTATATTTCCAAATGATGATGAGAAGATTTTTTCAACTTTAAAGCCTGTTTCTTTAAGTGCCTTTGCTAAGTCACTTTCATTGTATAAGCAAACAGGGTGAAGGATGTCATGGTGTTTTGCCATACCTTCTTCTAAAAGAGAAAAACGTTCTTCAATAGGGTTTTCTTTTGCCCAATAGCCTTTTGACAGTTCAGAATGTAAACCAGAAGCTGAAATGTAAAGTTTACCACCTTTGTTTAAAACTTTTTTCATTTCTGTTAGGGCTGTTAGGGCTTGTGAATATGGTAAATAGTGAATGGCGCGTTGACATACAATTAGGTCATATTCAGCGTTAAAGTGTTGTGATAACTTTTGCATGTCGGCCATTTTAAAAGTTACTTTCTCTGAAACTTTAAAGGCTTTGGCATGTGTTTTAATATCATCACCTCGGTTTAAAATATCAGAAGCTGTTACATCAGCGCCTGTAATGGCCATGCGTACAGAATGGCCGCCTGAACCGCAGGCAACGTCCAGTGCTTTAACGGTGTTTTGTTTTTCTAAAGTGTCTTGAATAAATTGTAATGATTCATTGTCTAAATCATCGGCACGTTGAAGGGCGACATCGATTCCGCGACCTTCACCCGCTGGGATTAAATCGTCACGACGCATAAACGTTCTCCAAGATTTTATTTTGAATGTGCATACAATTAGTCCACTTTTATTTAAATAACAAGCTTATTTTGGTTTAAAAACAGTTATAAGCAAAATTATAAGTTTAATAAATTGTATTTAAAGGGGGTTTGAGTTTGTTTATGTGTAACAAAATCGCAAAAATTTTGTTTAAGGCTAATTTGTGGTAATCTTTTTAAGAAAAGAAACTAAATTTGGATTTAAAATGTATAAAGCGCTACTTTCATTTATTATATTAATTGGAGGATGTTCCATGACACCTGAGAAGTATAGTAACCAAGAACCTAAAATGGATTTTAAAGAATACTTTAATGGCCCTGTTCAAGCTTGGGGCATTGTGCAAGACTGGAAAGGTGATGTTTTGCAACGCTTTGACATTGATATGGAAGGTGTGTGGAATGGCAACGAAGGGGAACTTCGTGAAACTTTTCATTTTTATGATGGTAAAACGATGAAGCGTAAATGGTATGTCACAAAAGTAAATGATACTTATTACGAAGGTAAAGCTGACGATGTTTTAAATACTGCCACAGGGCATATTTATGGAAATGCGATTCGTTTTAATTACCAAATGGAACTTCCAATGAATGGCAAAAAATATAAAGTTGCGCTAGATGATTGGATGTTCCGCATGAACGATGGTGTTCTTATTAACCGTAATTACATAAAAAAATTCGGCTTTAAAGTTGCCGAATTTACAATTTTCATGAAAAAGAAAAATTAAAAAAAGGTAAGTTTAATAACTTACCTTTTAACGTCGTTGCGAATACTATTCCATACACTTAAAAGTGTTTTATCGTTTAAGTGGTAACGCTTTGCAAGCATCACTAAATTTTGGTTTTGTTCGTCTTCCCACTCTAAATCTTCTTTAGGCATTTTTTTTTCAGCTTTAAGCTTTTGAACTTCCCTTGTAACTTTTTGCCTTTCAGCTAAAAGAAGGCAAATCTCCTCGTCAATTTCCATAATAAGGTTGCGTTGCAAGGCCAAGTTTTGTGATTTTCTCATGCGTTTTTTTTATAACCTATTTTTGAAGTGTTAATATAGTTATTATGTGATTTTTATCTTTATTTTCAAGTGCTATGTCGCCACCCATCTCTTGCATAAGTCTTTTTGTTGTAGCGAGCCCTAGCCCTGTACCTTTGCTTTTTGTGGTGAAAAATGGTTCGAATAAACGGCTTTGAACTTCTTTGGGGATAGGTTCACCTTCATTTGTAATTTGAATGAGAATATTATTGTTTTTTTCGGTTATTTGAATATCAATCAAACTGTTTGGTGGTGAAGCCTCAAAGGCATTTTTTAAAACGTTGATAAGCGTTTGTTTTAATTTGTCATCATCGGCTGTAATTTTCATTTGAGCAGGGATTGGTGAAAGCACAATGGTGCGTTTTTCTTTTTCTTCCATGTCTTGGCTCAGGGTGATCAGGTCATCCATAAATTCTTTAAGAGGGATAGATGTCATGTTAATGGCACTGGGTGCTGCAAATGCTAAAATACCGCTTAACATTTCACTTAACCTTTTTACTTCTTTTTGAATAAGCACAAGACGCCTTTTATTATTGCCTTCAATGCTTTCAATTTCGGAAATTTTATCAACACCTAGTTTAATCGAGGAAAGAGGGTTACGTAGTTCATGCGCCACGCTGGAAGCAAATTCCCCAATAGCGGCAAGTCTTTCAGACAGGACAAGTTGTTGTTGTGCGTTTTTAAGCTCGGAAGTGCGTTTTTCAACGGTTTTTTCTAATGTTTCTGCGTGTTTGTGAATTTGTTGGTCACGGGTATGTATATGTGAAATAAGGGTGTTAAATTGTTTGGAAAGTTCTTGAATTTCTAATGAACCCTCTGTGGTGCTTAATGTTTCTTCATATGTATCTTCTTTCATCATGGCCGACATTTTCTTGCGCATTTTGGTAAGCGGGTTCGTAATTGAAAGGTAGATAACAGTAAACATCATAAGCATAAGCATGATGGTGGTTAAGGCAAAGACAGAAATAAGCAATATTTTTTGGTTTTCTTTGCCAGCAGTTTTTTCATAGCCTACTTTGTTAAAGGCGACAAGGTGTAGCCCGAGTGGCGCAAAGTATGTGCTAAGTGCAAAACCACCTTTTTGAAGTTCATAAACTAAAAATTGGCTGTTTTGTTCACGGATGATTTGGTTTACATCGTCAGGGGCTAATGCCAACGCGTCGGATGGGTAAGTTTGAATGTTTTGCCCAGTATAACTATCGACAATCATCACACCGCTTTGGTCGCCAAATCCAATAAAGTCTAAACGGCCTGCTAAAACTTTTGTTGTATATTCTTTTAACAATGCTTCTGTTCGAATGGCAGCGCCTTCAGTGTTTTGCCACCCTTCATTCAGTGCCTTTTGGGCAAGCTGTAAATTGTTGTTTAAAGTTTCAACGGTTTGCCTGTTATAAAGTGTTTCACTAATGCGAGATCCAATCAGGTCAACGGCAAGGTAAATAATCACAATAATCAAAACAGTAGGCAATAATAGGCGTAAAGCTAAACTAGAGCCTGTTTGCGATTGTATTTTATTCTTTTTTGTCTGTGTCATTTTGTTATGATAATGCAAAATGGTTTTAAATAAAAAACAAATAACAATATGTAAGCGCATGACAAAAGCAAAAGTATATAAAGGTGTTGCATGTTTAGAAATGGTTTCTAAAGATGGCGGTAAGTGGTGGTATCAAGGTGGAAGTTTAGCCTATACGCCAGTTCTTATTCGTGAGATTCGAGCAATTCGAACAGGTGTTTTGAAAGGTAAGGCACGTGAAGTTATGGTTACACCGCTTTTAATTTCAGGCAAAGAACACCTTGTGGTTATGAATTTACCAAGAACTGATACTGTTGAATTAAAAGCACGTGGCCTGTGGCCAGAAGATTTTCATGTACCCCATGAAACAACGGATTATACGCCTTGGCCAGAATATACTAACAATAACCCACGTGCCATTTCACTTGCATAAAATTTTATATATGTTATCACTTAAAGCGCCATCGGTGGACGCAGACCTCGCCAACCCCGTCAGGTCCGAAAGGAAGCAGCGGTAACGGGGAAAACGGGTCACCGGTGGCTTTTTTATTGTCTTCGGACTGGACATTGACCGTCGATATCGAATGAGTAACCTTAAATACAAAAAAATATAGTAATATCCCCTCGCTATATCATCCAAAAAAGAACCCACCGCAAGCAGTGGGTTTAATCCGATCAAGTGTGGTATGTTTGTTAGACGTTGAATTTGAAGTGTAAAATGTCGCCATCTTTGACAATGTACTCTTTACCTTCTTGGCGAAGTTTACCAGCGTCTTTCGCGCCAGATTCACCTCCAAGGGATACATAATCATTGTAAGCAACCGTTTCGGCACGAATAAAACCTTTTTCAAAGTCTGTATGAATAACGCCAGCGGCTTGTGGAGCGGTTGAGCCTTCACGTACTGTCCATGCACGTACTTCTTTAACACCAGCTGTAAAGTAAGTGATAAGTCCAAGAAGTTTGTAACCTGCACGAATAACGCGGTTTAAGCCAGGTTCTGTTAATCCCATTTCTTCAAGGAACATGCCTTTTTCTTCTGGGTCTAGTGTGGAAACCTCTGCTTCAATTGCTGCTGAAACAACAACGTGACCTGCACCTTGCTTTTCTGCGTATTCTTTAACAGTGTTAGAATGTGCGTTACCGTCCTTAGCGTTCGATTCCTCAACATTACACACATACATAACAGGCTTCATAGATAAGAATTGCATGTGTTTTACAGCTTTTTTCTCATCATCGGTAAAACTTGTAATTGTGCGAGGTGAAAGGCCGTTATCAAGGCATTCTTTCACTTTTTCTAAAGCGCCAACCATAATTTTTGCTTCTTTATCGCCACCTTTAGCTTTTTTGCTGTGGTTTTCAATGGTGCGTTCAACTGATGCCATGTCCGCAAGCATAAGTTCTGTTTCAATAGTTTCAATATCAGAAAGAGGGTCCACTTTACCGTTTACGTGGGTAATATTACCGTCTTCAAAGCAGCGTACCACGTGGGCAATGGCGTCTACTTCACGAATATTGGCTAGGAATTGGTTTCCTAAGCCTTCACCTTTTGAAGCACCTTTCACCAAACCTGCAATGTCCACAAACTCAATTTGTGTTGGTAAAATGCGTTGTGGGTTTACAATTTTAGCTAATGCGTCTACACGTTCATCTGGCACTGAAACAAGGCCTACGTTTGGTTCGATTGTACAAAAAGGATAGTTTGCAGCCTCGGCTGAAGCTGTTTCTGTTAGTGCATTAAAAAGTGTTGATTTACCTACATTTGGTAAGCCGACGATGCCACATTTAAAACCCATTATCCATTTCTCCTTTGTTTGGAATGGTCACTCTTTAGCGATAATTTCATTTTTTTGTGCTTTCGCGGGGCGTATGTAGTTTTATCTACATCTACGTTTCCACGGTCATGCAAAAATAAAATTTTCATCCAAATATTAACCATTCTGGCGGTGCACCTTTTGCCTGCCTTCTGTTAATTCTTGGCGGAATATACAACAGTTTGTATCCTGATACAAGCACCCACCTTAAAGCGTTGGAAGTTAAAGCAAGGCGGCTTGTGGGATTGCTGAGGTTAAGCGCCTTTAATCGCTGTCACTGTGCGACCGCTTAATTGAGCAGCCCATAGAAGGAATTTGTTTGCCTGAAAACGAACCACCAATAGCAATTTCTTGAGCCGCATTTAAAAGCTCTGGTACAGTTTCTTCGCTGGCTGGGTTTTTACCACTACTGTCTAATCTTCCACGGTATTCAAGGTTGCCATCTGCGTTAAATAAAAAGAAATCTGGCGTACAAATCGCTTCGTATTGATCGGCGACAATGTTTTTTTCATCAACAACGTAAGGGAATGTGAATTTGTTGTTTTTGGCAAAGGTGACCATGTTGTCAAAATTGTCTTCTTCGTATTCGATTGCATCGTTGCTGTTTATAGCAATAACACCGAACCCCATTTTTTGTAATTTTTCCATTGTTTGTGGAAGGCGATCCATAATGCCTTTAACGTAAGGGCAGTGATTGCAAATAAACATCACTAAAAACCCCGATTCTTTTTGAACTTTTTGGAGATTGTATTTTTCGCCGTCTGTGCCTAAAAGGTTTTCGAAATGTGGTGCTTTTAGGTTCTGTTTTTCATCTGGTGTGTACATAAGAGCCATTTATTTGTCCTTTTAGATTGTTATTGTGAGTTTCCAGAAATTAAAGGGGGATATTTCGAGGGTAAAGTCATTTCGTTCCTAAATTTCCATACGACCATTGAGCGCAAGGGTTAATGTACCCGCATCTAAATAGTCAACTTCTGAACCCATTGGCATACCACGGGCAAGGGTGGTTACTTTTACGCCTTTTTCTTTTAAGCGTCTGGCAAGTAAGTGTCCTGTTGTGCTGCCATCAACCGATGCGCCAAGGGCTAAAATAACTTCAGATATGTTGGTATTTTCAATACGCTGAAGAAGTTCTTTAAATCGTAGGTCATCAGGTCCAATGCCATCAATGGCGCTAACAACACCGCCTAATACATGGTAAACACCGTCAAAAAACTCGCTGCGTTCCATGGCCCATAAATCGTCAACGCCCTCCACAACGCAAATAACGCTTTGGTTACGCTCTTGGTTGGTACAAAGGTGGCATGGATTTGAAAGTGATAAGTTGCCACATGTTTGACACTCTTCAACTTTATCATCAACTTCTTTGAGGTTGTGAATAAGTTTGTTGATTTTTGAACGGTTTTTTAAAAGAGAAAGGGCAGCCCTTTGTGCACTGCGTTTACCAAAACCTGGTAGGCTTGAAAGTTCACGGACCAGTTGGTCAAAAGGCTGCATTTTCGTGTCGGACATTAAAGAATTTCCTCAATGTTTTCAATCGGTCGACCCAGTGCCATTTTTGAACCGTTGACAACCAACGGTCTTTCAATGGTTTTAGGGAATTGAAGCATTGCATTTACCAGTTCTTCACCTTGTAAGTTTTTACCTTTTATGTGTTCTTTATAGTCGGCTTCGTTTTTGCGAATCATACTTTCACCCAATATTTCAAGCGCTGTTAAAAGCACATTTTTAGGTATTGGGTTTTCAAGGTATAGGTGCGTGTTAAAGGTTAGCCCTTTTTCTTCTAAAAGCGCAACAGCGGCACGTGACTTTGAACAACGTGGGTTATGGTAAATTGTAATCATGCTTTATTTGTCCTGTAAAAGCCTAGCCTAAACCAGGGATGTTCATGCCACCAGTTACCTTGTTTACTTCAGTGTTAACATAAGTTTCCACTTTATCTGCAGCGTCGTTGAAGGCAACTGTAATTAAGTCTTCTAAAGTTTCGATATCGTCTGCGTCCACAACACTTGCGTCAATTTTAAGACCTGTGATTTTGTGCTTACATGTCATTGTTACTTCTACAGAGTTTCCTGCTGCACTTCCTGTGATTTCGTGTTTTTCAAGTTCAGCTTGCAGGTTTTGCATGTTTTTTTGCATTTGTTGTGCTTGCTTCATCATTGATGCCATGTTTTTCATGATTTCGTTTCCTTTATTATAATTCTAGTTTTAGTTTTCTATGTGGGATGCGAGCATCCATAAATTCATCGCCATAGGGTTTAAAGCCAAAGGACTGGTAAAAACCTAAAGCGTGTGTTTGACCGTAAAGAACAACATGTTTGTAACCTTGTCCTTTAAGGTCGTGTAAAATTCTTTCTACAATTTTACGGCCAACGCCATAGCTACGGAAGTTTTTAAGAACGCTGATACGTTCAAGTTTAACTTCACCTTCGTCAGAATTTTTTAAAATGCGAACACGGGCAGTGCCTGCTGTAACACCAGCGACTTTTGCAATGTATTGTGTGCATGCATCATCTAAACCGTCGAATTCTTCTTCTTGTGTAACGCATTGTTCGCCTATAAAAACTTCCGTACGAATTTCGTATGCTTTTTTAAGCTCTTCATCGTTTTCAATAACATGTACGTCAATTGCAGTTTTAACCATTATAAAATGCCTTTATTTTTTTGTTGCATTTACTTTTAACACTTCCGAGCCTGGAAATGCATCTAAAATTTTCTGTACATCGGGTAGTTTTAATGCACGAATTTTACGTTCTTCGCCTTCACGCGCATAGGTTTCGGCTAAGGTTTCTGAGGTGCTTTCACCGTTCAGTGATATATTGAAACGTCTGCCAAATGTTTTTTGTAATGCTTCTGAAAGTTGGTTTTGAAGCTCACGTTCGCTGCGTAGGCCTTTGATGTATTTAAGTTTTAAAGATTGGTCTGTTACTTCTTCAGGGCGGATTTGTGTGACAAGTGAGCCCACTAAAGGTGCATAATCAGCTTGTAATTTTTCAACAATACCGCGCCATGAAAAATCCATTTTTTCAGGTTTTTGGGGTGTTACAGAAGGTTTTTGCTTTTGCGCAGGGGCAGAAGCAGGCGCTTTGTTTTGTTTTGGCTGATTGTTTATTGGAGCCTGTTTTGCAGGCTCAGCCTGCTTTTTTGTTGCGGCGTTGCCAGCCCCCTTTGCCATGTCAATCAGGGTGGATATGGCAGGCATTGGTGCCATGTGTGCTACACGAATAAGCCCCATTTCAACCACTTCAAATGGGCGTGGTGCAAGTTTAGCTTCGTTAATAACTGTAAGCAGCATTTGGTAAGCGCGCGATAAGTTTTCTAAACCTAATTTTTGTGCCATTTCATTGCCACGTGTTTTTTCAAGTTCACTTAATGTGCTTGAATTTTCCATATTTGGAATGGTTTTGAGCTTTGTGATGAGGTGTGAAACAGATAAAAGGTCACTTACAATCATTAAGGGGTCGTAGCCTGTTTCGTACATGCTGTTTAATTTTTCAAGCATGTTTGTCATGTCGCCTTGCATAAGGGTTTCAAATAAGTCGTAAGCACGGGCACGGTCGGCCATGCCAAGCATACCGTTCACAACATCCAGTGTTACTTCACTGCCAATACTTAAAGCAATGGCTTGATCCAGAAGAGATAAACCATCACGTGCGGAGCCATCGGCAGCTTTTGCAATTTGCATAACAGCTTTTTGGTCGAATTTTACATCTTCTTTTTCAAGGATAGAGGTGTAAAGCCCGCATAAATCTTCTGCACTAATGCGCTTTAAGTCAAAACGCTGACAACGAGAAAGAACGGTGACAGGAATTTTGTTTACTTCAGTTGTCGCAAAAATGAATTTTACTTTTTCTGGTGGCTCTTCTAGCGTTTTAAGCAGAGCATTGAATGCCTGCTTAGAAAGCATGTGAACCTCATCAATAATGTAAACTTTATAGTTACCTTGGACAGGTGCATAGTTTACACCTTCAAAAAGAGAGCGTATATCGTCCACACCTGTGTGGGATGCAGCATCAAATTCCAAAACATCAACATGTGTTCCATTTTCAATGGCTTGGCATTGTGGGTCATCATTTTCCCATGTTGTGGCAGGACCAT
>NZGE01000047.1 GCA_002689455.1 Magnetococcales bacterium | reverse complement strand
TAATATTTTTATATTAATAAAACATTTAAAGAAATGCCTATGAAATCACTAAACTTTATTAAAATTGATCAATCATTCGAACAAAGCCGTGTTAAACTTTGGAACGTTATCAAAGATGATATTGAACCTATTTTGGACAGCTTCTACGAAACTATTAGTAAAAACAAAGTTTATTCTAAACTTATTGATGGACAAGAAGAACGCCTAAAAAAAGCACAAAAAAGTCACTGGCAAAAAGTTTTTGAAGAAGGCTTTACACCAGACTTTTTTGAACGCACAGCCCGCATTGGACGTGCACACGTTAAAATTGGTTTACCACCAGCACCTTATATTGAAAGTTATAGCATTATTAAAAATAAGCTTATCAGCATTATTGTGAAGAAAAATGCGAAAAGGTTTCAAGATAAAACCGACGAACTTATAAACTTTTTACAAACTCTCGATACTATTATAACGGTGGATATGGCCATTTCTGTTAATTGTTACGATGAACACTTGATTGAAACGGAGAAAAATTTCAAACAAAATGTGGTTCAAACCTTTACAAACCGTATCTCAAGTTCGGTTGAAAGTGTTGCAAGTGCCAGTGAGGAGTTTAACAGTTCACTTATTTCAATTTTAAGCCTAACTGAAAGCAGTAACAATTTACTACAACAAACAAATACACGCACAAGAGAAGCAGCCGAAACCATTGAAAACTTGAACAGTCACATTGACCAAATTCATGATTTTATTACCATTATTGAAAACCTTGCTTCACAAACAAACCTACTTGCCTTAAATGCTTCCATTGAAGCGGCACGTGCTGGTGAAGCTGGGCGTGGTTTCGCCGTTGTTGCGGACGAAGTTAAAAAGCTTTCAACCAACACAGAAAATGCAGCCAACAGTATTAGCGCTAAAATTAACGAAATTTTAAGCTCTACATCCAGTGCTGTGCAAAAAGTGCTTTCTAGTAATGAAAACACAAACAATTTAACGGAAAGCTTTGAGCAAATGAGCAATGCTTTAAACCAACAGCAAGACGCTTTCCAAGAAATTAATATCAGTATAAATAGTATATCTGACAATGTTCAAGAATTTAGCGATGAAATATTGAACAAGTAACAATTGTTATAAAAGGGGCTAACCGCTCCTTTTATAATAACTTCTGCCAACGAATACCATTGCACACAACTGTCGCCTTTTTAACCGTATCGTACCGGATAACTGCTTCAGAAGACGCATTACACTCCATAGCGTCAGAAGTAGCAGACCCTTTAAATTTTATAGTTCCTTTAACTTGCATTCGACCACTTGGCTTAATCCGTAAAACCTCATTTCCGCTTACTTTAAAAACCAAATCGTCCCCTGTTGTTTTAAGAGCAGCTACTGCACTTAAGGGAATAAGTAGTAATGCTGTGAATATAAAATGTTTAAACATCAAAAAAACCTCCTTTAAAATTCAGAACCACCACCAGAACCACCCCCAATAGGCTCTAGTCCACCACCGCCACCACCACCTGGTAGTGGTGCAACCTCAATACTAGTGGTTAGAGTTTTAACATTACTTGTAACGCCATCACATAAAGCTAAGTTATAACTACCCAATGCTCCTTTATAATAAGATAGCTCACCCTCACTTGAAGCATCACATGTTTGTGATGTAACAGTTGTCGTAACAGCTATAGGGTTTTCAACTTCAAAAATACCTGTAGGGCTTGCACTATCAAAATTAAAAACCTGATCCTCCCCAATATGCATTGTAAAGTTTTGACCTAACATATCAATTTGCCCATAAGATAAAGCAGGAAAAATTAAAAACATACATAAAAATTTAAACATATTCTGACATCCTTTTAATCAACTGGATTTACAACACAAACCAGCCGGTGACTGGCCGAACAAAATGTGTTTATAGATGTGTCTTGCCACCTTGCTGAACCCAACCCATCTGTACTACCTACAGTTCCCGCTTCAGCCATTGTTCCGTCAGTAAAACCATTACAGCTGTCAAGTGTTCCAACTCCCCATTTGGATGTGGACCCTGCACCTGCATCCGACCAAAATGTTCCCGTTACATTAAAAGCACCTCCACCTGACCAATTCAGCCAAACACAAAGCATCTGCACCACTTCTGCCACCTAAATTACCATTATAAGTTGAACCTGTTAGTACAAAATAACCTTCAATAGCTGTCACTTCGCTCCAAGACGAATCTGTACACACTTCAACTACACCTGAATTATAACGCATGGAACCCTCAAGAAGGGAGGAGCAAGAAAGTGTTATGGATGGAAGGCGCATAGCGCCTATAATTTCAATACCATCTTCAGTAATACGCATAACTTCCTGACCATCAGATTTTAACACCCAACCGCCATCTAAACTGTCAAGCGCAGCATACGAATTATGTGATAAAATAATACTCAATAGCGAAACAACTATTTTTTTTAGCACAACACACTCCTATTAAAATTTATTAATTAAATCATGGGAGTTTCTCTCTTTAAATTCAAGTTTCATATAAAATATGTAAAGCACTCAACGTATTTAAATTTTGCCATGTGTTATAGTTTTGCACTTAACAATAAGAAAAGAGGAGGCTAAAACCTCCTCTTTTTATCGATTCATTTATCTTTAAGCTTTTTCTTTAAAGCTTCATTTTCAGTAATAAGGTCGGATACTTCAATTTCCAACGAACTGATACGCTCAGTTACATGGTTAAAATAACTTGCGAGACTTAAACGTGCCTCGCCTTGAATTTCTATATATTTCGCGTAAGAATCCATCAGAAGCTTTTCCCGTTGCGCTGCGTAGTTTACTTCCCAATGTTTTGTGAAATCCTCCTTCAAATCAGCCATCACTTCACTTTGAGGGTTATCTTCACAAACCACAGGTTTACCTTTTTCAAACGTCACCTGAATGCAAACTTGTCCCGTTTCAAAACGGGTCATATTTTCATGCTTAATTTCTGGCAAACCTTTTGCCATAAACCAGCATTCCCAATCTATTGGATTACACTGGAGGTCTCTGGTTACCACAGTTGCTATAATCGTGTTACCCTGTTCATCCTTGTAAAAGCCCGCCATTAAACCATGAAGAATGCCGTGTATATTTTTAAGTTCATATTGAACACCCTTATGGGTTAAATACTTATAGGACAGCTCAGGCTCACAGCTTTCTTGTGCCGTTGCCATAAAAGGCAATAAAAGTGCCATAAAAAAAACAGATAAAGCCTTCATAAAAGCTCCTCGTGTTGTCGGTCAATGAATGTAAAAATTTTAGAATAAAAAATAAAGATTAATTTCATAAGAAGGTATAAGTTTTAAAGAAGCGAATTTCAAATAAAAAATAATTTTGATAGTGGTTGCTGCGCTATCCACCGAATTTCATGTGTACTTCTTCTAGCTCTCGCACACGGTCGCGCAACTCGGCTGCCAATTCGAACTCTAGGTTTTCGGCCGCTGTTAACATTTCCTTTTTCAAGGCGGCAATGTCTTTGGCGATATCCACTTCGCCTTTTTTGTTTAGTTCGCCCTTGGCAAGGTTAATCATACGGATTTGTTCTTCCGCTTTTTCACCTTCTTTTTCAACCACCGTTTTAATTTCACGCTTGGCTGATTTTGGCGTGATGTTATGTTCCTTGTTGTAAGCGATTTGAATTTCACGGCGTCTGTTACATTCGTCAAATGTTGCTTGGAGCGATTTTGTCATATGGTCGGCATAAAAAATCACACGGCCATCCACATTACGGGCAGCACGCCCCACCGTTTGAATAAGTGATGTTGCACTGCGTAAGAAACCTTCTTTATCGGCATCTAGAATGGCAACTAGCCCCACTTCAGGAATATCCAAACCTTCACGCAGCAGGTTAATTCCCACCAAAACATCAAATGTACCAAGGCGTAAATCACGGATAATTTCCATACGTTCAATGGCGTCAATATCGCTGTGCATGTAACGCACTTTAATACCATTTTCGTGTAAATAGTCGGTCAGCTGTTCAGCCATACGTTTGGTCAGCGTGGTAACAAGCGTGCGGTAACCTGCTTTGTTCACCTTGTGAACTTCTTCCATGAGGTTATCAATTTGCCCTTCCACTGGACGCATTTCCATTTCAGGGTCAATTAACCCAGTTGGACGGACAATCATCTCCGCCACATGGTCTTTTGAAAGTTCAAGTTCATAATTTTGAGGTGTGGCACTCACATAAACGGTTTGCGGGCGTCTTTCATCCCATTCTTCAAACTTTAAAGGTCGGTTGTCTCTAGCAGATGGCAACCTAAAACCAAAGTCCACCAATGTTTGCTTACGGGCGGCGTCCCCTTTGCTCATTCCCCCAATTTGTGGCACTGTAACGTGGGATTCATCCACAAACAGTAAAGCATCTTTCGGTAAATAATCGAACAGTGTTGGGGGCGGTTCGCCTGGGGCGCGCCCCGTTAGATGACGTGAATAATTTTCAATACCATTACAAAAACCTGTGGCTTGAATCATCTCAAGGTCATAGGTTGTACGTTCTTTTAAGCGCTGTGCTTCCAACAATTTTTGTTCATTTTCCAGCCTTGGTAACCAGTCCACCAGTTCTTCTTTAATGGCTTTAAAAGCTTTTAAAACTGTTGGTTTTGGCACCACATAGTGGCTGGTGGCATAAATATTTATGCTTTCTAAACTTCTTATTTTTTTACCTGTTAAAGGGTCGAATTCGTAAATATCTTCAATTTCATCATCAAAGAACATTAAACGCCATGCGGCATCTTCTAAGTGTGAAGGGTAAATGTCCAGCGTGTCACCTTTGGTGCGAAATGCACCACGTTGAAAGTCCATATCGTGGCGGGTGTATTGAAGCTCTACCAAGCGCTTCATCAATGCGTCACGTTCAATGGTGTCACCCGCGGCAACAGGAATCACCATTTCGCTATAGCTTTCAGGGTCACCAATACCATAAATACAAGAAACAGATGCCACAATAATCACATCTTCACGCTCAAAAAGAGCACGGGTTGCACTGTGGCGCATACGGTCAATTTGTTCGTTTACAGAAGCTGTTTTTTCAATGTATGTATCGCTTCTTGGCACATAGGCTTCTGGCTGGTAATAATCGTAATAGGACACAAAATATTCCACCGCATTGTCGGGGAAAAACTCTTTAAATTCTTCATAAAGTTGCGCCGCTAAAATTTTGTTATGCGCTAAAATAAGGGCAGGCTTGCCTGTTTCTTCAATAATTTTAGCCATGGTATAAGTTTTCCCCGAGCCTGTCACACCCAGCAAAACTTGATCTTTTGCTTGTTTATGCACGCCTTCAACCAGTTTTTCAATGGCTTTAGGTTGGTCACCTGCGGGTTTATAAGGGCTGTTTAACTTAAATTTCATAAACGCTATATTGGCTTACACCCCCCTTAAATAGCAAGCAAAGAAATAAAAATTTTTACAGCTAAATGCATTGACAAATGTATACGAAGCACACATACTTAAGACACAAATTTATTAACCGAATCTTTTTTTGATTTTTCCACTTTAACCGTTTGTTATTTTTTGCAAACACATCTGACCACAAGAATGTTCATAACTTATTGTTATGAGTAATCTTTCCATGAACCGATAAGGAGTCATCATGGACACTAATACTCGTAAAGCCAATGACCACAAACATTGGATAAACAAAGAACTTCGTCTGCGCCCACAAATTGAAAAAGTAATGCCTTTTCTTAAAGAAGAAGGTTTTCACAACATTCATCGGGCACTGGAACAATTCACACAGCATATTACTGAATATGGTCGTATGAAATGCGAATTGGCAGCTATGAAGAATTACAAAAAACGAGAGAATGAGTTCAAAGGTGAATACTTCACAGGTGTCCCCACAGATGCCGATATTACAAAGCTAGCCGAACTTTCAAAGTCTAAGCATAACACGCTGAACAACATTGCAGGTTCACTGACTGGGCATTACCAAGATGCCATGAAACTTCCACTTCCCTTTAGTGATGCAACCGTTGCTGCGCTGGAGCTGGTGAACGACTATTTGCGCCATATGGCCAAAAAGTTTGACAAAGCCCTGCACATGAACGCCAAAGAAATGGCAAAACGTGGTATGGATATCCCACCGTCTTTTATGATGGGCGCGATGGAAACCCAAAATAATTTTGCCCGTTGCGCCTAAAGCCAACCCTTTTCCTTTAACGACGCGCCTCATAACCTGAGGCGCTTTTTTATTTTTACAACCAAGGTTCTTCTCCACCATGAAAACGCCCAGAAAAGTAAAATTCAAACAAAGCTGGGGGCATTACCCCCATAAAAATGTAGCGCTTGCAAAGGAGCTTTCTAATTTGTGCGGTTTATTTGATTTACCTGAAACAAAAACCGAGCACCGTGTTTTGCAAAACTTAATGTATGCCCGCAACAATTACTTAAACAGTAAAAAAAGAGCACCCAAACTGACTTCTCGTTACAAAAACAGTTTAAAACGTGCCATTGATAAAGCTTATAAACTGATTAAAGATATGCAAACAGCCCCTTGCGCCATTGTTTTTGGTATTCACATTACCATTGAAAATTACATAGAGCAGGAATGCAAAAGCGTTTTAACCCCTTAAACTTAGAAAATAAACACCCTTTTCATGGGGTGTTTTTTATATTAAAGGTTGAAAAAAATTTTAACATCGCCAATATATAAAGCAGTTTACACAGTTCGTTCCGTTTAGCCTTTTTTATTAAGGATTATCCTTTTTATGAATAAGCGATACCAACAACCCGTAAATGCGATCAAACTTTCACCTGCTGGAGTTTACACTGCTTTAAACAGTGAAAATGCCATGCGCTTTAACAGCCTTATCCGCCTGATGCGGGCGAATAAAATGGCGAGAGAAGCTCAAACCCTTACCAACTTGCGCAATGCCAGAAGCAATTACCTTTGGGCATTCAGCGCAAAAACTAAAGGTGGCAACCACCGCATTGGTGCATATACAAACAGCTTTAGAAAAGCTAAGCAAGAAGCCATAAAACTTTATAACAACCTCTTAGATGATCCAAACTACCCCTTGCTTTGTAAACCAACTGCTATTCTTGACTATGTCAGGTCTGAATGTAGGAGCGTTTGATTTGCAATTGAATATATCGACATAAACACCCTTACTTTTAAAGTGAGGGTGTTTTTTATTTAAACGTACCACGTTTAATCGGACTCTTTTTTAACAAAAATTCAAGTAAATGGTTGACATATGGCGTTAAAATGCTTAAAAACAGTGCAGTTGTGGTCCACTTGGTGGGATAGCTTTGCAAAAAGCGCATCTTTCGACCGAGGCGGTACATGAAATTACCACAACTATTAAGCCGGCAAAGCAATGAAAAATGCAGCGCCAGAAAGTGTAGATAAATAAGTTATATTTTACTTTTCATGTGCGGAAGCTACAAAAAACGTGGCGAACGAAAATGAAAAGTCAGTGTAGATTTCTTTAGATATACTTTCCTAAACATAAAACCAATGTAAATAAGGATTAAATTGATGTCTAACGTTCGTCAAACTCCGAAGTATAAAATCTGCCGCCGCTTAGGTGAAAACCTATGGGGCCGCGACAAATGTCCAACTAACACAAACCCAACTGGCCCAGGTATGCACGGTGCCCGTCGTAAAAAACTTACTGACTATGGTATCCAGCTACGTGAAAAGCAAAAGCTTAAAGGCTACTACGGTGATGTGAAAGAAGGTCAGTTCCGTACAATCTTTAAAGAAGCTGTACGTCGTAAAGGTGATACTTCTGAAAACCTTATTGCTCTTCTTGAATCTCGTCTAGATGCGATTGTTTACCGCTTGAACTTTGTTCCAACTGTTTTCGCTGCACGTCAGTTTGTAAACCACAAACACGTAATGGTTAACGGTAAAGTTGTTAACATTCCTTCTTACCGTTGCCGCCCAGGTGATGTGATTGAAGTTCGTGAAAAGAGCCGTCAAGTTCCTATGGTTATCGAAGCGTTAGAAAAAGTAGAACGCGAAGTTCCTTCTTACCTAACTTTCGAACCATCTGCTGCTAAAGGTACATTCAACCGTCTTCCTGTGATGGACGAAGTTCCTTACCCAGTTCAGATGAACCCGAACTTGGTTGTAGAGTTTTACTCTCGTTAATTCGAGAATCACTCACAAAAAAGCTCCCTTTCGGGAGCTTTTTATTATTCGATTATGTTAAGTATTTTTGACGATTTTCCAATGTAGCTTGGAGGCTTAAAATATCAGCCGTCATTTCTGCAATTTTCTCGGCATTGCCTTCATCCCAGTAGCGTTTAAAACGAAGGTTTATCGCTGTTGCGTGCATCTTTGTATATTTATCATGAACATCTATTATATTTATACAAGTTTTATACGAAGTGGCAAATGCCTCCTTGTTATTCATAAGCTTTTTTTCAGTTTGAACATTGTGGTAATTTTTCACAAATCGCTCGACGAATGAAATTCGACAAAGAGACCGAATCATAAAGTAAGTCACAACACCAAAGAGAGACAAAATCAGAAAGTAAAGCGTTTCAGTTTTATAAAGCCCACTTAAAACAATAACAGACGAAAAGCAAGATACTACAGCGAGCAAAACAGGAATATAAAAAGCATCAGCTTGCGCTTTTTCCAACACCTGAAAAGCAAGTGCATTATTATGCAAAGACTTGGTGTAAGCAAATATGATAACCGACGCTAAGAAAATAGCATATACCCCAGACTTTGATAAAAATTCTAAGGGAGTAAGAACAATAAAACCTATCATAGCCAGGGTTATAAAACCTGATAACCAAGCTAAAATAGCATAAGGTTTTGCATCTGGTAAAAAAATTTTAAACATAATGTTTTCCTTAAGAATTTAGGATAACCCTGCACGTGCACGCGCTTCATTCCAAAGCTGTAACCGTTGCGGGAAAAAGAGTTTATAGGTAAAAAGCGCACATAACATGACATACAAAAATGTTAAAACCAAAAGCGCCAAAAAGGCTGCTACATTTACAAATGTATAAGCATGGTTCAATGCAGCTAAACAGCCTACGGCTGACAACCAATTTGTAATAACATGAAAATTATCAGGCTTTTTACTGGTTGGCGCATTAAATACGTGCGAATACAAAGTAAAAGGTACTGTAAAACCTAAAATTGAAGCTGTAAAAAGAAGCGTTATAAAAACACTTGTGGTTGTTAAACTAAAGCCCATAAAAGGTGCAGAAAATGCCAAACCCGATAAAACCCATAAAGAGATTAACAAGTTTAAAGCACTGGGTAATTTAAAGCTATTTTGCATGGAAAAACCTCATAAAAAAAGGCGCACCAAAGGCACGCCAATTTAAATTTAATAATAGATAACCACACAAGTCACATCAGTCATCACATCTTGAATGGTTTGCCCCCAAAGTGGCAAAATTTCACCGACATAGAAAAAAGCAGGACTTATATTCACTGCACCTTTAGCGCAATAAATAATGTCATCATGTTTACACATGAAACCATCACTCATCAGCACCAAAGCTTCTGTACCTGTGTTTTTCAAATTAAATTTATCCACCTGCATGTTTTGTAACAAGGCCTTGTCACCGTTCATAACAGCCATGCCCATGTTATTGGGTGTTTGGCAATTGTTATAAACACGTTTTCGGTTACCCAAAACACGCTGACGTTCCAGCTTTTGGGCTTCATCCATGCTTTTACCTTGGTTTAACCAGTCACTTAAAAGTGGATAACGGTTTAACATGCCACTGTTTACCACAGCTTCCTCATCATAATGGGACAGACTTTTAAATTGCCCATTTTGTTGAACAACGGCGTAACAATCGGTACCTTGTAAAAGAACACAGTCGCCTGTATTTTCGTCAATAATGGCAATGGCAAAAGCACATGCACCATTAAAATAACGATAATCTTCATTTACAAAGTGCGGATATGACTTTTGTACTTGCTCAAAGTCATCGGCGTATAGGTCAATCACAGTTTCAAATGCACTTTGCCAATCATCTAGCACAGAAATATTTGCAAAGGCACCTTCTAAAAGGTCTCGCATCAAGTTTGAAGCATAAGCATCATTTGGTAAACCATTTACGGTATAATCAAAGGGTGCTTTTGCACCATCAATAGCGCCAACAACACGAATGCCATGTGGGTTTAAGTAATTAATAATGGCGTCGCCATTCAAAAATTCTTCATTTGAGAAATTATTACCAGGGTTTGCACCCGTTACTGTCAGTTCTGAAATATTTTTTGGGGTTAACATAAACCACCTCCAAACACATATAAAAAAGAAAGAAATTTAAACAGAATGTTTAAAAAATGTAATGCATAAGTTGGACTTACTTTAGCATATTGTGCATACAAAAAAAACCTCTTTTAAAAAGAGGCTTTTTCAAGTTTCGCAAACAGGTCAAAGTAACGCCAATACATCCACACAAAAGAAAGTAAAAAAAATGAAAAACCCAATAAGTTCTTACCATATAACGTACATAACCCTATAAAAAAACAAAAGGCACAAGGCAAAAAAACAGTAAAACTTAAAACAATTAAATACCGAACAATAGGTGACTTTTCTTTTAAAATTTCAACCAATTCATCGCTGGTAGGCAGGGCAAATAACATAATATCGTTTGGGCGGTTTCCTAAAAAAGAACCTACTGTTCCCAGCAACATAAACAATAAAGACAAAATAACCAAAGGCGGTAATAAATAAGCAAATATAAAAAGCAAATACAACGCCCCAAGCCCGTAAGTTCGGTATGGCGCTTTTAAATGCAGTAAAAAAATATAAAGCGGTTTAAACATAGCCAAACCTCACACAAAACGGAAAAACAGTTTATAAAATGAAGTTAAGGGTATGCAAAATCACACATATTTGCAAACAATAATAAAAATTTAAATTTATAAATTTTGGGCAGAAACGCGGTTACGACCATTTTCCTTTGATTTATAAAGCTGTGCATCGGCTTTACGAATAAGGTTATCTGGCGTTTCTTCCACACCTGGTTGGCATGAAGCCAAGCCCACACTAATGGTAACAGGGAATTCGCCATGTTTGAAATTTTCTTCCACCGCTTGGCGTAAACGTTCAGCAAAAATAAAGGCGCTGGTTTCTTCAACCTCTGGCAAAATAACAGCAAACTCTTCACCGCCGTAACGGGCTGCTGTATCCATTTTACGTGCCTGCGCTAGCAGAATATCCGCCACTTTTTTAAGAACAATGTCACCTTCAGCATGGCCAAATGTGTCATTAATTTTTTTAAAATGGTCTAGGTCGAACATCACCAACGTAAATGGGTTGCCATAACGAATTTGGCGCTCCATTTCTTCTTTTAAGCGGTGTTTAAAGGTTGCTTGGTCATAAAGTCCCGTTAAACCGTCCTTACTGGCGGTAGATGCAAAAGAAGACATTTTGCTTTCTTCAATCATCGCCACACCTTTAAGTAAGCTGGTTACATTTGTTAAATAATCGTGCGTGGCAACGCTTATGCCCACATCTCGTCCAAGGGCATTTTTAAGGTTTGCACGGTGATTGGTAATTTCGTCCCACAAGTGTTTTGCTTGTTTTGATGGAAAAGAACGATATGTTAAAGCGTATAAAAGGTCGCTATAAATCCCTTCTCCACGCTCTTCCTTTAAACGAATAAGTGTGTGCTTTTCACGTTCGTTTAATGTACGGTCACCTGCCAAAGCGCTTACCATACGAATATCCAAATCGGGGCGGCTTGCCATATCTGCAAGCTCGCTCTTGTGTGAGTGTGTGTTTTCCATTAATATTGTCATGCATAATATTTTACAAGCTTTCAGCTTAAAAACAAAGAAAAAGAAAACATATATGAAAATCGAAAAATTCACACATATTGGCTACAAAGAACCTAAAAAAGAAGTTTTGATGTGTGAAGACCGTATTTTAGAAAACTTAGATGAACGTATTTATGGCGTTATTGATGGTGCAACTTCAAGCACAGGCATTCAAATTGAAGGCTTGACTGACGGTGCTTACATTGCAGAATTTTTCAAAAACAAAGTTAGCGAAGGCGGTTTTAACACCTACACCTCCGAAGCAATCCTCTCTGAAATTAACGAAGGCTTTGGAGTGCATTTAGAAGAGAACCACCCTGATGTACACAAACTTGGCAAACAAGGCCCTTGCGCTTCAGGTGTTCTTTTAAAAACACACAAAAATGGCACTTTTTCATACGCTCAGATTGGTGATTGCATGCTTGTGGAGCTGACACATGAAGGTGGATTTATTGAACTGACTGATGACACACGTTTTGAAGATGACCATATATACTTAAACAAAGCAGCTGAACTTTCAAAAGCAACTGGTAAGTCTATTTTAGAGGTAAGGTCGAACCCTGAAGTTATTTCTGCCATTCAAGCTCACCGTGAGATGTCGAATGTCAGTAAAGGTGTCATTACAGGTGAACCTGAAATGGATGCATTTATTGTTTCGGGCGTGCGTGATTTGGACAATGCCAAAGCCTTAATTATGATGAGCGATGGCATGGCTCACCCTGAATTTGATAAAGAGCAAACATATATTCAAGCTGCGCAATATATGATGGAACATGGTATTGAAGCATATTATAAAAAACTAGAAGAGATTTATAATGCCGATACCGACTGGCATAATTTAAAACACATTCGCTGTAAACACATGGACGATGCTACCGCAATGATTATTCACCTTTAAAGGTGCCTTCCATCACGTCCACCACCTGCATTTGAACAGAGTCACGCCCCTGCCATGAATTACGCTTTAAAGTGGCAAGCACAGAAATATTCTTTTTCGTTTTTTGCGCACTTAGCATGTAAGGACCTATGTCACTTTCCATAGCACGGAAGGCAATACCACGCAATTGTTGCCCGCTTAACGAACTGATGGATAATGAAAGGTGTGAACCGTCTGAACCCACAGCTTTTGCAAAGTTAACAGTAACCCCTGTTATGACAAATTTAGGCTCATAATGGCCAGACCCATATGGTTCTAGACGGTCTAATTCGTCCAGCAGTTTTAAGTTCACACCTTCTAGGCCAATGCAATCATCTACGTACAGTTTTTGCGTTAAAAGGTCTTCTTTAGACGCTTCAAGTTGTTTTGTCACATGGGCTTCAAGTGCTTGACGAAGGTCATCAATTTTAGCAGTTTCTACAGAAAGCCCTGCCGCCATTTTGTGACCACCGCCCTTTATTAGAAGGTTTTTATGATCAATAATAGCTTTTCCTAAATCTATACCTGAAATGCTTCGCCCTGAACCTTTAGCCTCACGACCATTAATGGCAATAACAATGCTTGGGCGGTGAAATTTTTCTTTTATGCGTGATGCCACAATGCCAATAACCCCTTCGTGCCAACCTTCACCAGCAACAACCAAGCAGTTTGGGTTATCCACCATCATATTTTCGGCTTGTGTCATGGCTTCAGTTAACACATCCGCTTCAATGTTTTTACGTTCTTCATTTAATAAATTCAGTTGTTCAGCTAAACTTTGTGCTTCAGCTGGATTTTCCGTTGAAAGCAGCTTTGCGCCAATATCGCAGTCACTAATGCGACCACCCGCATTAATACGTGGCCCAATCATAAAACCTGCATGGTAAGTGTTTGGTTTTTCATTCACCCCTGAAACATCGGCTAGTGCAGCGAGCCCTAAGTTTCTTCTTGAGGCAAGCGCTTTTAACCCCATGGCTACCAGCACCCTATTAGGGCCTAAAACGGGCACCATATCGCACACGGTAGAAACAGCCACAAGGTCAAGTAAATAGCGGTTGTCAGGCTCTTTCTTATTTTCATTAAAAAAGCCTTTTTCACGCAAAGCACGGGTTAGTGAAAGCACCATATAAAAAGCAACCCCTGCCCCACTTAACATAGTGCATGGCGATGTTTCATCAACCCGATTTGGGTTGACCAATGCCACACATTCAGGCAGTTCGGGTACAGTTTGGTGGTGGTCGGTAATAATCACGTCGAGACCAATAGACTTTGCATAGGCCATCGGTTCAAACGCAACAGACCCACAGTCAACCGTTATCACAACATCAGCGCCCATGCTTTTTAACGTATCCATCGCTTGATTGTTTGGCCCGTAACCTTCTGTCATACGGTCGGGGATATAAAGTAGTGCTTCTAAGCCAATGGATCTAAAATAGCGCACCAACAATGCTGTGGCACAGCCACCGTCCACGTCATAATCCCCAAAAATGGCAATTTTTTCGCCTTTTTCGATGGCTTCTATAAGTCTATGAACCGCGTCTTCCATACCAAGTAGATGGTTTGGGTCTGGCAGGTCGGAAAGCTTGGGCGTTAAGAAGGTCAGCGCCATGTCGGTTTCTGTAAAACCACGGCTTGACAAAATGTGCCCCACAATGGGGCTTACACCTAATTTTTGCGAAAGGTTTAACCCTAAACGCATGTCATTATTTTTAAGTTGCCAAAGCTTACCTGTAATGGACTTTTCCATAAAACCCCCAATGTTTAAAGACCATGTGAATATGCCATAAAATAACCTTGATGCCAATAAACATAAAAAAAGGTGCCGAAGCACCTTTAAAATCTATTTTTCACTAACTAAAAATAGAATCGACAAACATTTTTAGCAAGTGCGGATTTCTATCCGCATAATCAAGAAAGAGCATATCACGGCGCATTCTTTCTTTAATTTTAAGCCTCTCCATGCGGTTATTTTCATGCACTTTACCACGCATGGCTTTACGCTCATCTATTTTATTAAGTTCTTGCTGCGCTAAACGCACTAACTCTTCATGTTTCATGATTTTTCCTTATTTAAGGTTAAGAACGCAGTGCATACATGCGTGCAATGAATTTTGAACGTAAAAAATGTTTGCGTGCACGTTCGGTGGCACGTTCATTTTCCAGTTCCTTGCCAGTAATAGGGCCACAATCAGGGCCAATAACACAAGGTGATTGGGCGCAAAATGCACGGTTTAAATAACGCCTTGTTATGTCACCTAAATTTGAAGTGGTGCTTACCATAATGGTAAATTCACGAAACGTGAAACAAACCGTATTGTTTGTTCTAACGGCTTCATCTTTGGCGTTTTTTAACAAAGTAGGGAACAAAATATCCTGCATGGTGGCATTTACAACGTCACTATTTTTGTTGTTTTGAGTTACAGATTGAATTGGCATATACATAGCCTCCGTAAACGTTAGAAAAAAGTGTTACTTATTTCATAGGTATTTATAAGAGGTTTTTATAAATAAACAAGCTTTAAATTACTTAAAGCGTGACGCTGAAGGTTTGATGGCGTTTATAGTTTCTTCTTTAAACTCTACTGCTTCACCACGAATAAGTGCACCAAGGTATTTGGCAGCACCTGCTGCAAAGGCATAACTTTTACCATTCATACCTGCTGCAATGTAAGCATTTTCAAAATTATCCAGCTTGCCAATGTATGGGTTTTTATCGGGCGTGATGGCTGTTGTGACCACATTTACGCTGCGAAGCTGTGCATTTTCAAGCGATTTCACCATTTCGCCAGCTTTACGGCGCAGCCAGTGAATAACATCTTGATCTTGGTCGGTTGACCAAGTTGCCTGAGCGGGATCCATTGATGCTGTGTACATAACCAGTGCACGACCATTGATTTGAGATTTAATAACAATGTTTCCAAACTTTTCACCACTGTTTAAAATAGGATGTGGCATTGAACCTGTTGGAATAAGCTGTAAAATATGCACACGTGCAGGGCGTATAGGCAACGATTCTCCAATTTTTCCAAGTATAGAACCGCTCCACACACCTGTTGCAATGATAAAGTTTTCAGCTTCACATTCTTCACCTGTATCGGTAACAACTTTTGTAATGCGACCATTTTCATGTTCAATTTTTTCAACCGAGTCACTGCCCCAAATGCGTACACCTGCTTGAATAATCATTTTTCGAAGGCCATCCAAGGCTTTTGCTGTGTCAATTGCCCCTTCACCTTCCCCGTAGTTAATAGCTTTAATCGAGTCGGATATACGGTCGGTTCCTAAAAGTTCCTTAATACGTTCTAAATCATCCACAAATTCCACGTCAAAGCCGTGGTTTTGTTCCTTCAAGGACTCTTGCTTTAGTTTTTCATTATGCTTTTCTTTAAGGGAAAACCTTGCTATAGCACGTTCTTCATAACCCAAGTTTTTGCCAAAGCTTTCAACGGCATGCGACCATTTTTCACGGCTATAAATTGCAAATTCGGCAATACTTTCAGGCAAACCTTTAAGAACAATTTCCCCCATATTAAAGCGGGAAGAACCATTGAAGACTTTATCAATCACGCGGACAACTTTACCGCTTTGAACCAGTTCAAGGGCACAGAAAAGACCAACGACACCGCCGCCAATAATACAAACATCTACCTTTTCTGCCATTTCACCCTCATATTCTTTTTATTCATACTATCTTATGCTTGACACTTTAACCAATGATTTCTATTGTCATTAACTTATGTAAGACATTAAAAGAATAGGTCTATTGCAGTTGACACACATACTTAGAACACGCCCCCTACACGACCACCTTCTTCACCAAGTTAAGGCAGAAGCACTTGATTTACGTGAAAAAGGTATCCACCCGCACATGGCGGTTATTCAGGTTGGGGACAATAAAGCGTCATCTGTTTATATTTCTAAAAAGAAAGAAGCTTGCGAAAATAATGGCATTTTATTTACCCATGTGCATTTAAACACCTCTATCACTCAAGCAGAATTAATTCAAGAAATTGAAGCCTTAAACAACAATGCCGATATCACAGGCTTAATTATTCAACTGCCACTTCCTGAACATATTAACCGTGAAGACGCCTTAGATGCCATTGCCACTCCAAAAGACGTGGACGGCTTAGGTCCAACAAACGCAGGACGTGCCAGCCTAGGCATGAAGGAAAAAACAATTTACCCTGCCACACCGCTTGGAATTATGCGTATTTTAAAGTGGATTAACTACGACCTTAAAGGCAAGGACGCTGTCATGGTTGGGCGTTCAAACTTGGTAGGCCGACCAACGGCCGACTTGCTTGGCATGGAAGAGGCCACTGTTATGGTGTGCCATAAGGCAACGCAGAATTTAAAGTCATTCACCCGTAAAGCCGACCTTGTGGTGGTTGCCACAGGCGTACCACACCTTATTCAAAAAGAACATATTAAAGCGGGTGCTGTGGTGATTGATGTGGGCATTAGCCCCAACCCACAAGGCGAAAAAACTGTTATTGGCGATGTAGATACTGAATCGGTGGCTCAAATAGCGTCCATTGTCACGCCTGTACCTGGTGGTGTAGGCCCAATGACTGTGGCGTCCCTTCTCACCAACGTGATTGATGCTACGCGACTACAAAACAGTTTAAGTAAAGTTCAGTGGGATATTCCAGCTATAAACCTTGATATTTAACACATCTTTGTATACCATCACATTTGAGTACACATTCATTTCTTTTCTAATGGAGGACTTATGTCCATACATCAAAAAATTAATTTTCCAACAACCGTTGAAGAACTAAAACACAACATTCAAAAAACCATTCAATACTATATAAATCATACGCCTTATCTTTTAAAAGCAGAACCTGGGATTATAACGCTTGATGATTATTGCGCTTCCCTAGAGATAATACCTGAAATGATCACAGGAATGGGTGGTCAATTACCCGATTCAAGTAACTGTAACACCGAATTTATACAATCGGCTGTGGCAGAGGAGTTTTTTCTTATGCTTTGCATTGTTGAGACGTCTATTATTCAAGCATTGGTAGACGGTTCTATTTCTCACAGTGAGTATGAAAATGAAGGTGAAAAAATTATTGAGCGTATTTGGTTGACCTTTATGTTTGGTACGCCTGACATGTACAAGCCGCGTACAGATGCTGTTGTGTACCAAAGCCTAACAAACCTCGACGATTTTAAATACATTTAACGAAAAAGCCCCAGAAACTGGGGCTTTTTTTTTATTATAACAATTCATTAATAGCTTTGAATTTTAGCTTTCATCACATCTGCAATTTGAGCAACAGAAGCTTCTACAATTGCTTCATCTTCCGCTTCCACCATCACACGGATAAGTGGTTCTGTACCACTTTTACGAATCAGAACACGCCCATTGCCGTCCAAGCCACGTTCAACTGCTTGAATCACATCTTGAACTGAACCATCATCAATCACTTCATTTGCCAATTCACGGCTTGGAAGTGTTAAGTTTTCAAGTTTTTGAGGGAAAGGTTTAAAACGGTGCCCTAACACAGAAGCGCGTGAGCTTTCACTGCGCATCACTTCTAAGAATTTAAGCGCTGCCAATAAACCATCACCTGTTGTGGCATGGTCTAGCACAATCATATGGCCTGAAGCTTCACCACCAAAGTTGTAACCACCTTCTAACATACCTTCCATCACATAGCGGTCACCCACTTTTGTGCGCACAAGGTGCATACCTTCGCTTTCAAGGTATTTTTCCAGCC
This sequence comes from Magnetococcales bacterium, assembly GCA_002689455.1. GTDB lineage: Bacteria > Pseudomonadota > Alphaproteobacteria > UBA2136 > UBA2136 > UBA2136. The sequence goes on along the minus strand of NZGE01000047.1, from coordinate 1,261 downwards.
CCATATTGGACATTTGTGTTGCCACAACACCTTTGCCTTTTAAAAGCCCTTTAGAATTCATGTATGAACCGACGGTTGCCATAATTTGGTCACCATCAATAATGTTGCCCAGCTCGTCACATAAAATTAAACGGTCAGCGTCACCATCAAGGGCAATACCAATATCAGCACCGTGGGTTAAAACAGCTTTTTTCAAACCATCTGTATGTAAAGCACCGCAATTACGGTTAATGTTATAACCGTCTGGCTCTACTCCAATACGAATAACTTGCGCACCCAGCTCCCAAAGAATTTTTGGTGCAATTTTGTACGCTGCACCATTGGCACAGTCCACCACGATACGCATGCCGTCTAAGCGGAAGTCACCCGCAACAGCCATTTTACATGATTCAATATAACGACCCACAGCATCTTCAATACGAACAGCTTTACCAATTTTAGCAGCATCTGCCAATTCAATCTTTTGATCACTACTGCCGTCCATCAATGCTTCAATTTCATGTTCCACACTGTCTGGCAATTTAAAACCATCAGGGCCAAAAAGCTTAATACCATTGTCCATAAATTCATTGTGAGAAGCACTGATCATCACACCTAAATCAGCACGCAATGAACGTGTTAAAAATGAAACCGCTGGCGTTGGCATAGGACCTACCAATAGCGTAAAGAAGCCAACAGACGTAAAACCAGCTTGCAAAGCCGATTCCACCATATAACCACTGACACGTGTGTCTTTTCCAATAACAACGGTTGGGCGGGCATGTTTTGTTTTTTGCGCAAAAATGTGACCAGCTGCCTGACCCACTTTCATAGCAATTTCAACACTCATTGGGAAAGAGTTTGCTCTCCCGCGGATTCCATCTGTACCAAAGTACTTACGTTCCAATGACTTAACTTTCTTTATTGGCAATATATGCGGGGACTATATCATAAAAAATCATTTTTGAGCAATGGTTCACTATAAACACCACGCAAACATATGTATTCCAAAGAAAAAGCCCTGCGGGCAACAGGGCTTCGTGTGTGTGTATTGTGTGCAAGGGTTTAAAGGGGTACGAAATCTCTAAACTCTTGTATACTATATAAGCAATTGCCGTGCCAAAACCAAAATACAATTAAAATCAACAATTTAAACTTACTTTAAATATATTATTTACATTTAAAAATGTATATCGATATAACGAAATGATATAAATGTAACGATACGTTACACGTTAAATTTTCCATCACACCGAAAAAGCGCATTTTAAAAGTGACCTTG
>NZGE01000046.1 GCA_002689455.1 Magnetococcales bacterium | reverse complement strand
ATTTCTTCTTTAAATAAATCAAAAAGCTTCTTATACACTTTAAAAGTTTTTACATCCCACTTTTTATCATCCACGCAACAAACAGGCATAAGCTCAATGGTTGACCCCGTCATAAACACCTCATCCATTAAATATATATCATCACGCTTAATATCTTGCACCTTGTATGGTATTTTATTTTTAATACATATACTTAACACAGACTTTCTAGTAACGCCCTCCAGCATGCCAGACTTTGGCGTCATGACCACACCATCCTTAACGAAAAATATATTACTTCTAGAACATTCAGTTACATAGTCGTTTCTTGATATATAGATAATATCTTCATAACCTTGATTTATAAGCTTAGAGCTTTCAACAACAGCCACAGCATAATTGATTGTTTTAGCTTCAGGAAGTGAACGCTCTGCTTCCACACAGGCCAAAGACATTCCCTCTAAATAATACTTTTCATGTGCAGGAAATTTATCACTGTACGGTGTAAATTCCTTCTCAATAATATACACCTGAGGTTCAAAATTTCCGTTCACAGCAAGAGACCATGCAGGGGATTTCATAAAGCCCTGTGTAACATATATCTTAACAACACTATCTTTCAGTGAGTTCTTTGATATAAGGCTCAATATTTTAGACTTGATATCATCTTTTGTATATGCGATTTGCAAAAAACAAATTTCAAGGCTACGAAACAATCTATTTATATGATCATCTAACATGTAAGGCTTACCACTATACACCCGTAACAACTCAAACACCGTGTTTCCACGCTGAAACCCAAAATCATCAAAACTTATTGATATATCCTTATCTTTCAACAAATTCTCATTGTGATAACAATACATATATACCCTACCCCTTAAGTCTAGTATTTTTAAAAATCCCTTGAATAGCACAATAACTGTCCCTAGAATAGTAATACAGCATTACTGTTATAAATATAAGAACAAATTAAATAAAGGTAATAACACAATGAAAAAACTTTCTTTCCTTGCCATCACAACCGCATTACTTACAGGCACATCACTTACCTCTACCGCACAAGATTTAGATGCATTTAAAGCACAAGTTTTAGAAGATGTAGCCAAAATTGCTAGCAATAGTGTTATTACAAGCAAAATTAAGGAACGCAACACAGCACATGCCTCACTTACAGAAGCCGACATTTTAAAACTAGATGGTGTATGGCGTGAAGAAGTAAAATCCGGCACATATAATGTTGTTGACACACTTTTAAACAACGACGCATCCAAAGAACTTGTAAAAATGAAAGATGAAAGCAAAGGCGTTTATGGCGAAATTTTCATTATGGACGACAAGGGTTTAAACGTAGCTACAAGTGACGTAACATCTGACTATTGGCAAGGTGACGAAGCAAAGTGGAAAGAAACATACCTTAAAGGTGCTGGCTCTACACATATAAGTGAAGTTGAATTTGATGAATCTGTGCAAGCGTTTACAGCGCAAATTAGCTCTGCAATTTCAGACGAAACCGGTGCCGTTATTGGTGCAGTAACATTTAGCGTTATCATGGAATAGTCTAAAAATTAAAAAGTTAGTTAATAATAAAAATGAAAAATAAAACACTTACGCAGAAACTTGTAATTTACATGTGCATTGCAATTACATGTATATTTTTAGCACTATCTACAGTTCAGTCTTACATGCAAAATGCACAACTGGAAGACTTAACCATCAAGAAATACCAGACCACTACATCCCTTCTAGGAGAGCTGAGTTCTGGTGGAATTAAATGGAAAAAGGCTGCCGCCTTAACAAAGGTTTATGACGGCGTTTCTAGCCTTGAAAGTGGCAAAGAACTGATTCAAATTGAATTTTTCGACAAAGAAAAAAATGTCATTCACAAAATTGACAATGAAAGATTCAAAGAGCTTAATGCATATGAAATAACAACCCCGTCAGATGAAAACCAGTTTTCTTTAAGGGACCATAAACTTATAATTAAATCACTGGTACATGACAAAGACGAAGTTATTGGTTACATAAACACACTTTGGGATGTTGATCACTTATATGCAGCCGAAAGAAACCTACTTTTAAAACAATTAGCACTTGGATTAATTTCTCTTATTATACTTGCAGGTACATTGTATTACCTTATTAATAAAAACCTTAAAGAACCCCTTATTGCTTTAATTAATAACATTAATAGCAATTTAAACAACAGCATTAGCAGTACCGAAAATGTTAAAACCCAATCCCAAACAATGTCGTCAATGGCACAGGACTCTGTTAGCCGAACAAACGACGTATCTTCAAAATCTGGTGAAATTGCTGAAAGTGTTCAACACATTGCCGCTGCTGTCGAAGAGTTAAGCGCGTCATTACGTGTTATTAGCGATGGAATTGCAGAAACAAACAAGTCGGTTGACAATGCAACAAATGCCATTCACACAAGTGATCAACATATGAATGAAATGGAAACAGCCACTCAAACTATTGTGGACTTTACCAGCAGCATCTCAGACATTGCAGATCAAACAAACCTTCTTGCGTTAAATGCATCTATTGAAGCTGCACGTGCAGGTGAAAGTGGTAGAGGATTTAGTGTTGTTGCGGATGAAATTAAAAAACTTGCCGCATCAACAACCAAAACCACCGAAGACATTGCTAACCATACAGGCGCCATTACAATTGCAGCAAAAGCAAGTCAAGAAGCCTTGCGTATTGTAGGCGAAACAATCATGCGCATCCAGGAACAGTCAAACTCTATATTGTCCTCAATTCAAGAGCAGGAAACAGCCACTTCTGATATAACACATAGCATGAATATGGCACACGAAAGTATCTCAGTTATGGATAATAACATTCAAACCGTAAATACATCCTCTAACAAAACAGGTGAAACATCCTCATCTGTCTTCGTTGCCACAGAGGACTTATTAAAACAAAGTCATGACTTACAAGAAATCATAGAAAACTTCAAACGCCTTATTTAATAAGGCGTTTTTTATTTTGTTAAATCCGAAAATATTTTATCCGCCTTAGCTGCTAAAACAAAATCAGCCTGGTGCAAGCCACCAATTGAATGCGTTTGAATATCTAGATGAACATACCCCCAACCAAGCTTTATATCAGGGTGATGCATAGCAGCATCTGCTATCGACCCTAACTCATTCACAAAAGCCAAAGCTTTTTTAAAATTTTTAAACTTATACTCAGCATGAATTTTGGTAGAACCATCAATTAAAGACCAATGACTTGACAACCCCTCTAACAAATTTTTCGCATTCGAACTATCCAATGCAACATCACCTTTTTTAGCTGGAGAAATATCCATTTCACATAAATTTAACACGTTACTTATGCCTTTCAGTTTTACTTTTGTTGGACATATATTTATAAGGAAGAATATTTTGAATTGGCGTTTTAAACAGCTCACCTTCTTCATTTAAGATCACCTCAGAAAATGGAGCATAATCTGCAATCATCTCACGGCACTTCCCGCAAGGCGAAACAACCTTCATATTCTGATCATCCTGAGAAGGCCTTGGCTTACGCACCGCAACAATTGTCGTGAATGGAACATCTCCCTCTAACACAGCTTGCCCCATTGCAATTGGCTCTGCACAAACAGCCATACTACCGACATAGGTATCCATATTAACTGAAACATATACTTTACCGCTTTTACCACGACAGGCCACTGCTATATGGTGCCAATCTTCAAGGTAATGTTGGTTAATAATTTTTTCAGCTTCTTTGATTAAAGACAAATCATCTGGTGAAAGTTCAATTCTTTCCATATACGTCTTCCTGAATTTTTAATTTTATTAAATATGGCGGATATAAAAAAACAATGCAAATAACAAATTTAGATTAAAGGTAAAGACATAAAATAACTTTGAGGGCGTGAAAGTGGTGGGCATGGACGGACTCGAACCGTCACTGTCACGATTTTAAGTCGTGTTTCTCTACCGATTGGAATACATGCCCAATCACGAAAAAAGGTTATAGCACCATTTTTATCTATATTCCACCCCTAATTTCACTAAAAATGAAATTACTTGATTATAAGCACTTTCTAAAGACGAAGTGTTGTCACTTCGCATCACCAAACTTGTAGCACCTTTCCCTTCATGAGAAAACGGATAAGATCCCAGTTCAACATCTTTAAATAAGCCTTGAACATATTCAAAGTCCTTACTAATAATACTTTCACCAGCATAAACATCAACGCTTTTAGAAAAAACTTGATTGCCTTTTTGTAAGTTTGGAATAATTGCCTCAAGCATTACACGCATAATTTTTGGAACACCTGCCATGCAGTAAATATTTTCCATTCTAAAACCAGGCGCTATCGAATGTGTATTGGGAACAAGTTCAGCACCTTTTGGAAAGTCTGCCATTTTAAGAACACCATCGTTTAACCTGTCGCCAAAATGGTTTTCAAATGCTTCAACAGTTTTAGCATCTCTCACAATTGGCACTTCAAACATGCTCGCAACACAATCCACTGTAATATCGTCATGCGTTGGACCAATACCCCCTGTGGTAAACACGTATGTGTATTTTTCTTTTAATTCTTTAAGACATGAAATGATCACAGCTTTATCATCAGGAATGACACGACACTCTAAAAAACGGATCCCAATATCACTCATACGCCTTGCAATATGGTTCATATTCGCATCTTCCGTACGACCGCTTAAAAGTTCATTTCCAATTAATACAAGTGCACATGTAGGGTTTGACATGTAAAGCTCCTTTTATGATTCAGTGTTTCTTATATGCATTTTCACCAACAACTGTTAGCAGGTCAACACATTAAAACCTAACTAGCCCATTAAATGTAACTGTGCAGATGTTTTCGGCAACTCCACACCCAGGTGTTTATAAGCCGCTTCCATTGCTTGGCGCCCACGTGGTGTACGTTGAATAAATCCAAGTTGAATCAAGTACGGTTCAATCACATCTTCAATTGTATCTTTACTTTCACCACCTGCAGCCGCAATGGTTTCCACACCCACAGGACCACCGCCAAATTTCTCAATAAGAATTTCTAAATACCTGTGGTCATTACGATCCAAACCAATACTATCCACTTCAATAGCGGTCAAAGCCATATCAGAAAGCTCTTTATGAATAACACCATCGCCCTTCACAACAGCAAAGTCACGCACACGACGAAGCAACCTGTTTGCTATACGGGGTGTTCCACGGCTACGGTTCGCAATTTCCAAAGCACCTTCATCGTCAATCTCCACTCCCAGTAAAGCACTTGCACGTTTCACAATAGAAGATAACTCAACAGGATTATAATACTCCAACCTTTGCTGAACACCGAAACGCTCTCGAAGTGGTGAAGACAACATCCCTGCCCTTGTGGTTGCACCCACAAGTGTAAACGGTGGAAGGTCTACCTTAACCGTCCTTGCGGCAGGCCCTTCACCAATAATAATATCTAGCTTATGATCTTCCATTGCAGGATATAAAATCTCTTCTACATTTGTTGAAAGCCTGTGAATTTCATCAATAAACAAAACATCATGAGGCTGAAGCGATGTTAAAATCGCCGCTAAATCGCCACCTTTTTCAATAACAGGACCCGATGTTGAATGAAACCCTACACCCAGCTCCTTTGCAATAATTTGAGAAAGAGATGTTTTTCCTAGACCTGGAGGACCATAAAATAAAATATGATCCAAGGCACCACCTCGTGCTTTTGCAGCTTGGATAAAAACTTTTAAATTCTCACGAAGCTTTGCCTGCCCTGTAAAATCATCTAAATTTTGTGGGCGAAGTGCATTATCCACCCCACGGTCTTCCACCTTTTTTTCGGCAGAAATTTCGCGTTGTTCTTCAGGAACTGGTTGAGGTTGGAATGTTTCAATTGCCATTTATCAACGAAGCTCCTGTAGTGATTGTTTAAATAAATTGTCAAAATTAACATTGGTATCATTTAATTTTTCAGATGCCGCAAATACTGCCTTTTCAGCCTGAGCCGATTTATACCCAAGGTTTGAAAGCGCACTTACAACTTCCGCATTAACGCCTGTAGATTCCGACACTTGAGAAACAACAGCACCACCCGTTGCAGACATAACAGGCATAGCCCCGACCTTCCCTTTCAATTCAAGCACAATACGGTCACCCAATTTTGGGCCTACACCGTTTGCACGTGCCATAACCTTACCTTCACCGTTTTGAACAGCGCCTACCATATCATCGGTTGTGAGTGCTGATAAAATAGCTAAACCAACCTTAGGACCTACACCGCTTACAGATGTTAAAAGCTGAAACCATTCTCGTTCATCGCTTCCAGCGAAACCAAAAAGAGTAAACTCTTGTTCGCGCACATGTGTGTGAATGTGAAGCTTTGTTACTTCACCTACATCAAGTTTTGACAATGTTCTCGCAGAGCAAAAAGCTTGGTAACCAACGCCATTCACATCCAAAGCAAGGAAGTTTTCACCCAGCTCTTCTACTATACCTTTTAAAAAATAAATCATAATTACATTGTACGGAATCTACATCCAAAGGTCTAGTTTAATATGTATTAAACCCCCTATAAAAACCCTTTTTAACGTAGAAAAAATATACAATTCATGCTTTAATAATCAAAAACAATCAAAGGCATTATAAACAAGCAATGACACTAAAAGAATTTCAAACAGCTATTCAAAAAACATTTAAAAGCATTAGTTTAAACATTGGTACAATATTAGGTGCCATCGCAAGAGACTTCATAACAGGAACACTTCCACTTCGTGCCACCAGCCTTGTTTATACAACAATTCTATCAATTGTACCCTTGCTAGCATTAAGTTTTTCTGTCCTTAAAGGGTTTGGCGTTCATAACCAATTAGAGCCAATTTTACTAGAGCAACTAGCACCGCTTGGTGAACAAAGTTCAGATATTGCGAAAAGTATTATCGATAAAGTCAACAATGTTCAAGTGGGTGTGTTAGGCGCCATTGGTTTAGGGTTTTTACTTTACACCGTCGTTTCTCTTATTCAAAAAATTGAAGCTGCATTTAATGGAATTTGGCAAATAGACAAACCAAGAGCATATATTCAACGCTTTACAGGCTATCTAAGCGTTATTACAGTTGGTCCTATTCTTTTATTTAGCATTGCAGGCTTAAAAGCAAAATTTACTACAAACCCATTTATTGCAGAAACCTTACACATTGCAACTAATACAGCAAGCTTTATGCCAACCATTATTGACACTGTTTCAGCTGTTATTATGCCTGTTATTTTATTCACACTTTTAAATAAAGCAGTGCCTAATACCAAGGTAAATTGGATACCTGCATTATTAGCAGGTATTTCAACAACTGTTCTATGGAAAGCAGCTGCTGGTGGTTTTTCCACCTTTATTGCCAGCAACGCCAGTTACGATGCAATTTATTCTTCTTTTGCCGTTATTCTTTTAATTTTCATTTGGCTTTATTTAAACTGGCTTATCATCCTTATTGGTGGCAGCTTATGTTTTTATATTCAAAACCCTGAGCAATCAAAGTTTGCAATCAAACGAACCCATGTTCACCCACAGGATAAACTTTATCAAGCCCTGCTTATCCTAAAAACGGTTCACACAAAATTTGAAAAAGGTGAAAACCCGCTTACACTTCACAATGCAGGCAAGATTTTAGGAAGCCACGTATTTGCAAAGGACATTATTGAAAGCCTATCTTCAGGTAATATCATTCACTTTGATGATTCAGGTAAACACGAAATTTTACTGCAAAAAGCAATTGATAAAGTTTCACTATACGATGTGATAGATAGCTTAGGCAAAAACGCAGAGCGCCTTTCAAAGCATAAAACGCAAGACAGTAAAATTTCAAAATCAATTAAAGATATTGAAACTGAATGGTCTAAAACACCTGTTTCAAAAATCATATAGAAGTCTTACCAATAGCACTAAATATATTCGTATATGTAGACAATAAAAAAACCGCCGAAACTGGCGGAAGAATAAATGGTGGGCCTGACAAGACTTGAACTTGTGACCCCTGCGTTATCAACACAGTGCTCTAACCAACTGAGCTACAGGCCCTTAACCGAGGCTGAATATATGAAGGATTACCTTTCGCGTCAAGCCAAAAATGTTTATTTTTTAATTTTTTTTGTAAACACCTTTATAACCGAATGATTTTAAGCGAAATTTCTTATT
>NZGE01000045.1 GCA_002689455.1 Magnetococcales bacterium | reverse complement strand
TAATTTACAACTTTTGATTGAGGTTTAAAATTGACACGTGTCTATTTTATGGGTGGGGTACTTTTTATTTGATATGGCATGTCTATGTTAAGGGCTGGGGAAATTTCCATTTTTATGATTTGAGTTAGAATAGGTTTAACTTCGCAGGAAAATTATTGCCTAGTAAAGGTATAAATACCTCTTTTTATTGGTGCTTTTATTGTCGGACAAAGGCGTTTTTTGCCTCTTCGTATAATATTCGGCATGTCTTTATCCACAAATATTGTATGCAAAAGCTTTTTTTTTCTGTTAAATGTCTTATAAACCCTTGTAGTTATATTTAAGTGTATGATTTTTATATGTAAATTTATATGCTTACTTTTTGTGCAATGTGCAAAAGTTTAAAGGGTGTGGGGGATTAATATCACAACACCGTCAATTACCCACAAAGTTATCCACAGGTTTCGGGGATAACATTATTTGTCTGATTTTAAAGGTACATTTGTATGGCAAATCCTGCCGTGGAAAATTTGCCCTAGGGGGTAAATAATGCCGTTTAATTTGATAAGTATCTGTGTTAGTTTGACATTCATAATGAGTAACGATGGCATTCACATTTTAAAAGACTTTATAAAGCGTGCACCTGAAACGCCAGGTGTTTACCGTATGCTGAATAACAAAGGTGATGTTTTATATGTGGGTAAGGCCAAAAACCTTAAAAATCGTCTTTCAAATTATGCGCAGGGCAACGGTCTTTCAAACCGCATTCGTCAAATGGTGTTCGAAACATGTGAAGTGGTTGTGGTTGAAGTGGCTTCTGAATCTGAAGCTTTATTGCTTGAAATTAGCCTAATTAAAAACTTGAAGCCGAAATATAACATTATTTTTCGTGATGATGCTTCGTATCCTTACATTTTATTCACCAAGGCAGAATCACCACGCCTGATGTCGCACCGTGGGTCTAAAAAATTAAAAGGTGATTATTTTGGGCCATACCCCGACGCAGGTGCCATGTACCGCACCATGGAAATGTTAGAAAAAGCTTTTTTATTGCGTACTTGTAAGGACAGTGAGTTTGAAAACCGTTCACGCCCTTGCTTGAAATATGACATTAAGCGCTGCAGTGCACCTTGTGTAGGGCGCATTAGCCCAGCCGACTACAAAGACTTGGTCAAGCAAGCAGAAAAGTTCTTAAAAGGGCAGGGAACAAGTGTTCAAAAGGCCTTGCAGGATAAAATGCTAGAAGCCTCAACCCAAATGGATTATGAAAAAGCGGCTATGTACAGAGACCGTTTAGAGTCTATTGCGCAAACGCTAGCCATTCAATCAACCTATGGTGCAGCTGTTGAAAATGGTGATATTGTTGCTCTTTATCGTCAAAATCCACATGTGTGCATTCAAATTTTTAGTTATAAGAATGGTCAGCATGTTGGAAATGCACAGTTTTATCCAAAAGAAGTGGCAGAGCTGGATGATTCGGAAGTTTTACGCCTTTTCATTGCAATGCATTATTCAGGAAAAGATGCCCCGAAGGAAATTGTAACGTCTCATGAAGTAAGCGACGCTGAAACTTTATCGCACAGCTTAAATGAAGGTAAACGTGTTAAAATATATACACCTTTAAAAGGTGAAAAGCGCCACCTCGTAGGGCAAGCCCTTATGAACGCAGAAAAAAGCCTTAAACGTAAACTTTCAGAAGAAAGTTCATGGATAAAGCAAATGGCTGAATTTACACAGCTGTTGCAACTTGAAAGCCCTGTTAAACGCATTGAATGTTTCGACATTTCGAATATTTCAGGTAAGCAAGCTGTGGCTTCCATGGTGGTTGCTGGCGAAGGTTCTATGCTAAAGTCCGATTACCGTAAATTTGCCATTAAAGGCAAAGATACGCCAGATGATTACGCCATGATGCGTGAGGTGTTGATGCGCCGTTACGGAAAACTTCTTAAAGAAACTGAAAAAGCGAAAGCCGAAGGTTCTGCGTCGCCTGTTTGGCCAGATGTGATTATGGTGGACGGTGGTAAAGGGCATTTAAGTGTTCTTACCAGTGTGATGGAAGAGTTGGGGTTAGTAGGAGAAGGTTATCCGCTGTTGCTTGCCATTGCAAAAGGTGAATATCGGGATAAAGGCTTGGAAACCATTTTCCAAAGTGGGCGAGAAAAACCATTGGAGATTACCTATAACTCGCCCTTAAAGTTCTTGCTGCAAGTAATCCGTGATGAATCGCACCGTTTTGCTATTGGTTTTCACCGTCAAAAGCGCAGTAAGGAAACCTTTAAGTCAGCGCTGGATAGCATTCCAGGTGTGGGTGCAAAGCGTAAAAAAGCATTGCTACTAACCTTTGGCAGTGCCGCTGGCGTTAAAAACGCCTCAGTGGAAGACCTTAAGCGTGTTGAAGGTGTGAATGAAGCTTTAGCTGAGCAAATCTACCATTATTTAAATGGCTAGCCCACAATTAACCCTTTCAAACCCTTGACATCCTACCTCCATAGGCATATATAAATGAATGAAGCGAAAGCAGACTTAAAGTTCCTTTTCTATAAAACAAGAGCACTTCTTGCTTATTGCTTTACATTCTTTATTATTGGGCTTTACGCCATAAAGCCTTAATTTCACGCTACTTTTGGAGAGACTTTTTTATGAGTCACGATCAATCAAGCACCCTCGCAAAGCTGTTGGGTGCAGAAGCTGTTGGCGGTATCAACCTTATCCTGGCGACGATGTTCGCCCTGTTTGCAGTAAACATTCCTTTTTTGGAAGGTGTTATTACAAGCATGGGCGGTAATTTTCCTCAGTTTGTGTCTTTTAGTGAAGGTTATATTCATTTCCTTCACAATGAGTACACACTCTTCGCCATCACAAAAAACGTACATCACTGGATCAATGATGGTCTGATGTATATTTTCTTTTTCACCATCGGTTTAGAGGTGAAACGGGAAATTTGTGATGAAAAAGGTAACTTAAACACAGTCGGAAAAGCATTTCTGCCAGGTGCAGCTGCTTTAAGTGGTGTTTTATTACCTGCGGGTATTTTTGCATTTTTCACCTATTCGGTGTTGGGTGCATTACATGGTTGGGCTATACCAACAGCAACAGACATTGCTTTTGCACTGGGCGTTTTAATGCTTGTGCCAAAAAGTAAAGTTCCACTTTCTGTAAAGGTGTTTTTGTTAGCCATTGCAGTGATTGATGACTTATTAGCCGTTGGCGTGATTGCAGTGTTTTACTCGGGCGACATTCAGTTACAGTGGTTGCTTTATTCAACCATTTTTATTGGGCTGTTGTTTGTGCAAAACCGCATGAAATCTCATAACCTTGCTTTTTATGGTTTATGGGGTATTGGCCTTTGGGTTTGTGTTTTAAATTCTGGGGTCCATGCAACAGTGGCAGGGGGTATCACTGCACTTATGATCCCATCAACAGCCAAGCTTGGCGGTAACTGGTCTTTGCTTAAAACAGCAGAGCATTGGTTGTCACCTATGAATGCATGGTTTGTTATGCCGGCTTTTGCACTTGCAAATGCGGGCATTGTGTTAGGGAACGTAAGCGTATCAGATGTTTTTCAACCTGTAACCATGGGTATTTCCCTTGGTTTAATGCTGGGGAAGCCAGTTGCTATTGTGTCTTGTGTTTTGTTGGCGGTTAAATTGTTTAAAATTCAATTGCCCGACGGCATGACGTACAGGCACCTTGTGGGCATTGGCTTGTTGGCAGGCATCGGCTTTACCATGTCTATCTTCGTGACAGACTTGGCCTATATGGGCGATGTAACAGGTTATGCAAATCAGGCAAAGCTGGGTATTTTAATGGCGTCATTTACGATGGCGGTTATTGGATGGTCTTGGTTTACCTTTATTTGCCCTTCTGTAAATGAAGTGGGTGAAAACACTGAAAAACCTGTTCCAACAGGTTCGACTCAGCAGTGTGAAACTTCAGCCTAAACAATCGAACAAAAAGCACCTCAAATGAGGTGCTTTTTTTATGTGAAGTTTGTGTTGTACCTTATTGCATATGCATGCTGTCAACCACATGTCCTGTTTCGTCTATGAAGTCAAAAATGACATTGATAGGTTTAATGAGGTTTGATGTGTTTTGGCATAGGTTTAACATGTTATTTCTATTAATTTTTTTTGCATAGCCACAAGGGTTTATAATAGCTTGTTTATATTCTTTCATCATAGGGTGCTTTTTTAGGTATTCATGCGCGGTTAAGGATATACAAGGAGCGCCGACTCTTTCACTGCATTTTTTAGGTTTATCTAACGTACTAAACCTTGGCATGATGCAGTCAGAAATTGGGAAATTCTTTTCCATAACTTTACAACCATGCATTTTCATTTCATTCGGAAAGTCATCTTCACCTTGAAATGCAACACCTACCATAAGCATTTGCTCTAAATTCCATATGTATGAGTTGAAGCGTTTTGATATATGGCTATCTATCTCATTATCTTGACTTGTACTACCGTAATAACTTTGTTTTCTTTTGTAGTTATTTGTAAAGTCTATATTAATAAGCTCTTTTTTCTGTAAATCTCCTGTGTTATCTACAAAGTGTACTTCAAGCTCTACTCCATCGCGTTTGGAGCACCTGTAATTCTCCCAATCATTAAAACTTTCTTGAGGTGATTTATCCACACTGTAATGAAGTGAGTTAAAATAATTGCAGGGGTTATTTAACACTTTATATAATACATTTTTATATCGTTCATTTTTTAAGGTGAATTCATGGAACCATACAATAGGGGGTGTTCTGCGAATAAGGGGTAGCTGTAAAGGTCTTGTCTTCGCAATCAAGCTATCTGATGAAACATGCAGCGGTAAGATACATTCTTTTAATGTTAATGAGTTCCCCAACAGATTGCATGTCTCTTCTTGAAGTTCTTCCTTTTTTAGGGCGTTTTCTATTCGTGGGGAGTATTCTGCGATTCCATATGAGGCTTGTAACGCCTTTGAAATATAATAACTATCGTGACCATAAAATTTTCTATCTAATGTGTTCGCAAATGTAAACTCAAACCAGTACCATGTGCCAAATGCTATTAGTATTGCAAGTGTGAATAATGTCATGGAAATGATGGTTATAATTTTAAATATCTTCATGTGTGAAAAGCGCTTTACTTTGAGATTTTAAATTTTAAAAGTGTGTTAGTTGTAAAGTTTACACGCATAAGTGTTTATTTGCAATTTTCTTGTGGTGTCATAGGTGTACTGTTTCGCATAGGGGCGAAAGAAAATACATTTTTTACAACTATAACGTGATTTTTGAGGGTTTGTGGCTTAACTTTTGCGCTTTGTTGCGTGCTGGTGCGTTTATATGCGCATCATTTTCGTGCGGTTTGCGCACAAAAATCAACACTTACAATTAAATTGGTGTAAAAACTATTGTTCGAAGCGTTTAACTAAAGAACATTGAACGTTGTAACCTTCTTGACCTTCTTGTTTGGCACGGCGGTAAGAATGGAACAGATCCTTGTCTTGGTAGGTGCACAAACCACTGTCAATAATGTGGTTTTTAGGAACGCCTAGTTCACGCGCTTGGTCTATGGCAATACCCACTAAGTCCATTAAAACATAGCCTTTTTTGCCTGCTGGCTTAAAGTGTTTTTCATCAAAAATAGCTTGGTATTTTTCAGCTTCCACTTCGTATTTACTTTGGCTAATGCATGGACCAATGTGAATAAAAACGTCAACCGCTGTAATGTTGTATTCGTCCATTAATAGCTTAATGGTTTGCGGTAAAATTTCAGCTTCTAAACCACGCCAACCGCAGTGAACCGCAGCAACTGCATGGGGTGTGCTAATTAAAACAGGCACGCAGTCTGCTGTTTTAACAGCCAACCAAAGGTCTGGGTTATCCGTGTAAATCGCATCTGCTTCTTCAATGCAGCCAGGTTCGCTGGTGTAAACAATGCGTGAACCATGCACTTGACGCATGTGCGCAATAGGGCCCAGTACTTCAGTGTAAGCACGGATAAGGTCATCCGTATCGGTTAACGGTTTTTCACCTTCGGAAATGGTCCCGAAAGCGTGTTCTGCATATTGCAGCTGATGGTCTAATTCTAATAATCTCATGCGCTATAAAGTAATTATAAATGGTTTATTTCACAAGCTTAAAATACAATTCAGCTTTAGGCTGCGTTGCTTTTTGGTTGCGGTTCAAAGTAAACACCTGCCAGGTCGTATTCAGCATGGGTTCTGTAAGTAATAACTTTGAACATTTCGCCCATTTGTTCTGGGTGCATTAAGCGGTATGTTGCTTGTTCAATGTCTTTCTTTTGAGCTTCTGTTGCGCGGCCAAGTAATGCAGCTGCACGTAGTGGTAACCCAATGCTGTTTAGGAATTGCCCCATAGGCTCTGCAAAGCTTGTACGGTCTGTTCCAAGAACACGGCGAACGTTGTCAAAGTTAACATGTGCTGTTAGGTCAGCTTTGCCAGGGTGTTCGAAAAGGTTTACCTTTTTGTGCTTCTCGATAGCTTGAAGGCTGTCACCTGTGGCGTGGTCGCCGTAGTCGATGAATAAGGCAGCACCATTTGTAAGCTTGTCTTTTAGCTTACATAAGAAGCTTTCCATGGCGTCGGATGTTTCAACAACTTCACCTGAAAGGTTAAGGTTTGTTGTTTCATCGCTAAGTGTCCATTCAAATTTACCATTTTGAAGCGTGATGAGCTTTTCTTGATATTCACCGTTTGTTTTTTGCTTGAATTGGCGCACTGGAAAGGCGTCTAAAAGTTCATTTGCAATAACGATGGTAGGCTTTTCGAAGGATATGTCATCGAGTGAGTTTGCCCAGCAGATGTTGTGGTTCTCAAGAGATTCCCTTTGTTTGATTTTAAGCATAGGGCTAATTTCAAGGAGTGTGATTGTAATGCCTTCGTAGCTTTCGGGCAGGGCATGCTCTAAAGTTCGAAGGACGTCTTTCATAAGTGTGCCATTACCTGGACCAGCTTCTAAGAGTTGCCATGACTGCGGGCGACCCATTTTGATCCATGTGTCAGCAACCCAAGCGCCAATCATTTCACCGTATATTTGGCTAATTTCTGGTGCAGTTGTGAAATCGCCTTCAGGTCCAAATGGTGTGGATGACATGTAATAGCCGTGTTCATTGTGATATAAACATGTATCCATATATTCAGCTACTGAGATAGCACCGGTTTCGTTAATCTTATCTTTTAAGATGCCTTCAATCGTGGTCATTAACGATCTCCCTTGTTTAATAAAATCACTGCTGTACCTATTAAAATCATTGGTATGCACAGTATTTGTCCCATGGATATTACTTCGAATATACCATCGCTTAGTTGAGGGTCGCGTACGCGTACAAATTCAACTATGCTTCTAAAGGTTCCATAGCCTATTAAGAATAGACCACTCACAAACCCTTTTTTGGGTGACTTCTTCAATGTAAGGTGCAGTATTAAAAATAACAAGCCCCCTTCTAAAAATGCTTCGTAAAGTTGGGAAGGGTGTCTTGGTTCAGGCCCTCCATGTGGGAAAATGATGCCCCACGGTAAGTCGGTAATACGCCCATATAATTCGCCATTGATAAAGTTTGCAATACGGCCGAGGAAAAGGCCTATACAAAATGCAGGAGCCATGCGATCGGTTAATTCTAAATAGGGAATCTTATTCTTTTTGGCGTATAAGTAGGTTGAAACGATAACCCCAAGTAATCCACCATGGAATGACATACCACCTTGCCATAATTTTAAAATTTCTAGAGGGTGTTCAATATAAAAACCAGCGTTATAAAAAAATACATAGCCTAAGCGACCACCAAGCAAAACACCTAATATAATCCATGTTAATACGCTGTCTGCATTATCCTTGCTTAGGTTGCTTTGTTTAGGGGCAGATGCAAATGACTTTTCCACATATTTACTGCCAAGTAAAAAAGCTGCAATATAGGCAAGTCCATACCAATGAACGGAAAAGCCAAAAACTGTAAATGCTACAGGGTCAATATGTGAAAATTGCATGGGTTCTAAGCTCTGAATTAATTAGATGTATGAATCTGATTTTAACAGGTAGTTTTGAACATAATCCGTCACACCGTCTTCAAGCGATGTTGGTTTATATTCTTTACCTTCATGCTTTTTGTAAACATGATTAAAGCTATTCATGTTTGCTTCTGTGAAGTATTGATATTGGTTTTGAAGGTTTTCAGGCATATCAATATATTCAATATTTTCTGGCAAGTTCATGGCTTTGAATGTTGCGATTGTTAGGTCTTTAAAGCTGCGCGCTTTACCTGTGCCTTGGTTAAAAATGCCCGAAACCTGAGGGTTTTTAATAAACCAAATAATGTTTTTTGCAATATCGTTTACGTAAACAAAGTCACGAAGTTGCATGCCGTCTTCATAGTCAGGGTGATGGCTTTTGAACAATTTCATTTTGCCGGTTTCCTGTATTTGTTTGAATGCATGTGCAACCACACTTTTTTGTCCGCCTTTATGGTATTCATTTGGGCCATAAACGTTGAAAAATTTTAAACCAACCCATTGTGATGGTTTTTCGTTCTTTTGTATAATGGCTTTATCTACCATATGCTTGCTAAAACCGTATGGGTTTAATGGCTGAAGTTTTTTAAGGTGTGTTGGGTCTATGCTGTCATTAAAACCGTTCTCTCCTTCACCATATGTAGCGGCTGATGACGCATAAATGAATGGAATATCATTTTCAGTGCACCAGTCAAAAAGGTCGAGTGAGTAACCAATGTTTTGTTCAACAATCTTATTCACGTTTGTTTCTGTTGTTGTGCTAATGGCACCCATGTGAATAATGGCTTTAATTTCACTCTGATGGTCCTCTAGGAATTCGAAGGTATCTTCAGGGAAGATAATATTGCTTACAGTGCGTTTATTAATATTTTTCCAGCGATCATCTTCTTCAAGCCAGTCTATAACTGCAATGGGTGTGTTTGGAAAATTATTTTCAAGCTCAGCTATTACTACAGAACCGATAAAACCTGCACCACCTGTAACAACAAACATATTAAATTCCTTTAAGTAATTGTTTGGGCAGTTTACTGTGTTAACCTTCATATGTCAAAGTGAAGATATTTAAATTATATGATATAGTCATAAGTCACATAAAAATATTGATTTTAAAGGTAGTAATTATGTTTCAAAAAGTTTTGGTATTGGGTTTTGGTAATATGTCCTCAGCGATTGTTAAACGAATGTTGAGTGCTGGTACTGTTGATAAAAGTGCATTTTATGTGGTGTCTCACGGTGGGAAAAGCACTCAAAATATGGAAAGTTTAGACTTACATGGTTTTGATGGACAAGCTGGGTTTGATACAGTCCTTCTAGGGCTTAAGCCTCAAAACTATCATGAAATATTACCTGAGTATGAAAAATATTTAAAGCCAGATGCTGTTATCGTTTCAATGATGGCGGGTGTTCAGTCTCAAAATATTTTGAAGTATACCCAAAATCAAACATTTTCTGTGGTACGCATTATGCCGAATACACCTTGTTCTATTGGTGAAGGGGTTGTTGGTACGTTCTTTCCTGTGTCATGGAATCAAAATGATAAATTGAAATTTCAGGAGATTTTCGAGTGTTGTGGCGATTTTGTAGAAGTTACCCATGAAGATGATTTGCATATTATTACAGCCATTGCAGGTTCAGGGCCTGCTTATTTCTTTTATGTGATGGAGGCAATGGCAAAAAAGGCAGAAGCATGTGGGTTAGATTATGATACGGCACAACGCCTTGTGGCAGCTACCTGTAAAGGTGCAGGTGCGTATGCCACATTTTCTTTGAAGGAGAAATCTATTACTGAGCTGAAGTTAGATGTTGTTAGCAAGGGTGGAACGACAGAGGCTGGTTTAAATATGTTGGACTCTTGTGATGTTTCCACTTCTGTTGAGAAGGCTGTGGGTGAAAGTTTTAAAAAGTCTATTAAATTGTCTTAAATATTTTATGGTTATCAACTCTAGGTTGTTATATTTTTATTGTTTTACTTTAAATGTTGGCGGTTTTTCTGAGGATTTTAATGTAATTGCTATATATTACAATTATCTTTACACATATATTTGAATGCTGTATGATAAGGATGTTTTTGGATTTGAATATAACTAAATAATTTAATCTCTAACAACTGATAGTTGTTTTTGTTTAAAGAACTTTAACGAATAATGATATGCCTTGGTCAGGTATGTCTTGTACTTAAAAAGAATAAGAGAGGATATATTCAATGAATCAGTCAGTAAATCTGCCTTTGGTAGATAGTCAGCCACGTGTAAGAAGGTCTACTTATATTGCCAACCACCTAAGAAATATGATTTTTACGGGTGCTTTAAAGCCAGGCGATCGCTTACCAACAGAGGAGCAACTTTGTAAACATTTTGGTGTTTCTCGTACAACACTTCGTGAATCGGTGCAAATGTTGCGCGTTTCAGGTCTTTTAGATGTAACACCAGGTCGTGGTAGCTTTATTCGTTTGCCTGATCCTGCTATTTTGATGAAAGATTTAGCTTTGCTTGGTCAATATAGCACAATGGAATCTGGTGATGTGGAAGCACTGCGCGTTTTGCTTGAAGTTGAAATGGTGCGAATCGCATGTGATGCATCGGCAGAAAAAAAGAAAATTCTTCAGTCTTACGTCATTAGCCGTCAAGGAACAGCTGAAGAAATCGAAGATGTTGAGCGTCAGTGGCACTTAGCAATTGCACAGGTTGCAGGAAATAGTCTAAGTCTAACAATGCTAGAAGCTTTGTTGAGCATGCAACGTGTGGATCGTTTGAAGCGTTTTGAAGATGCCGATGAGATTATGCGTACAATGGGTGTTCAAATCCGCTTAAACTCTGCCATTCAAGAAGGTGATAAAAACATGGCAACACGTGTTATTTCAAGTTACTTGGGAAGCCCAGCGCCACAGATTAATTAGTGCTATTTACTTATATAATCTTGTATAATTTGGAAGGCTACGTTAATTTTTTTAACGTGGTCTTCTTCTTTTTTTGATCCTTTGTTGAGATCTGGGTGGTGCTTTTTCATTAAAGATAAATATTTTTTCTTAAGGTTAGTAAACTCAATGGGAAGAGCAATTCCTAAAATTGAACATGCTTCTTTGATGTCTGGTGGTAAGTTTTCTTCATCTTTTTGTTCTTCAAAGCCATATGCTTTTTTGATGCTCTCTTCTTTTTGACGCTGCTTGAAGAACCTGAACAAATCTTCAGCGTTTGAAAATGTGAATTGAGCAGTTTGTGCGCTAACGCCATGAATGCCAAAGCGTCTTGTAGGTCTTTCCCATGTGGACTTTGTTTGCATGGAGAAAATATCGTCTTCGGTCATGCCGTCAAGGCCATTCCATCTTTTGTTGAACTCTTTGATGTGTTCTTGGCAGAAGTATTGACGGTCGTATATGTCCTTTGTGCTTTTAGGGGCAGCAAAGGTTCCTTCGTTTTTACAATTTGGCCATGCGCATTTATTCATAAACTTGTTATAGAAACCTTTAGCCTTATTGGCAAGGAATAGTTTGTTTAATAAAAATAATTATGGATGGATAAAAGGATCCATAATGAAAAAATAAGGGCAGGGCCGAATGATATATATTTGTTTTTTGCTTTTAAGAGTGGATACATAATAAGTGCTATAAAGAAGCTAAGCCAAAAAAAGTAAGGTAAAAGTTCTAAGCCTATAAATGCACCAGCTGCAAAACAAAACTTAATGTCACCACCACCTATATTGTTTTTATTGTTTATTTTGCTGAGTAATAGGTTTAAAGCAAGGAGGCTACCGCCTGAAATAGCAGCGCCAGTGATAGAGCTTAAAAGGGTCATGTTGGGCGAAATCCCAGCATTTATAAGGCCTATTATAAAGAGAGGTAAAACATAAACATTCAATAAAAGTTGATGTTTTAAGTCGATGGCAGTAAGCCTTGCCAAAATGGGTGCAATGCACATCATTGTAAAGTTGTTGAGTGAAAACACAGTTTCTGTATTCAGGTTTATGACGAGTAATATAGCGTAAAATACAATCACCCCCCATATTGTTACTTTATTCAGGGATAAATTATAAAAAGGCCCTTCTTCGAATTCATGTTCAGGCACAAACTTTTTTTCATACCACCACATGATTACTCATAAATAATAGATGCCGAAAATGGTGGTTTATGGGGGTTTGGACGATCCTGAATAAAGTTTGAATCATACTTCAAAACACGCTTCCAAGGATCAAATGCAAACTCCTCTGGCAATCCAAGTGTTTTCATAAGCTCTGCCATGCTTAAGCTGTCACCAGATACAAAAATGCTGTTGCTACCGCCAGTTTTGATGTTGTCATAATAAGTTGCACCAGAGTTGTCTGTGTTAGATTGAGGATAAAAATTGAATTCTGTGTATTTGTCCCCGTCTTTCGGTGTGTTGTTGCACCATGTTG
The DNA here is from genome assembly GCA_002689455.1 of Magnetococcales bacterium. Lineage (GTDB taxonomy): Bacteria > Pseudomonadota > Alphaproteobacteria > UBA2136 > UBA2136 > UBA2136. Next base: position 24,597 of record NZGE01000045.1, on the reverse strand, counting down.
CCTCAGGGCATTCTGCCTGCGCTTCAATGAAATTAGCTGCGCTGTAATCTTCTAGTTTATCTACAATAAGTTTCGCACGCCCTTGGTATTCAGATACACGTGATTTTTCAACTTCAATTGTTGAGTATTTAATACCTATATCATCGTTTAATGGTTGCCATACGTTCCATTCAGCTTCAAATGTTGGAGCAGGGGTGTCGTCTACACCGTCTTTCCCTGCGGTGTGAATAGTTGCTATATTTTCTGTAATTTCAAAATCATTCAACTTAATTTTGCGTGTTAAAGTGTTGTAACGCCATTCGTTATCCCATGGGTCACGCATTAAGGTTGTTTCTTCAATAAAGCCTTGTTCAAAAAGGGTTCGGATATCTGGTGCTAAAGCTGTGAATCCTTTTGTTTTATAATGATTTTCAAGGGCGTCTTTAATGATTTGTAATCCAATTTCAGCACCTTCTACACGACTTCGTTCTAATTTAGACATCATTGTGACACCGCCAGTTGCCGCAAGTACACTGGCAATAATAAGTGCAATTCGGGCGTCCATACCAAACATAGCACCTGTTTGGTTTTGAAGAGATTTTTTTATGTTTTTAAAGGATATCATTTTTTTATTCTCTTAATTCATATCTAAACGTTTTTTATAAGTATAGCCCCAAGGCGTCGTAAAAGAAAGTACAACGACTTTATCAGATTTTCGGTCGTATTTAAATGGGCTGCCCCATACATCACGTAAGCCAGTTGCGGCATTTACTTGTGTTTTATATTGTTCAGCTGTTGGGAACTTATAATTATAGGCTGTGTAGGATCTATAGATTTGTGAAGCTTCTCTTTCTAGAAGTGTTTTAGATTCCTTAATTTGTTTTTTACGCACTTCTTCGCTATCAAACATAACAACACTACTATCTGCGCTGTTATAGTCAGCCATAGCATCGCTTCCAAGTGTACGAATTTCATCTTTGATAGCTTCATCATCACTTGTTGTGATTAATACACGCGAGTTGCTCGTTTTAAATGACCCACTTTTTATTGCAGTACTTAGAAATGCCTGTTCTCCGCTTTTGGTTTGACCTGTTGAACCACTCAGGAATTTTTGCGCGCGTGCTAAATTCATTTCTTCACTGTAACCGTTATCTGAATTGATATTTTCGGTTAAAATTGCGTTTTCAAATGCCTGTTTTATTTGTTCAGCTTTTTGGTGTTCGGATTGAATATTCTGCTTTTCAATGTCTACAATTTCTTTTTTGGCCCAGTGGTTCATAGCTGCGCTAAATACGGCAACGCCCATGAGCATGCCAAACATAAAGGGAGAGAAGGCACCTTTTTGGTTTCTCAGTCCTTTAAGCATTTATTTTATTCCTCGTTTATAATGCAAGCTTAATTTCAAGCTTGTATTCTTGGTTTAACATATCCAATAGAACAGTACGTGACTTAATTTCTTTTATGGTTGCATTTACCTTATGTATGTTTCCTTGAGTTTTTTGCCCTAAAATACCGGCTCTTTCTGTAAATTGGTCAAGTGCGTCTTGTTTGAGTATCAGGTATTGCTTGTAGGATTCTTCACTGATAGCTTCCTTATTTGGCATGTATGAATCAATTAATTGCTCAATTTCAGATGTATCTTTTTCAGCATAAGTGATTTTAAGAGGAATGCGATCGCCTTCTGTATAACGCTTATTGTTAATTATTGCATACGGGTATGGTGAGGTCACAATACTCTGAATACTCAGTTTCGCCAGTTCGGACTCAAAGTTTATTTCCTTCATATCGGCGTCACGTGCCTTGGTTGCTTGTGTGATGATGTTTTCAAGGAAAGATGCAAAGGCATCCAAACCTTCTTTTTGTTCATCAGTAATTTTATCAAGGTCAGGTAAATTGTTGATGGAAATATGGTACTCAGGCAACCCGGTCACCTCTGGTAAAGGCTCATCGTCTTCTATTAAATCGCTTGATTTAATATATTGATTGCTTTCACCTAATAAGTTGTCGAATGACTCTGAAATGCTTTTTTCACGGTTAGCTTCAATAACATAACCTTCATCATCAACTTCAATTCTAACTTTGCGATTATCGGCTGTAATGCGTGCCTGATTATCGCTCAATAGTTCGGCTTGTGCTATTACACCATTGATAAGACGTACTTCAAGGCCGCTTCCAACTTCAACTTCTGGGTATACTTCTCTAAATTTTCTGTTTTGTTTTTTGAGTCCAAATCTTTGTTCGAAAACGTCACGGCTGTACTTACTGCGCCCAATATCTGACGTGAGTGGGCGAGGTGTAAATGGATCGATGTCTTTAGATGTAAGTAGGTCTTTAAGTGTTGCAATATACTTATCGGACTCTTCGCCTTTTTTACGTTCATACTCATTAATAACGTCTTGTCTTAAGAACTCAAAGTCTGGTTGACCTACAAAAGTTTTAGGCCAAGGGAGGCTGTCTTCTTGAGCAATAGCGCCATGGGCTATTGTTATAAATATAGAAGATGCTAATAAAACATTAAATGATGTTTGGATCATACGCATATAAGTACCCTTCTATATTAATCATGTGTTGGTCTTCTTTAAGTGTTTGGTTTGTTGCGCCGCATGCAAAGCAAACGTTGTAAACAACAAAGCCTGGTAAAGAAGGTAAAGTTTGCATTTTCTTGAGCAGTTCTTGCATTTCTTTGAAGGTTGCAGGCCCTGAAATTTTGAAGGTATGCCTAATGATACCTAGGTGAGCATCTTGACGACGTGCTTGCCCAATAAAGTTAAATTTTAAACCTGGTTCACCAATTTCAAGTAAACGTTCAATGATGTTCTTCTTGTCATCACCACGTACAACAGCAAATTTAGGTATTTGTTTGCTGCGCTGTTCAATACGTTTGTATCTGTCCAGCTTATCTTTTGCTTCAATAAGTCCACGCTGTTTTGCGATTATTAAATCTTCATTTTCGAGATATTTATAGCTGCCAACAATTGCTGTGAAAACAAGAATAGCAATACCGAGTGTAAATTTCATCATGGCTTATTCTCCCTCTCCTTGATTGGCAACGGTGCTGAGTGTTTGTTGTTGTGAGCGCTTCACATCTTCTTGGTATTCTGCAAGCATTTGTGAAATAGGTTCAAGCTCAACAAGTCCTTCAACAGTGAATTGTGTTCCACCTGGAGGGCGACGAATTGCTGACATTGTAACACTTTGTCCAAGCAATGCCTTGCTGATAGGTTCTTCTTCAAGCCATCCCTTATAAGCATCTTTTTGTGATTTGATTGTAACAAGTAATACATCCGAAGGTTCTTGAGAGTCAGGAGTTTTAATCTCAAATGTTGAAATTTTCATACCAGACCTTTGAATGGCGCTTGCAACATCTGTGGTTACAAATGATATTAAATTTCTGTATCGCATAAATTGTTGTTGCTCTGTAATCGCACGGTTAAGTTCAAGGTAGTTTTTACCAGAAGGTGTTTCTAGGTCAACTGTCCTAATCTTTTGTGACAAGTCATCAATATCACTGCCTTGTAAGAAAATAAGTATGTAAGTCATCACTGCAATAAGGATTGATGTAAACATCACAGCGAACCCAAATTTTTCTTGGAAGCTTGGCATGTTTACCCAAGCATCTTCAGATATCACCAGTTCTTGTACAGGTCTAATTTTGACACCAAGTTCATTTACACGGTTGTTCTCCCAAGATGTATATAGATATCTTTCTGTTGTTCTTGGGTATGTTTTAAGGATATTTTGAATATCACGCACCCATGATACAGGTGATGTTGGCTGAACATAACTGTCATTGCTATCCCAATGGAATATGATGTCACCTGTTACAAGAATATGAACTTCATTGGCGTTATTACAACGCATACGGCACATATCTATAAGCGGGATATCTCCAAAGGCTTGTTGTGCTATTAAAACGCTCTGTTCATCAGCATCATCATCTGTATCGGTTAAGAAAATGTATGGGTCGAGAGGTTCACCATCAAGGTCACGCGGTGCAAAAAAGAGTATGGCTAAATTACGTCGTGATTGTTCATCTGTGACATCTTGCCATGTATCTGCAAAAATAGATTCATCTGAGCTTTCAGGGAAATACTCGACACGGTTTAAGCCTAGAAAGCATATGTTTTTAAACTTTTGACCTAATTCAAAGCTTTTGGACATTTTCTCCGTTCCCTTACTTAGTTTTGCGACATAACAATGGCAAGCATTTCAAGGAGCAATACAGCGCCCCCAAGTAGCCACATAATGGTTGAAAAGACGCTCACAAATTGTGTGTAAGCATCGGTTAATTCACGTTCTAAAATTGAATAGGAATGGTGCATACCTTCAATCATTACATCATTAATGCCTTTTTCGTTACCAGCATATGTTTCGGATACTTTTACAGGTGTTACCGAAATCATCGGAAAACCTGCTTTTTCCATCGCATCTGACATTTGCCCACCTGTTGTAATGACCTGGTTAAACAGGTCAATACGCCTTTTTAAAATAGCGTTTGTAGCTAAAGCTTCCATAATTGGAATCATCTGTTTTGGTTTAACCCCACTGGCAATTAAGTGTGGGAAGTATAAAAGCATGCTGGCATATGTTTTATATGTAATGTACTTACCAAACCCAGGTATACGTAGTATGTAACTATCTAGCCAAAATCTACCCTGAGCGGACTTGGCAACACTATAAGCCGTTACACAAAAAATGATAAAGCCGCTTAAAATGAAATACCAGTATTCAGCTGTTACGGCAGTAAATTCCATTAAAGCTTGTGGAATTGCTGCCATTTCTTTGCCCTGTGCTTGGCGCATTTGTGCCATTGTAGGCATGGTGTTTAAGCCTGTGTTGAACATGGAAATACAGCTCATAAAGAAAAGGACGGTTGGTGTAATAATTTCAGCCATACCACTGCGCTGGTTTTTAAGTTTCTTGTCCTCTAGCTCTTGTAAAAGCGCAAAAGCTTGGGTCATATTGTTTGAGGCTTCACCTGCAAGAATCGCCGCACGGTGAATATCTGTAAACAGGACATATTCATGTTCAGCAGCACGGCTAAGAGGTTTACCTTGTGAAACCTTTTGTGCGATACCGTGTAAAGCAGCGCTAAGTTCTTCTTTCTTCTCAGATCGGAATGCACGGGCAACAGCACGTACGCATGCTTCAGTGGGTTGCCCACTTTTGAGCATTTGGTGCATCAAGAAAAATAAGCGTTCACGGTCACGTGCGCTTATTTCACGACATCTTGGCCCAATGCCGTCGTTACTGAATTGTTTCCATATCTGCACTAAAGAATTTCTCCAGTTCTTCTATACTTGTAATACCATTTTTAACGTGAAGCATGCCACTTGTGAGCATATCAATCATGTGCCCGCTCGATCTTGCTTGTTCACGTATAATATCTAACCAATCAGGGCGTAAACGTGTGTTTGTCCATATATTACGGCTAACATCTTTACGCCATAGTTCTAAAACTTCTTCAATTGCAATACGGCCTAGGTATCCACGGTAACGGCAGTTTTCACAACCATTGTGGTTGTGTCTGTAGATGATATCGCCAGCTCTAAAGCCAATTTTACGAAGTTTGTTTAATTTGTCAGCATGTTCTAAATCAATTTCTGTAGGAATTTTACATTTAGAGCAAAGCCTTCTTACTAGACGCTGTGAAATAATGCCACGTACGTTGGTAAAAATTTGCTCTGGCGGCACTCCACGTTGTAATAATCTGTCCAATGTCATAAAAGTGTCGTTGGCGTGCATTGTCGTAATTACAAGATGACCTAAGTTACCAGCATCAATTGCTTTTTGTGTATCTTCAGGGTTACGTACCTCACCAATAAACATTACATCTGGGTCTAATCCAAGTGCTGCATACATAAATGTTTCTAAGTTCAAACCAGCCGATGTATCTTCTTCGGTTTGAATAACGTTATCCATACGTTCCTCAATTTGTTTTTCATATGAGATAACGTTTTGTCCAGGGCGTTGGCCTCGACGAATCATCAAGCGAGCTGCTGTTGATTTACCAGAACCCGTTGGCCCTGAAAAGATAATGCAGCCCTCTTCAAAGCGCATTAAATTGTCCACTTTTTCAATAGTTGTGCTGGCATAGCCAAAATTATCTAAGTTACCTTCAAATGAGCGCAAGAAACGCATTGCAATTTTGGCAGTGCCTTCAAGGGTAATTGGTTGGGTTGTGTAGCGAATATCAACTTGTTGACGTGAAGACAGGTCAAAAGTCATACGGCCGTAAAGTGGCTTTTTGTAGTTTTCTGCACGCACACCTGCAATGTGACGCAAGCGACCAAGTACACGCTCGTAAACCTCTACAGGAAGCGGTACAAGTTCTTCTAATTCCCCGTCAATACGTGCCAGAACGGTTGGTTTACGGTTTAAAATTTCAATATGTAAATCGGTTGCGCCATTTTTAAAGGCTGTGCGGATAATTTCATCCGTCAATGAAACGATAGCATCATCATTCCCTTGGTTGATTTGCGCATAAGCATTTTCAACTAAGAATTTTAATGAGTGACCTTCACGCTTGGACATGCGCTCGATAGCACCTTCAATCGCCTTTGGTGTAGCCCAAACAAATTCGTGGCGTGATTTTCTGTGTCTTAAAACAATTTCACTTACTAATCGTTTGTTCGGAAGGTCAGCAGCAGCCCAAATGATTGTCCCACGCGCAAGTTCAATAGGGCAAGCTGTGTAAAATGTCATAAACTCACGGTCAATGCCATCGATTTGGTGAGGCGTTGTTGCCATCATTTCTTCATCGGTTTTGATGGTGTAGTCATATGCAATTGCACGGTAACGCATTTGTTGAACTTCAGAAAGTTTACCGGCACGCCCAAGGGCTTCAATAAGTGCATCAGGGTCTTTTTGTACAGTTACAGGGAAGCCCTGTAAGTCTCCAATTGTTACAATATGGTCGCTGATCATTAAGTCAACAATATCCAATGTAAGGCCCCCTGTTTAAATAGATTAATCCTTCTGTAGTTTACATGATAAAACGCCAAACTGGAAATGTTTGGCGTTAAAGTTTGGTGTATTTATATAAAGTGCGCTAAGTGTGATGCGCTTTTTTTCACACACTTTTGCGCGCTTCTGCTTATTTTCTAGAAATGCGGTAATATAGCGTAGCTTTATCTGTCGATTGGTCAAGGTCAACAAGAAGTCTTCCACTATCAGGTGTCCCTTTTTCGTCTAACTCTCCATCAATGTGTTCATCCACGGCAGCTGCCAGTGTTGATGGTACTTCTGTGAGCTTAGCCCAAACAAAACATAGATCTCGGCGGTTTACGCAAGGGCGTGGGCTTTTTCCTTTGATTTTACGCATTTCAATGCCGTATTCGAGGCTGTAGGTTCCAAAGGATACATGTTTGTCTGATGACATGATCATGTATGGACCGTTCCAGCCAAGTTGGCCTCCATCATTATTGAGAAGGTCGCTAAAGTTTTTTGTATTGACACTCGTGTCCAGTTGGAAGTTTGCGTATGCTTTAGAAATGTTATCTAACTCTGTTGCCAGTGATGTGACTTGTGTTTGTTGCATATAGCCATATCCTGCTGTGCCGGCAATGACACTCAGGCCACTAAAAATGGCTAGTGTAATGCGGGCGTCCATACCAAATAATGCGCCTTTTTGAGATTTAAGATTGTTTATAAAACGCATGTTGCACCTTTAACTTTAATTGTTGATTATCAAAAAGTAACTCGCTTTGTGTGTGACTTGCAAGTACTTAGTGAGTTTTTTAAGATTGTAATTATTCGGTGTTCGATTGGTTCTGTGTGGAATAAGTCACTTGTAGTTGTTTTTATATAAGTTAAAAGGGCTTTTCTTGCCCTTTTAACTTAATGGTGTGATGGGGTTATTTTTGTTCCTTCATCCAAGCAATAAGGTCTAGACGGTCTTTGGCGTCACGGATACCTGGGAATGCCATTTTAGTGCCTTTAATGTATTTTTTAGGTTTTAGCAGGTATTCGTTTAAGTGTGTATCGTCCCAAAAAATTTCACCTTTTTCTTTTTCAGCTTCGAAGGCAGATGAGTATGAGTAATCTGTATGGTGTGCGATCTTTTGACCGTAAACGCCCCATAGGCTTGGGCCTGTTTTATGTTTTCCACCTTGGCTGAAGTCATGGCAAGCTTTACATTTCCCTGAGATTTTTCTGCCTTTTTCAGGGTCAGCTACATAATCCGAAAGGTCTTCTTCAACAGGGGCGGCGATAGCGATTGTTTGGTTGCTATCTTCAATTTCAACTTCAACAAGTTGTTGTTGTTCTTTGTGTGGTGTTTCAATGTTTCCTGTTAAGTAGTAACGACCACCAAATACAACAACTGCTATTAGGTTTGCGGCAAAGACAGCCACGATAAATTTGTTCTCAAAATTTCTCATTTTCTGTTAAGAGGCCTAGTTTTTGTTATAAATTACTCACACTATAGACGTATGTGTACTTGTACGTCAATGATAATTCGTTTATCTTAATCTAAAATTTAATAAGGTGTGTGTGGTATTTTGCTGGGTAAAGTCATAGGGGCATTGGTTGGTTTTGCGGTTACGCAGGACATTGTTGGCGCTGTGATGGGTATGCTTATAGGTTTTGCATTTGACTTTTATATAGAGGAAATAGAAGGTCCCATGCGTAAGCGGGATGAGTGGGAAACTGAGTTTTCTTATTTGTTTGTTATTTTGCATGCTAAATTTGCTAAAATGGATGGCCGTGTAACACCTGAAGAGGTTCAGTTATTTCAAAATATTTCGTCGATTTCTAAACAAGATGTTTCTGCGGTAAGGACTTTGTATAATTTGCATAGAAGATCATCAGACGGTTTTGAGCATGTAGCTGTTCGACTGGCTGAAATGATGGCTTTTGATATGAATAAGTTGTTGCCGGTCCTTGAAAGTTTGTGCGTTGTTATGTATGGATCAGGCCAAGGAAATGATTTGTATCAAAAAGCTTTTATTCAAGCTGTTGCACATATATTTTCTGTTTCGGATGAGGTGTTGAATGAATTGATGCTGGATGTGAAGGCACTTATTAAAAAACAAGGTGGATATGGTTCGGCTAAGGATGGGGCTGGATCATCTTATGCTTCTAATGATTTTAGGTGGGGTGCATCAGATAAATCATTTAAAACTCTAGGTTTGTCAACAAAGGCATCATATGAGGAGGTTCGCTCAGCTTACAAGAAAGCTATTCGTCAATACCATCCAGATAAAGTGCGTGGCGCTGGTGGATCTGAAAAAGATATCAAGCAAGCTGAGGTTAAATTAGCTGAAATTAATGAAGCTTACGCAGATTTAACGTCAAAACTGAATGGATAATCTTGCCTCTTTGTGGTGTCTTTGTTATATTAATCTGAATATAAGAATAAAGAGATTTTTCTGTGGTTTCTCAAAGTATTGGTTGTTTATTGTTGGTGAGTGTTTTATTGGCGTCTTGTACAGGCGGCTATGCTCCGTATCAACAGGGGTATTATAAAAAGGGTGTGCCAATTGTTTCGGCTTCTCGTGGTACAGATGAATATATTTCCAGAGAAACAACAAGTTATAAAGAATATGTGAGCGCGCTTGAAGCTGCCAAACAAGAGGAAACTTACGGTAAGCAAATTAAAACAAACCCGATAGACGATTATGTTGCAGGTTTAACGGAGGAGTCTGAATCTATTTCTTCTGTGCGTTACGAAAAATTAGATAGCCCAAGTTTGTCTTCTATTTGGGGGAAGCCTGTTGGGAGTGTTGGTGAGGGTGTAACCTTAATGGTTGTTGAAAACCGCAAAAGGTTTAATGATGCTTTAACAACAACACCTGTGGGTAGTCAAGCCAAGTGGCGCTATGGAGATGGTAAGTTTGTCTTTATGCCAAACTCGGATGTTTATGAACCTTATTATAGTGGTGGAAATTGTCGTGATGGCGTGTTTATCCACTACGACCAAGGTCGAGAAGAAAAAATCCGCGGGCTCTTTTGTCAAAAAGGCCGCGGATCAGATTGGTTTTATATTCGCTAATAAGTTTTAATAAAAAACCGACCTTGTTAAATGGTGCGGTTTTTCTTCGTACTGCGCTTCGAAAGAACTGTTCCATATCCACCAGTCTAACTGAACGGCGGAAAATTTCCCTTTCGTAGCTTTTTTAAGTTCTTCAACAGCATGAATGGTCATTGCGCGTAGCTCGACCTCCATTTCACTGCCTGATTCAATGATTTGGTAGCGATCAACGATGTTGGCAAGTTCAGGGCTGTACTCAAACACTTTTAAGGCGCGTAAAAACTGCGGAAGTTTATAGTCTGCAAAGATAGTGAGCTTTTCAATATCATTGAATTCACCAAATGATTGTCCTTTGAAGGCGCCCCATGTGTCTGCTACTAAAATTTGAGCTCGTTTTAAGATGGGTATTTCCTGTCCTTTGTATGTTGAAACATCTTTAAAGTCTGTAAAGTTGTTTGCAACAATGTTTGTTAAAGTAACTGCACTTTTATTTGCTTGTTCTAAAGCGTTTATAAATTCACCATTAAAATGAGTGTTTAAAGTCTTTCCAATGTTTCTGCAAACTTGCGCACGCTCCTTTAAAAGGGGTGGTTTGCCACGACCTTTTAAAATTTCAGAGAGTATTTCAGTGGTCATGTTTTCTAAAAAGTTGGCATTGAGTATGTCGTGTGTCTGAACAGCTTTTTTGAGTGCTGCGGTTAAAGCCCAATAGCCTTTAACCCATTCGCCGTCATATTCAACTTCCCAAAGCTCCTCAGCCTTTCCATCCCAAAATGAGAAGTTTAAGGCGCTGGAAAGTAAAAGCCATTGTACTGTTTTTGCAGTGCCGTCGGTAAAGTGATGTTTAAAGTCTAGTTCAGTCCATGATCTGTTGATATCATTTGTTGTACTTAAAACTTTTTGGGCAAGCTTGTTTAATTCAGTATGGTTGATGCTGACATGTTGTGCATTTTGAGCAACAAACTTTGCTTGTGTTAAAATGTTTTGCTGAAAGTTTTGCATAAATTACTCGCTCTCAATAAAAAGAAAAGGAATTGTGAAAAGATAAATTTCGTGCAGTGTACTGAAAATTATCTAAAAAGCAAGGTTCCTTTTATTCATTTGGTTGAACAGGTTTTGGTTTTTTGCCTGTTAAGGCGTTTAAATTCCAATTGTAGGGTAGGTAGCCGTCATGCGTAGCGCCGTATAAAAAAACATAACGCTGAACAAATCTTTCAATATTTCCATGTTCAAAGTCATTGTTGAACCATTGGAATATTTGAGAAACTTTGAATTTGTCGGTTTGCCTTAAATTAGAATCGGTTTTTGGTGCTTTGATGAGTTTTACACCTTTTTCTTTATTTCTAAGAAATTCTCGAGTCTGCCTTTCCAGTTGGGTGTAAATAAGTTGTGGCCAGTAAGGTTGATTTTTTAAATTGGGGCATGAAATTGCAGCGCAGGTAAGTGCAAAGTTAACTCGGGGTTCGTTAATGTTTCTAAGCGTTTGATGGTTGATTTGGCTTAGTGTTATTTCAAGGCCATCAATCACCCACGAAAATTCATTCCAAGGGTCGCCAACAAGTCCACCTAGGTTGTGTATGCTTTCTTGTTCACCTTTTGTAACAATAAGGTCGATTGTGAGTAAGTTATATGCATTTATCCAAAAGCTGATTTTTTCTTCTTTAGATTTTATGTCGCTTAGGTTGGTTTTTTCTAATAACTTCATGGCTGGTTTGTGTTTTGGGTCACTTTGCCATCCAAGGTAGTTTACGCCGGTGCTTGGAATTCCCTCAAGGGTTTCAGGGTGTACGTATTTTTCTAAAAGCTCACTGTAGGGTTTAAGGAATGGCATTTTTTCAAATGTTTCACTGTTGTGAGCAAATGCATTTGATAGTTGTAATATGGTAATAATGGTTAAGGTTGTGAATAGTTTTTTCATTGTGTGTTTTTTTATTTAAGTTTGTTAATAAGGCTATTATATGCTTTTTTGCTCATGTATGCCAGTACTGTGGATTTTTAACTTAATTAAATTTTTTGATAAATTAGTGCTTGACTTCTGATTGTGGGGGATATATAAGTCCCAACTGAATTAAGAATTTTGAGTTTAAAGAGGATAGAAACATGAAACGTACATTCCAACCAAGTCAGACAAAACGTACACGTCGTCATGGCTTCCGTGCACGTATGGCTACAACAGGTGGTCGTGAAGTTCTACGTCGTCGTCGCGCTAAAGGTCGTAAGCGTCTATCCGCGTAAGTTTTGTTTATAAAACGAATTTGCCTGTCTGGTTTTAAGCTAGGCAGGTTTTTTTCGTTAAAGGTTTTTTATGCAAGTCACTAAATTAAAAAAACGTCGTGAATATTTATCGTTTGGTATGAATTGTACCAAGCTTGTTTTGCCTTCAATGATTATTTTACTTAAAGAGACAGAGGTTGAAGGTAATGTTGCTGTTGGTTATACGGCAAGCAAAAAAGTTGGTAATGCTGTTTGTCGTAACTTTGCCAAAAGGCGTATGAAGGCTGTTTTTGATGAGGTTGTTAAAGGAAATGATTCTTTTGAACTTCCTAAACATCAAGGTTATATGATGAATTGGATCGCAAGGCCGTATATTCTAAAAAGAGATTACTCGAAAATGGTTCGTGAAACGCAAAAAGCTTTAACGGACTTTTTTAAATCGGCAGGCGATGTATGATTTTTAAGGGTTTTGAAGTGTTTGATAAATTTTTTCAATTAATATTAATGAAATTAGTTTGGTTTTATCGTACATTCTTCAATGCTATTTTTAAACAATTTGGTGGGAGATGTCGTTTTTACCCAAGTTGTTCAGACTATGCTGTGGAGTCTTTAAAAATTCATGGCGGTATAAAAGGCGGATGGCTTGCACTAAAGCGTATTTTAAAATGTGGTCCATTTCATGACGGTGGGTATGACCCTGTTCCGCCTAAAAAGGAATGTTGTCATGCAAGTAAAAAGTATAAGGAAATTAATTGAATATGGCTTCTTATGATCCAAGACAAGGTAAACAACCCGAAGGTAATAACGGTCTTTTAATCGCAGCTTTTGTGGCTGTTGTTTTTATGATGGGGTGGGATTACTTTGCACCTAAACCTGAAGTGCCGGAAAATGCAATTGCACAGCAAACATCAATGACAGTTGAAGGCGCGCAAGTTCCAGGTCAACCAGATGTGATTGTTCAAGGCTCTAGTCAAGTTTCTAATAATATAGAAGCGCCGACAACAAAGGTTAAAAGGCTGCCTGTTGAAAGTAAGTCGCTTGTAGGTGGTGTAGCGTTGACGGGTGCGCGTTTAGACGATCTTGCTTTAAACAATTATACCGTTACATTGGATGGTGATGAGAAGGTTCGTATTTTAAGTCCAAACGGTAAGCGTATTCAGTTTTTTGACGCTGGCTGGCAAGCGGTTGGTGTACAGGTTCCTGCTGGAAACTCGGTTTGGGAAGCGAAAGGTGATGCTTTAACACCTAAAACGCCTTTGGTTTTAACTTGGTCAAATGAAGATGGTCAGGAGTTTACGCGTACATATACTATTGATGAAACTGGTTACACTATCCGCGTAGTGGATGAAGTGATTAACCGTTCATCTCGTGATATTCAAATTGGTCACTATGCTCAGGTTCACAAAGCTGATGGTTTAGAGCAGGGCGGTGATGGTTATGAAGAAGAAATGAGTACGTTTTATAATTTCATTGGACCTGAAGGTGTTATTGAAGATATTAAATACGAACATGACTATGATGATATTAAGCAAGAGAAGGCTTTTAAATACACAGGTCAAAAAGGTTGGATTGCTATTAAGTCTCGCTATTTCTTAGCTTCTATTATTCCTGATCAGCAAACTGAAAATACGTGGCAATTTAAATATAGCAACCTAAATGGTCGCGACTTTTACAGTGCGATTGTTCAAGTTCCAATGGTAAACCGTGTGGCAGCCAATGGTGGAACATATACAAAATCGTACCGTTTGTACGTTGGGCCAAACAAACGCCAAGAAATGTCTAAGGAAAGTGTAGGTCTTGAGGACTCGGTTGATTACGGGTGGTATCAGGTTATTGCGCTTCCAATTTATAGCTCAATGATGTTTTTCTATGAGCATACAGGTAACTTAGGTTTAGCCATTATTATTGTAACAGTTATTTTGAAAATTCTTTTAATGCCTCTGGCAAGTAAAAGTTACCGTTCAATGGCTAAGCTGAAACAGTTAACACCTAAAATGGAAGCTCTTAAAGAGCGTTTAGGGGATAACCGTGAGCAAATGGGCTTGGAAATGATGAAGCTTTATAAGGAACATAAAGTGAACCCAGCTTCTGGTTGTTGGCCAATGCTTATTCAAATTCCAATTTTCTTTGCTGTGTATAAGGTCATTCTGATTTCATTTGAATTTAGACATGAGCCATTTATGCTTTGGATTCAAGATTTGAGTGCGCATGATCCGTTCTTTATCTTGCCAGTTTTAATGGGTGTTTCTATGTTCTTACAACAAAAGCTTAACCCTCCAGCAACTGACCCTATCCAGCGTCAGGTTATGTCTGCGCTTCCAATTGTGTTTACGGTTATGTTTGCAATGTTCCCATCTGGTTTGGTTCTTTATTGGTTCGTAAACAACGTGGTTTCGATTGCTCAGCAGTGGATGATTACGAAGCGTATTGAAAAGGCAGAGGGTAAGTAAATGTCAAAGGCTGTTAAAAGCTACTTTAAAGGTGATGTTCAGCATATTTGGGGGACAGAGGTTGCAGCTGTAGCTTTCCCGCCTGAAACATTGCCAGAGGTAGCTTTTATTGGTCGCTCGAATGTTGGTAAGTCATCTTTAATTAATGCGCTGATGAACCGCAATAAGCTTGCAAGGACTTCAAGTAATCCAGGTGCAACAAAGGGGGTTCACTTCTTTCAGGTGAATGATGACTTTATTTTGGTTGATTTACCTGGCTATGGCTATGCTAAAGTTTCGAAGGAGCTTTCTTTTAAAATAGCAAGAATGACTGAAGAATATTTTTCTTCAAGACGTTCCCTTAAGCGTGTGTACGTATTGGTAGATGGTCGTCATGGTTTAAAAGAAAGTGACCAAAATGCACTTTCCCTTTTGACGGAGCTGGGTATTCAAACGCAAATTATTCTTACAAAAATGGATAAGGTGCGCGGAAAAGCTGTTGATAAAGTAATTCAAAGTGTTCAAGCTTATATTGAAGAATATCATTTTGTGGATGAGGAAATTTTAAAATCTTCTTCTGACAAGGGGTTTGGTCTAGATGAGATTAAATCATCTATTTTAAAGGCTTGTGAAATTGTAGGGGCATAGCTTATGTCGAAGTTTTCACATGTAACGGCTTGGTTGTTTGATTTAGATGACACGCTATATGCACCTGAAACTGGTTTTTCAAAGCATATGTCAAAAGTACAGCATCAGGCGTTGGCTGGGCAGCTTAATATTGATATGAAACAGGTAAAGCCTTATTTACTTGCTCTGGTTGAAAAACACGGCGGTGCGCCATTTACAGGGCTTTTTAAGGAAAATGCTATTGATATGGATCTTTTTATTGAAGAAGGATTTAAGTTGGATCATGGTATGCTTTCTGAATGTGCTGAAACTGTTTCTAGTCTTAATAAGTTACATGGGGGTAAATTTATTTTCACGAATTCGCCAAAAGTTCATGCCGAAAATGTTTTGAAAACATTAGGACTTTCAGAGGTTTTTGATATTCAAAGTATTTTTGATGTGACAAGGTTGGATTATGACTCAAAGCCATTAAAATCTTCATTTGAAAAAGTATTGATAGAGATTGGGGCGTCTGGTGAGAGTTGTGCTATGATAGAAGATAGTTTACCAAACTTAAAAATGGCAAAGTCATTCGGTATGACAACTGTATGGGTTCATGGTGAAGGCGATAAACCAGACTATGTTGATTATGCGTATACTGATATACTTACCTTTTTAAAAGATGCGGCAAAGCTTTCGTAAAGTTAAATAAAGTATAAAGGGTTCTTTCATGGTTAAAGGGTATGAAAATATTAATACATGGGTTTTTGACTTGGATCGAACACTTTATACAGGGCCTTTTGAGTGGGAGAAACGTGCCTTTAATAATTTTTTTGAATATGTTGAAAAGCATTATGGTATTTCAAAAGAAGATGCAGCTGCGATGGATGCGGAATTCTCCAAAAGTAGTTTTTACTTAAAGGGGTGGGTTGAAGAATTACCTGGGTTCGATATAAAACATTGGTGGAATGAAATTGATAAGGTGGATGCGTCTGATGTGCCTGTCTGTAAGCTGACCCAAAAAATGCTTAAAGACCTTCCAGGTCAAAAAGTTTTGTTTACGAACGGTCACCCATCGCACATGGATAAATTTTTGAAGCACTTAGGCTTAGAAGATAGCTTTGATGAAAAAATTGCAATTGATGAAAGTGATATAAGGCAAAACAGGTTTAAGCCAAACCCTGATATTTATCATGAAATAATTCAAAAAATGAAAACGAAGCCTGATCAGTGTGTGATGTTTGAGGATAATTTACACAATTTAAAAACAGCACATCAAATTGGAATGGGGACGGTTCTGGTGAATGTGGATGATTGTTACAAACACTTGGATTATATTCATAACCAAAAAGATACCTTTACGCATTGGTTGGAAGATCATATGAAATAAAAAAAGCCCTCATGTGAGGGCTTTTCGCTTAATAACCAAATTTAGCGTAATAATTATATTTTTCAGTATTGCAGGGAACGCCTTTGATGCCCCTTTTGAAAATCGGTACTAAGAGTTGGCAGGATTCTACAAAATTATAGCCCATACCATGCTTTATTTGTTCTAGCAGTGTTACCGCGGTTTTATTGCTTTGACTATTGTTTTCCTGAAGTAATAGTCTGGCTTTTTCAACCATCGCCGGCCAAAATTTTTGCTGTGCAAGGTTGTTTAGCCACTTTTCAGTAGGCCAGTGAGTTCCGAAAACGGTTATATAGCTATTGTATCCATCTAGATAATCATGAGGAAAATGTAAGGATACATCTCTGTATGGAAGTTTCTTGTTTTGTTTGGCTTTATAGAGAACCCACATTGCGTGTAAATCCCCTTGTTCGGCTAGTTCTACAACTGTTCTGAGTACGCTGTGAATGCGGTATTGCGCAAGAAGTGTTTTTTGCGCGTTACTTAATGTTGTTTTGGGTGCGTTTTTTATTTGGTAAAGTATTTTTTGAGTGCGTTCATGGTCGTTTAAAAGATAAGCTTTTGTGGTGAAGCCTAGGTAGAATGCAGAGAGGGTGCAAGCTATAAAAACGATAATAATCATAAATGATTCCTGTAAAGTAAAGTGTTGTAAATATTAGTTATGTAGGCTGAAATATCAACTAAAAAATTTATCAGTTAAATATGCAACACTAGTGTAAATGCTTATTTACGTAAATGTGTGAATTGTTCTATATTGTATGTTATTTTATTAGCAAGTTTAACATTAATTGAAGAGGTTCTGGTATGAGTTTAGGTGAGATGACAGATGGTAAATTGCGTATTTTACGTGCAGTATCAACGCTTTTGGAAGACCCTTCAAGTAAGATTACAATAAGTAAGATAGCAAAAACGGTTCATGTAACCGATGCGGCTATTTATAGGCATTACAAATCTAAAGATGAAATTTTCTCTTCTTTACTTGCTTATATGGAAACAAACTTACTAGGCCCTTTAAATTTAGATGAGCAAGGCCATGAAACGGCAGTTCGTATGCAAGAAGTGTTTAACCACTATATGGACTTTTTAGAAGGTCACCCTGGTTTAGCACGTCTATTTTTAGGGCATGGTGCAACTGAAGCATCTGGCGTGGCTGAACGTATTAAGATGTTACATGCGAAAATGCGTTCTCAAGTGGCACAAATTTTACGTACAGGTCAAGGTCGTGGTCAACTAGCAGATGGTATAAGCCCTGAACAAGGTACTGAAATGTTTTATGGTTTATTGGTTTCTGCTGCTATGGCTCAGGTTTATGGTTTTCCAATGGTTGAAGTTGAAGGGCGTTGGGAAGCATTTTCATTGACAACATTAGGTCTAAAGGTTCATGCGGCTTAAATTTATATTAAGTTTATTTACCTTATTGGTTGTAAGTTCTTGTAGTTCTGATGATCAGCATGAGCTTGTTGGTCGTGCATCTCCTTATATGCGCATTCAAAACATGATGGGAGAAACATTACGCATGCAATTGCATGGTTTTGATAAACCTGCCTTGGTAAATATTTGGGCAACATGGTGCAAACCTTGCGTTATTGAAATGCCAAGTTTAGAAAAAGTTGCTGAAAAAGGAGATTACCGAGTGATTGCTGTATCAAATGATGCAAGTCGCATTAAGGTTCAGGAATTTATAAAAGAAGGTAAATATAAAGATATTCAGTTTTATTATGATGCATTTGGCCGTGAATCACGTCAGGCCTTAGATGCCAGTGGCTTGCCTATGACATTGCTTGTGGATAAAGACGCGGTAATACAGCACGTTTTTTTTGGCGCTGAAAACTGGCAATCAGATGACATTCAAAAAATACTGGATAAATATAAGGTTAAATATGATTAAACTTATATTTATTTTACTTGGCTTAGCCTTTATTTTGTACTCTATTTTTAATTATCTACATAAGAAGGAAAAGGGCGGGCTACAGTCGGAATCGCATGATGCTAAAATAAATATGAAAAGGTGTGATTTCTGTGATGCTTATGTGGATAAGCAGCCCGAATTTGAAAACGATGTGTGCAAAGTTTGTGAAAGAAAGCGTGTAACTACAAGAAAATAGTTTGTTTTAAGTGCTTTTTCGTTTATGTTTACGGGTAAATTTGATTGTAAACCATAAATTTGCGCAGAAAATAAGGTTTAATTTTGTAATGATAAAAAAAATATTTCTTGGTGCCGCTTTTGCTATTTGGGGTAATGTGGCTATGGCTGTGGAGGTTAATGACCCACTTGAGTCTGTAAATCGCCCTATTGCATCTTTTAATGACACCGTTGATCGCTATGTTTTAAAACCAATTGCGCAGGGTTATGATTCTGTAACACCTGAATTTGTACAAGATGGTGTTAGTAATTTTTTTGATAACTTAACTTACCCAATTGTTGTAACAAATCAGTTTTTGCAAGGTAAGGTTAAGTTAGGTTTTCAGGATACGACAAGATTTTTAATTAATTCTACATTTGGTATAGCAGGCTTGTTTGATGTTGCAGATAAATTTGGGTTAAAAGAGCATAATGAAGATTTTGGTCAAACCTTAGGTGTTTGGGGTGTTACTTCGGGGCCTTATGTTGTTTTACCTTTCTTTGGTCCAAGTAGTGTCCGCGATGCTGTTGCTCGTGGGGGAGACTATTACATTGATCCATCGAACTATGAATACTTTGATGACCGTCGTGCTACTAAAAATAGAATGACAGCATTAAGTGTAATTTCTACACGTGCAGAGCTCCTTAAAGCAGAAAGATTAATTTCAGGCGATAAGTATGCATTTATGCGTGACGCTTACCTACAAAAACGAGAAGACATGGTACGTGACGGTAAGTCTGAAACAATTGACGATCCATTCTTGGACGATTAAAAAAATAAACATAATTTTAGGGTTTGGGGTTGAAAAACTTTATATTTAATATTTATCGACGCTGTTTGCATCAGTCGTTGGTTGTTATCATGGTTATTATTGCGTTTTGCACGCTTGCAGGTTATTACACTAAACAATTTACGTTTGATGCTTCGGCAGATACGCTGGTTGCAGAGTCGGACCCTGATTTACTTTATTACCGTAAAGTTGTGGAAGCATTTGGTGAAGAAGACTATTTATATTTAACCTATAAACCAATTTATGATGAACTTCTATCTAAAGAAACGATTACAAGAATTGATACAGTTGCAAGGCAATTAAGGCAAATTGAAGGTGTTGAAAAGGTTGATACAATTGTTGATGCTCCTCTTTTAAAAAGCCCGCCAATTCCATTATCTGAATTGGCGACAGGCTACAGAACTTTATTGTCTGACGATGTTAACCTTAAACTGGCACACCAAGAGCTTACAACAAGCCCTCTTTTTAAGAACCTTCTTATTTCAGATGATGGAAAAACAACTTTAATTAGGTTAAAGCTAAAATCTAATGAAGCGTTGCTTTCTCTGATAAAACAGAGAGATCTTTTACGTGCGAAAACATCTAAAAGTGAAGATGATAAAAAACAGCTGAAAAAGGTTGAAAATGAGTACAGAGTTACAAAAGAGTCCTTTTTAAGAGATAGAGATAGAGTTCTTGATGAAGTAAGGTCTATACGTGACAGTTTGAAGGATGAAGCCACCGTTCACCTTGGAGGTGTTACTTTGGTTGCATCCGATATGATTCGCTTTGTTAAAAATGACATTACAACATTTGGTGTTACGGTTTTAGGGCTTATTGTTATCATGTTATTTGCATTCTTTAGGCGGCTACGCTGGGTGTTTATTCCAATTGCAACAACAGCAATTACAATTTTAGTAACTGTGGGTATTCTTGGTTTTATAAGACAGCCTGCAACTGTCATTTCGTCGAACTTTGTTTCACTATTGGCGATTACTACAATTTCATTTACCATTCACCTCATCAATAAATACCATGAGCTTATTCGTATTTATAAAAATGCACCTCATGAAGAAATTATTGTAAGAACAATGCGTGAAAAGGTGGAACCTTGCCTTTATACGTCATTAACAACTATTGTTGCATTTGGCTCTTTAATGACGAGTGATATTATTCCTGTTATTGATTTTGGTTGGATTATGTGCTTAGGCGTTATGATTGCTTTCTTTGTAACATATTCATTTTTTGCTGTTGCTTTGATGCTTATTCCAAAAGGAACACCAAGCAATTCACTGGATACAACACCTCATTTGATTAAAATTTTATGCAAATTCTCAATGCATCATGTTGAAGGTGTTTTTAAATTTACATTTGGTCTGGGTGTGTTAGCGGTTGTAGGTATGTTATTGCTAAGCTTAGATAGTCGCTTTATTGATTATTTCAAGAAAGGTACAGAAATCAATGATGGATTAGTCTTTATTGATAAAAACTTTGGTGGAACAATACCTTTGGATATCGTTATTAAATTCCCACCATATGTTGCACCTATTCAAGATATTGAAGATGATTTCTTTACAGATGAAGAGGACCTTTACCCTGAAAGATATTGGTTTACACCTGATAAAATTGAAGTTTTGAATAAATTTGAAGAATATTTAGATACACGCCCAGAAGTTGGTAAGGTTGTATCACTTGCAACACTTGAAAACGTTGCACGTAACTTTAATGAGGGCAAGCCTTTAGGTGCAGTAGAATTAGTTTCTACGTTATCACTGGTACCAGAAGACATTCGAAAAGAAATGATTAACCCTTTTGCGTCACCAGAAGATGGCTTGATGCGCATTTCTACTCGTATTCATGAAACAGGTGAGATTTTCTCCCGTGATGAGCTTATTAAAGATATTAAAAACTTTGCGGTTGAAAATTTAAACATTGAAGCTAAAGATGTGCATGTTACAGGTATGACCGTATTGTTTAATGGTATGTTGAAGAAGCTGTTTTCGTCACAAACCTCTACATTACTGTTTGTTATTGGTGCAACATTTACCATGTTTTGGATCTTGTTAAGGTCTGCAAAATTAGCGATCATAGGCCTTATTCCTAATATTTTGGCTGCCATGGTTATTTTAGCCTTTATGGGATTTGCAGGTATTCCATTGGATATGATGACAATTACAATTGCTGCTATTATTGTGGGAATTGGTGTCGATGATGCGATTCACTATTTGTATAGATTTAGAGAAGAATTTAAGAAAACAAACGATGCAAGGAAGTCTGTTAAAAATACACATGAAACAATTGGTAGCGCACTTTACTTTACATCGATTACAGTGGTCATTGGTTTTTCTGTACTTGCGTTTTCAAACTTTATCCCAACTGTATATTTTGGTATTCTAACTGCACTTGCAATGGTTTTAGCATTGCTAGCTAATTTAACAATTTTACCAAGTTTGCTGGTGAAATTTTATAAATAATAAGGGATTTAATTTAAAATGAAATTTTCAAAAATAGCACTTAACATGTTGTTGCTAGGCTTAGTATTTATTTCAACCCCTGCAGTGGCACAGGTAAATGAACCACAGGATATTGTGAAAACATCGATTGATAAAGTGATGTTAGCCATTGAAACAAACCGTGATACATTCGATCAAGATCCAAATATTTTAACAAATGAAATGGTTGTTATTTTAAGTCCTGTTGTTGCTTTTGATTCGATTGCGACAGCTGTTATGGGTAAATACAAAAATGATGCGACAGATGCTCAAAAAGAAAAGTTTGCACAAACTTTTAGAGAAACAATGGTGAAATTATATGCCAAAGCGCTGATTGCATTTGAATCTAAAAGTATTGAAGTTCTGGATCCATCCCCTGAAGATGTGTCCCCTCGCAAAGCAAAAATTACCAGCCATGTCACAGCTGAAGATGGTACGGTTTATAAAGTTATTTATTCTATGCGTAAAAATAAAGAAGGGCAGTGGCAGGCTCGTAATATGATTGTGGATGGAATTAACCTTGGTTTAACTTATTTAAATCAATTTGATAGCGCTATGAACCGTTATGAAAGAAACATTGATAAAGTGATTAGTTCTTGGCAAACTGATTTAGATAATGAAGAAGCAAAAGACTAGAGCCGATTAAGAATAAAAAAAACACCCGTTAAGGGTGTTTTTTTAGCTGTTTTTTCCTAGCTTTCCATTTCAATCATATGCCAGTGCTTTTTACCCTTCTTCAGAATATGAACACCGTTTAAAGCGTTCTCTTTTGAAAGTTTGTATTCAGCATCTGTTATTTTTTCACCGTTTAATGCAATTGCATTCCCTTTAATAAGTTTACGAGCTTCATTGTTAGAAGGAGCGATGTCTGCGTTTGTAATCGCTTCAAGGAGTGTGAACTCATTTCCTTCTAAAAAGGTAAAAGGCATACCATCTTGTTTGAGTTGTTGAATGTCATTTTGGCTAAGTGAGGTTAATGTACCTTTAAATAATGCCTCTGTAATGCTTTTGGCGCTGTTTAAAGCTTCTTCTCCATGAACGAGTCTTGTCATTTCTTCAGCCAAGGTCTTTTGCCCGTGACGAAGGTGAGGGGCTTCATTCTGTTCTTTCATAACAGCATTAATTTCATCATGGGAGAGGAATGTGTAAATTTTCAAATACTCTTCTACTTTTACATCTTCAATGTTTAACCAAAATTGATAAAATGTGTATGGAGATGTTTTTTTCGGGTCTAGCCAAACGGCACCGCTTTCAGTCTTTCCAAACTTTGTGCCATCTGCTTTGGTAACAAGCGGTAATGTTAAAGCATGGACATGTTGGTTGTTCATGCGTCTTGTTAGGTCAACACCACTCATTATGTTGCCCCATTGGTCTGAACCACCAATTTGAATAGTACAGTTGTGTTGTTTGTTTAATTCTTTATAGTCTAGCCCTTGTAAAAGTGTGTAACTGAATTCTGTAAATGAAATTCCTTGGTCATCACGTTCTAAACGCAGTTTAACGCTTTCACGGTTCATCATCATATTAACACTGAAATGTTTACCAATGTCACGTAAGAATGAAATAACATTTAAGGACTTTGTCCAGTCGTAGTTGTTTACAGCAAGGGCAGCATTATCGCCGCAATTAAAGTCAACAAAAGCAGAGGTTTGGTTTTGTAGCTTCTTCGTCCAATCTAGAACGGTTTTTTCTGTGTTAAGGGAACGTTCGGTTGCTTTAAAGCTTGGGTCACCAATCATCCCTGTTGCACCGCCAACTAACACAATGGGTTTATGGCCTGCAAGCTGAAAGCGCTTCAGCATTAAAAGAGGGACTAAATGGCCAACGTGTAAACTGTCGGCTGTTGGGTCAAAGCCTGAATAAATGGTGCGCATACCACTTGAAAGGTGTTCTTTTAAGTTCTCAATGTCAGTGCTTTGTTTAATTAAACCACGCCATTGTAAATCGTCAAGTATATGCATTTATTAAAATCCTTATTTTTAAAACAGAAAAAAAATAGCAGAATTTATATTTTATATCAATTCGAACAATAAAAAAGGGGGGTATTAGCCCCCTTTTTTTAGGTGTTGACTTTCTGATTATGGCTGAAGGCCATAGTTACATGTTTTTGATGTAATCCTCATAGAGCCGTTATCACACTCATAACGAATTGTGCCCCAACATTGTCCGTTTGCACAGTATCTTGCACTTCTCATTGCGCTTGATCCATGTGCGAGTGTTGATGTCCCTATTGTTCCACCTGGACGTAGGTAATATTCAATACAGTGAGGTGGGTTAAGACGGCCTGCACCGTACCACCCTATCGGGTGACGGATTGTACATGAAGCATTGCAAGATTGTGTATTACAAGTTTGCGATGCGGCTGGCTTTGTTCCAGAGCAATAGGTAGAACTTACTGTTACACCATCATTACGCTTACAACTAACAGTTCTTGTTTGTGTACCACCACCACAAGTAACAGAACAAGTGCCCCATGATCCAGTTTGCCAGCTGTATGTTGCACAAGCAGTTGTATTACAAGTTTGAGAGTTTGCAGGTTTCGCGCCAGAACAATTTCCATCAGCTACGGTTACACCGTCGTTACGTTTACAAACAACAGTTCTT
>NZGE01000044.1 GCA_002689455.1 Magnetococcales bacterium | reverse complement strand
GTGGCGTACTTCGTGGCCTGCTAATTTTACTTTTTTATGACCTGACTTCGCAATGCTATTCAATAGCTTTTCATCATCAAGCAATGCATTTATTTTATCCTTCAATTCATCATGGTTTTTAAAATAAACAGCTTCTTTATTTTCTTCATATAAGTTATGCGCTAAATCGTCTGTATATTCAGCCAACATACATGTACCCGCTGCGGGAATTTCAAAGCAACGCCTTGTGTAAGTATCGTTGTTAATTTTAGATAGGAAAACCAATGCTATTTTTGCACTATTTAAAGCCAAATTATAATCGGTTCCATATAAACCATAAATTTCATGCCCAAGCAATTTTACAATTTGATCATAGTATTCTGATTGTTGCCATGTTGTGCCGTAAATTTGCAAGTTTACGCCTGCTTTAAGCAGGTTAAGCAATGCAAGGTCACGTCCGTCTCTTTCAAAATGACCTACAAAAATAACATCGCAATTAAAAGGGCTTTTGGAAGTGTCTTGAATGATAAAATTACGCTCCTCAATAAAAGATGCTCTCAGCAAAGAAATGTTTTTATAACCAACATTTTCATAGTCTTCTTTATTTTTATGCCTGTAATAAAATATATGGTCATAATAAGGGATACACTTACGGTAGTGTCGCCAAAAATATGAACGGTAAACATTTGAAAATGGGTCATCATTATTGTAGCCAAAAACTTTTGCACCTGTTTGCTGAATAGCTTTTATGATTTTGGCGTATATGTGCGTACCTCTGTAAATGAAGACAAGGTCATATTTATGCTGTGTACATTTTTGAACCAAGTCTTTATTTAATTTACAAACAGCCGGACCAAATTTAGTTTTATTTTGAAGACGATAGTAAATGGATTTTAAACGGTTACCATCTGTTTCATAGTTTTCAGCATATGGATAATGATGAAAGTATTCTTTCCATGTAAAATAATTGACTTCATGTCCCATTTCATCAAAAGCTTTGCCGTATGCCTTTTCATGCGCTTCGCCACCATGACCATCTGCAACCATTAATATTTTCATTGTTATAGAATGTCCTTATACAGTTCATCTAAAATATGAAACGGAAGTGGCTTGCCATTTAGATGTAGCTTGTCTTCTTTTTTCGTTTGCCCTAATGAAAATCCTTGTTTGTTTCGGTACAAACATTCTTTAGGAAGAACATCTTCATATGCTTTTTTAAGAAGGCTTTTAAGTTCACCACCTTCAAAAAACAGTTTTTCATCAATAGACCATGCCGTGTTAATAACGTTTTTATCTAAAAATGGGACACGTGTTTCAATAGAATTGGCCATTGAAGCCCTGTCCACTTTACATAAATATGCATCTGTCATCATGGTGTGAAAATCAAGGTACATGGCACGGCTTTTATAAGGCAAGCCCCTTTTATAAAATGCTTTATAGTGCCACATTTCATCATAGTTATTCGGGATACCATATTTTTTACGGAATTGTTTTTTAAATGTATCGCCTTTTAAAAATCCACCAGCTAAACGAATGCGTCTTTCTAGTGGGCACCAAATAGCGAACACTTCAACTTTTCGTGCAAACCTTGAAACAGCACCTAAGTTTAAATTTTTAACAAAAGTTACCAGTGGTCTAACAGGTGCTAAAAATCCTAGTTTACGTGTTAACTTTTGATACCAGTCTGTGTAATGGTTATAACCACCAAACAATTCGTCACCGCCGTCACCCGTTAAAACAACTGTCATTGTTTTTGAAGCTAAACGGCTTACAGCATACGTTGGGAATGCTGAAGTATCACCAAATGGTTCATCAAACATTTGCTTTAACAATTCAAAATTATGGTTCACAAAGTCATGGTCCATATTATCCACATGGTGTTTTGAACCAATACTTTGAGCCACCAGCTTGGCAAAGTGGCTTTCGTCCACTTTTGGGTCATCAAAACCAATTGAGCATGTGTTTAATTGTTCAATACACCTTGAAACTTCATATGAAACGATTGAAGAATCCACACCGCCTGATAAAAAGCTTCCTACAGGAACATCGGAAACCAAGTGGCTTTGAACAGCGCCTTCAATTGCACTTTTCACCAATTTTTCGGCTTCGTTATAATTTTGAATGTGACGGTTTGGCTGAAGTTGCCAATAGCGTTTTTTGATAATTTCTTTTGTATGAATATTAAATGTAAGCGCATGCCCTGCCGGCAGTTTAAAAACATTTTTATATAAGCTTTTAGGGCTAGGAATGTATTTATAGGTTAAAAAGTCATATAAGGCGGTATAATCTACATGTAAATTATTTGAGCCATAAAAAGTTTCAATCGCCTTCAGTTCACTACCCCAAGTTAAGCGACCATCCACAAAGCCATAATAAATAGGTTTAATACCAACATGGTCACGTGCCAGGTGAATTTCGCCAGTATTTGAATCATAAATACAAAAGGCAAACATACCTTCAATTTTATCTAAAAGATGTTCAAGCCCCCAATGAATATAACCATGCAATAAAGTTTCACTATCACTTGAGCTTTTAAATTCAACATTATGATTTTTAATAAGTTCTTCGTTTAATTTCTTGAAGTTATATATCTCACCATTCACGGTTAAATATACACCATCTTTCTCCATAGGTTGTGTGCCATTTTCAGATAAATCTAGAATAGAAAGACGACGATGCCCCATATAAACATCGCTTTGGTGAATGTAGCTCCAGCCATCAGGCCCACGATGCTCAAGCGTATGTAAAGCATCATTTGCTGTGGCTAAATCTTTTTCTAAAATTGAACTTACACCAAAAATTCCACACATAAAATTAACCCTTCACAAACGCTGTTACATGATGAATAACTTTTTGAACATCCTCATCACTTAAGTTTGGATGAAGCGGAATAGACAAGCAGTCCTCATTCAGCATTTCGCAATTTTTAAGTGTTTTATTTGTTTGTTCATACAAAGGGTTCATATGCAATGGATGATAACGTAACGTTGTGTATATGCCGTTATCAAATAAATATTTTGCAAATTCATCGCGCTTGCCGTTCATTAAACGAATGGAGTAAGTAAAATATGAATGCTTGCAATCAGCAGACGCATCAACAGGGTTTACAAAATCATTTAAACCCTTAAACGCTTCCTGGTACGTATTCCAAATTTCTTTACGGCGAGCTTGATTATCATCTAAATTTTCCAGCTGCCCCAAAGCAATACCACCAGCAATATCTGAAGGGTTCATTTTTATAAAGGCTTCCGAAATATTATATTCCCACCAACGTGCTTTGCCTTGTGTTGAAGCTTCAAAGCCTGATTTACCAATGCCACTATAACGCAAAAGTTTTGCACGCTTGGCACGTTCTTCACCTTTAACGGTGATGCCACCACCTTCACCAACGGCAATGTTTTTAACAGCGTCAAAGCTGTAAATACCAACGTCAGCAATACCACCACAATATGTACCTTTATAATGGCTATCTACCGCATGTGCTGCATCCTCAATAACAGGGTAGCCCAGTGCTTTAACATCGTCCATTTCTACTGGAAGCCCTGCATAATGTACCACCATAATAGCACCTGTTTTATCGGTAATTTGGGCTTTAATATGTTCAGCAGTGGCATTCATGGTAAAAGGATCAACATCACAAAATACAGGTGTGTGCCCTGCCATCATCACAGCTTGAGCACAAGAAACCCAAGTAAACGAAGGTAAAATTACTTCACTTCCCTTAGGTAAGTCTAATAAAGTAACAGCCATAAATAAAGCGTTAGAACCACTATCCACCATTAAAAAGCTTTCAAGGTTTAAACGTTCTTTATAGCGCGCTTCAAATTCTGTAACTTTAGGGCCCATGCCAAGCCACTGAGCTTTTAAGCTTTCTGTTACATTTTGTATTTCTTCATTACCTGTACGTGAACCAAAAACGTTTATCATTTTTATTTAACCTCTAAATCAAACTGTGGAATTTTACTTTTATTTAAGCGGTAAAAAACAAATTCTTCTTCTTTATATTGCTCTTCAAAACCAAGTGACTCGTACCATTTACGTGCAGGGTTTTCGGGTAAAACCTTACAACAGATATCACCTGAATAATTGTTGGCAATATATTGATTCATCATCATAAACGCAGTGAACATTTTGTAGTTAGACTTTAATTTAACCCCACGCATAATATTGTAAACATCTAAGCCATATTCTTTTTTGCGAAAGCCCATGCAACCCACGTTTACATAACCATTTTGTGTATATTCTTGCACAACAAACATATGGTTATCATCGTCTGGTGTGTAAAAGTGCTCAAACCAATGAACTTGCTGGTCGGGTGTGATATCTGTTTTTAAAAAGAAATACTGTTTGTTGGCATTTTTCCATAATCTAAGGTCTTCAATATCATAAATATCAATCGCTTTTAAGCGGAACAAATCATCACTTTTATCAAAAATTATCATTACTTTATCTTTTCTTTTAAAAGGGCAACGCCATTTTCAGGTGACCATTTTAACGCTGTTTTCCTTGCGTTGTCACCCAATGTTTTAAGCTTGCTTTTTTCTTTCATAATTTTCTCAATAAGCTTAGAAAGTTCTTCGGGGTTATTATTTTTAAACAAATATCCATTTTCACCGTTTACCACGCGGTCATAAGCGGCACCTGCCCCTATGTTACCCAACACAGTTACACCCAAAGCATGACCAAAAATTGTTGCGCCAAATGCATCGAATCGGCATGGGTGTACAAAAGCATGGCTATTTGCAATTAAAGCCGTAAATTCACCAAACTCCATCCATGGTTCCATAACAACAATATCACTCAAACCATTTTTTTCAATTTGAGCTTTCAGGTTTTCCTCTTCTTCGCCTTTACCCACAATAACGCATTTAACTTTTGATTTTATATCATCAGGTAATTCAGCAATCGCGTCGATCAGAATATCAAAACCTTTTTCGTAAATAAGGCGGCTTCCAGCCGAAAGCAGAAAACCATCATCAGTCACATTATATTTTTTAAATATATCAGCCTTGTTTTTTCTATAATCTTCTGGGTTTTTAGAAACATCCACAAAAATGGGTAAATTGGTTAAATGCTTTTCCTTAAACCCACGTGATTTAAAATAATCTAACGTCATTTGCCCCACACCAAAAACATGGGCATTTGAATGCTTCAAAATAAAATAGAAGAAATTTCTAAAAAACCGTTTTACAAAGTTACGCTCACGTTCATCATTGGGAAGGTCAAACCATACAGCGTAAGAGCGTCTTGTTATAAAAAACAACAGCATTAAAAGTTTTGTGTTTATGTTTTGCCACCCTACAACAAGGTATTTTTCTTTTGTGTTTTTTAAACAATGCCACAGGAATTTAAAATCGATTGACTTTTGCTTATACATGTTTGCTGGCTTAATGGCGTTTGTTAAATCTTCTTTCCAGCCATACATTTCAGGGTTATGCACACAATACCAAAGAGAAAGATCAATAGATTGATCTTCCTCTAAGGCTTGAATAAACACATTGTTATGCGGACTGGCGATGTCCTGAATGAAGTTGATTTTCATATTTTTCAATGTACCATTTTATTGTTTCTTTTAAGGCATCTTCAAACTTCGCTTCAGGTTTCCAGCCAAGTTCGTTTTCAATTTTTGTAGAGTCAATCGCATAGCGCATGTCATGCCCTGCACGATCTTTCACATAAGAAATAAGTTCCTGATAAGGTTTTTCAGCTGGTTTCACTTCATTTAAAATTTCGCAAATAAGGTGAACAATTTCATTGTTTGTGCGTTCGTTCCAGCAACCAATGTTATAAGTTTCCCCACATTTACCAGTGTGGAAAACAAGGTCAAGCGCTTTGCCATGGTCTAGCACGTACAACCAATCACGAATGTTTTTACCTTCGCCATAAATTGGAATATTCTTACCATTCAAACAACTACGAATAACTGTTGGAATAAATTTTTCGTCGTGCTGGTTTGGGCCATAATTGTTAGAACAGTTAGAAATTGTGACAGGCATACCAAATGTGTGGAAGTAACTGCGCACAACAAAGTCAGCACCTGCTTTTGAAGCTGCATATGGTGGGTTTGGCGCATAAGGTGTTGTTTCACTAAACAAGCCTGTTTCGCCCAGTGTACCGTAAACTTCATCGGTTGATACATGGTGGAAACGACAGTTTTCATAACCTTCTTTAAATGTGAATGGGTCTGTCATCCATTGTGTTTTAGCTGCATGAATCACATTGTAAGTGCCAATAACATTTGTTTCAAAAAACACTTTAGGCCCTTTAATGGAATTATCCACATGACTTTCAGCAGCAAAATGGAAAACGCCACGAATGTCATATTCTTTAAACAGCATATTTACAAGTTCTTCATCGCAAATATTACCATGAACAAATTTGTAACGGTCTTTTTGAGAATCTGTTAAACGAACATTATTTTCGTCACCTGCATACGTTAAAGCATCAATATTGATGATGAAATAATCAGGGTATTTTTCAAGCATGTAAGGGATAAAATTACTGCCGATAAAACCAGCACCACCAGTGACTAAAATATGTTTCATATTCGTTTATTTCCTCTTCGTCTTAGTCAAATTTATATGCGTCTTTAAAAAGTGGACGAGAAAGATCTTTTTCACCAACTTTTAAAGTATTGATATCAAATGGCCATTCAATGCCAAGTTCAGGGTCATTAAATAAAACCCCACCCTCTTCTTCTGGGCTAAAAGCATTGTCTACTTTATATTGAAAGGTTGCTGTTTCGCTTAAAGTAACAAAAGCATGTGCACAGCCGCGCGGAATAAAAACTTGTTCTTTATTTTCAGCTGAAAGTTCGTGCATCACATACATGCCAAATGTTTTGGAATGCTGTCGCATATCCAAAACAACATCTAAAACTTTACCTTCCGTTACACGCACCAACTTTGCCTGTGCAAATTCACCTTTTTGGAATGCAAAACCTCTAAAAACACCTTTTGATGATTTAGATTCATTATCCTGAATAAAGGTAATATCTTCACCCAAGGCATTATCGAAATTTGTTTTGTTATAAGGTTCAAAAAAATATCCACGATCATCGCCAAAAACATGTGGTGTAATATGAAAAACACCTTCTATTTTTGTTTTTTGAACTCTCACCTTAAAAAACAGCCCTAATTTCTTTTAAATTATGCAAATTAACATATATTATTTTTTTGAAATTTGATAGTATAAATTCAGTGTTCTAAAGTAAGCACACAATTTAAGGAATTTAATTATGGTTGAATGGTTATCAGAACTTTGGGCTGTTCTCATCAGTTTAACAATTTGGACAGTTGTTTTCAGTGTATATGTGTTTATAGGTGCCTTTGCTGGTGCCATTTTCAATAGAAAAAAGTACCATGACAGCGACAATTTAAGTTGGATTATTTATGGGATGATTATTTTTGGAGGCATTCTTTTTCCGATCACTTACTATATTGTTTACACAAATTAATTATAGTTAATCCCACTCTACAGTTAATCCCACTCTTTTTGTGTGTAAGCAACCATATATTCTTCAACTTCATCCATACATCCACAGCAACGCCCCACAATGGCTTCGCCAGCAAGTGCTTTATGTATTTTAAAAACAAGGGCATTGTCAATTTCCGTGTCAGGTTTCATATTTTGGCGAATAATATCTTTCACCTGACTTTCACGCTTTTCTGTACAAAAACAAATTAATGGCGAATCTGGCATTTTTACCCCTTTCATTTGCCGTGAAAAATAAACTTTTCACGCATTAATTTCAAGCTTAAACATTTTACACCAAGTAATTAGATAAAATCATTGGCATGGCACGTTTAGATGTGTATACTATGTTTAAATTTTTAATAGAAACACCTAAAATTTTCCGTAATATATAATTACGAATCACCTATAATATTTCACCCTTTCAATATCTTATTGATTTTTCTAACCTCCGGAGGTTATCTTATGTCTAACATCATAACACCCGCAAACACTGAAAGTTTAGACCCTTATTTTGATGCCATTATGGAACGTTGTGAAAGCATTCCTCAGGCTAAAAAGCCAATTTGTGCCACACAGGACTGGGCAAATACGGAAGTTATTCAAGCCAATGATGAACTGTTTACCGCTATTGGCCAGTGCTTTGGCTTAACCATTTACCCAAACAACTACAAGATTTGCTCAACTGAAGCAATGCTTGATGTTTACGCCCATTCGATGCCTTTTATGTATCGTCACTGGCGTTATGGTAAACGTTATTTGCAAAATAAACAGGCTTATCAGGCTGGACAAATGGGGCTTGCTTATGAAGTTATCTTCAATACAAACCCTTGTATTTCTTACAATATGATTGGGAATACTACAGCTATGAACGCTTTGGTTATGGCGCACGCTGGTCAAGGACATAATAGTTTTTTCAAAAACAACTACATGTTTCGTGACTGGACAGATGCTGAAGGCATTATGGAATACCTTCGTTTTGCCAAAATGTATGTGGAAAAGTGCATTGAACGCGTTGGTGAAAAACCGGTACGCCAGTTTTTAACAGCCTGTCATGCCCTTGAAAATATGGGTGTTGACCGTTTTAAACGTCGTAAGGGTTCATCATACCAAAGTGAAGCTGAACGCTTATCCGCCATGGAAGAAGCCTTTGCCAAAAACTTCAACCCAGTTTTGGATGAAAACAAAGCAGCGCAACGCAAAGCACGTAGCATGATTGAACGTAATCAAAAACGCTTACGCAGCCGCGTAGATTATTCAAGCGGTGGTTGTGAAAACTTGCTTTATGTTCTGGAAAAAGAAAGTATTGCAGCACGCGAAAGTGAACCTGTAAATGGAAGCCCGTGGATGGTTGAACTTATTCGCATTGTGCGAAAAATTTCGCAATATTTCTATCCGCAAAAACAAACCCAAGTAATGAACGAAGGTTGGGCTTGCTGGAACCACCACGCCATTATGACTGTGGCACATGCCAAAGGTTACATTACGGAAGGTCAATACCTTGAAGCATTAGCTTCGCATTCAGGTGTTATTGCCCAACCAACATACAACAGCCCTTATTATAGCGGTTTGAACCCTTATAAACTTGGATTTGAAATGTTTCGTGACATTATGTTCATGGCACGAGGACCCAAGAATAAACAGGAAGAAAAACGTTATATTGACGGTAAGTATGAAGAAACCTTTGGTAACAGTGTTTACTACGGTCAAAACGGTAAAACACCATTTTTAGGCAGTGACTGGCTGGAACTGATGCATTATGCCATGCGTAACTTCCGTGATGAAAGCTTCATTCGTGAGTTTTTGTCTGGTGGTATTTGTCGCGACTTTAAGTTTTTCGCCATCAATGATGATGATGAAAAAGCTTTTATTGAAGTTGCAGGCATCCAAGGCGATTTGGATATCATTCGCGATAAGTTGTCGAACCAATATAATTTATCAAAAAATGAGCCTCAAATTAATGCAATAGGGTTCGACCCCTTCGGTGACCGTACACTTTATTTAGAGCATCGCTCTGAAAATGGTGCACCACTGCAAGAAACACACGCAGAAAAAGTGATGCAACACGTCAACGTATTACTGCGTGGACCTGAAGCCTTGCCAAGTTCGCGTGAATATAAAGCCTTTAAAGCAAAATTAAAGTCTTACGATATGCGCAACCCAGATGATCCAATTTTATTGGACGTTTGGCCGTATAAATAAGGCATAACGAATGAAAAGAGCCTTCATTGAGGCTCTTTTTTTATGGAATTTACATCAAGGGTTGCAATCAAGCTTTATATTTCCCACAATAAATATACTTAATAATTTTTACATCACTTTTACCCCCACATTGTTTGAGGAACCCTTATGAAAAAATCATTTTTTTTCGTTATTGTAAGTATTGCACTTTCTGTTTCACTAACCGCACATGCAGCCACCATTCCATTTAATGATATGGTAACGCCTGAAATAAAAGTACCCGAAATTAAAACGCCACAATTAAATGTTCAAAACCTTGAACGTAAGGCCTATTTAATTTCGACAAAACGTTTCACCAATGTGATGCGTTATTCAATAACGGGCGAAAACCCAAATGAAATTGGACTGTCCTTTAACGATATAATGGTACGGCAGCAATTTATCCAATTTGAAAAGGACTTAACTTGGCTTAAAACCAATAGCCCTGAAGTGTATTCACCCGACCACTACCCAGCAAGCTTTATGCGTTATCAGGTCAATTTGTTTTTGAGTAAACTAGACGATTTTCAATCTCAAATTTCACAAGCCACAAAAGAAAATTCAGATAAACAACAATTCACTTTGGATTTAAACAACTTAATTGGAAAACATAAAATGATGATGCGAGAGTATGAAATGCTCGCAAATGAAATTTTAAAGGCCAAGGCACAACGCAAAAAGCTGGAGCCTTACTTTTCAATTTAGTTCAACTTACACCTACTCAACGAAAAAAAGCCCACATATATGGGCTTTTTATTTTTCGCTATATTTTATTGAACTTCTTCAATACTCCAAGAACCTTTTTCAGCCTTGGTATTTAACAATTTATACGGCGTTGCATTCTGAATATAAAACTCCTTTTCCCAACCCAAAATATGGCGGGAAAATGTATTCATAGAACCATAATGCCCCACAACAACAAGCTTAGCATTATTGTTACATGCATATTGGTAGCCAGCATGAATAGCTTCCTGCATACGCTTTACAAGTTCTGTTGAACATTCAGCCAAAGGGCAAAGCTTTTTCAAACTATCCCAAACATAGTCACCGCAAGGCATAAAGCCCATTTCATCAATGTCAGCTAGCGTCATCAGTTCATCAAAAGTTTTACCATTTAATGTGCCACCAAAACGTTCTTTTAAACCTTCATGGGCAACAATCCCAGCACTGTGAACACCCGAACCATTCAGCTCATTCAAAATAATTTGTGCTGTTTCATTGGCACGAACGTAAGGGCTTGTTATAAAAAACAGGCGTTCACCTTTAAGCTTGGTTAAGCGTTTACCCGCTTCCCTTGCCTGTGCGCGACCTGTTTCATTCAATGGAATGTCACTTTGAAATTGCAAAAGACCTTTTGCATTCCAGTCGGTTTGTCCATGACGGACATACAAAAAATGATCGATATGATCCATAAGTTTTACCTCAATGAGTGAGAAAAAAAGATGTGTTACGAAATATTCGTATACATGTTAAGGATATAAATAGGATTTGTCAAACTATGAAGCAATTTTACGCGCAGAAACTTTTGAAGTTAAAATGCTTTTTTCAGAAAGTGCCCCACCCAGCTGAAAACTTTCAACATGTGTGCAAAGGCCATTTTCATCAAGTTCAGTATAAACACCGCACATGGTTCCCTCACCTGAAGCAACGCCCCATTTCCAAGTACTTTTACGTGTGTCGAACTGTTTGTGTAGCATGTCTTCTAGTTCCAAGCCAAGAGATGATATATAGTCCCCACACATGCCAGCATCGGTTTGATATGCTGTTCCTTTAGGTTGAATGCGTGAATCAGAGGTTGGAATGTGGGTATGTGTGCCAACAACCAATGAAGCTTTACCGTCCCACATATGCCCCATAATGCATTTTTCACCAGAGGCCTCAGCATGAAAGTCCACAATCAAAGCGTCATAATCGGTACCTAGGCGGTTTTCCTTTAAAAAGTCTTTACTGTAGTGGAAAGGGCAATGAACTTTATCTGGCATAAAAACTTGACCTAATAAGTTTAACACCGCAATTTTTTGACCGTTCACATCAAACACACGGTAGCCTTTACCATCTGTTTTCATAATGTAGTTCGCAGGAATAATAATTTTACGGTCCATTTTTAGCATCTCTTCAACCTCTTTACGGTCGAAAGTATGGTTTCCCATTGTAATGCAGTTTACCCCAGCATCATAAAGTTCCTTGGCAATGGCAGGTGTTATTCCTTTACCGCCTGCTGCATTTTCAGCATTGGCAACCACAAAGTCAGCTTTTGTTTGTTCAATTAGGTTTGGCAAATAAAGCTTTACAGCTTCACGGCCTGGTTTCCCCATAACATCACCTAAAAATAGAACTTTTAACAAAGCTTAACCTTTCCAATAAAATACATAGAACCTTAACATAAGGTTTTTCATAAGAAATACAAGTGTTGATTAACTTTTAAGCAAATAAACTTAAAATTTTAAAACTTCTTTTTCTGTTACAATGACGTTGAGTGGTACATCATGTTCTTCAGCTTTAAACTTAGAACTTTCTTGGAATGAATACCCAACACCAATTTTGTAAATATCTTTTTCAATTTTTGCAAAAGTTCTGTCGTAATAACCGCTACCATAACCAAGTCTATACCCTTCACGGTTAAACGCCACAACGGGAAGAATCACAACGTCGGGTACAATTTCTTCGCCCATAGCGCATGGAATACCCTCTGCATCTTTGTCATGCAGCGGCAACATATCCCACTTATTAAATACCATTGGCTCGTTTTTGCGTACAACACGTGGCAAACAAACGGTTAAACCGCGCATCGTTAACATTTCAGCAAGAAAAGCCATATCTATTTCTTTATTAATGGCTGCGTATAAGGCCACATTTTGAATACGACGCCTTTCACCCACAATATCGTTCACATCTTCACTTATGCCAAGCATTGCTTTGTGTGCTGGCTCACCTGTCATTTTATAGCGCTTTAGTAAAAGGTCTTCACGCAGGTCAAGCTTAGCACGTTGTTCAGGAGAAAGTTTACTCATTTAAAAAGCACCTTTCTGCTTTAAAATAGACTCTATCTTTTCGGCTAAAGTATGATGAAAAGCATCGGTTGATTGTTCATGTGTTTCTTTTTCTTGGCTCATGGTTAAAAAGTCATCCGCTAGCATCATACCCGCTAAAACCAACACACGGTCGCGTTCCATATTCGGTGCTGCGGAAAGTAATTTTTCAACATATTTATCCCACATTTCAGCAACGTGCGAAACACGGTTTTCTTGACCGTCTTCTGTTTGCATACGGTAGGGTTTTCGACCAATCTTAACTTCAATCTCACGTGACATTATTTACCACCCTTTTCAATTTTGGTAATAATTTTATCCAAGCGCTTTTTCGCTTCTTTTTGTTTTGCTTTCAGGTCTTTATTTTCGGAAATGAGGTTTTTAATTTTTTCCGCATCACTGCCTGAAAGTGTTGAAATTTCGTCATTCGTTTCCAAGAAAGTTTCTAACTTTTCAAAGGCTTGCTCTAAACGTTTAGCGCCATTCATTTTATGTTTTAAAACCTCACTCTATTCAACTCTTAATTCGCTTGATATTTAAGCCACTTATAGTGCACATGTTAACGTGTAAATTGAACTTTGTCATGAATAAAAAACTTCTTTTCAATCATAAAAAGTTGTATTCTATTTCCATTAAAAATAATAAAGGATTTTTGGGGAATGTTAAATTACCATGAAATGGCAAATGCCGTTCGTTTTCTTTCAATAGACGCTGTACAAAAAGCAAACAGTGGCCACCCTGGTATGCCTATGGGCATGGCTGAAATTGGCGTTGCTCTTTTTAGCGAATTTTTAACATTTAACCCAAACGAACCTAAATGGCCTAACCGTGACCGATTTGTGCTATCCAACGGCCATGGCTCCATGCTTTTATATAGCCTGTTACACCTGACTGGTTATGACATTTCAATGGACGACCTTAAAAACTTCCGCCAACTTCACAGCAAAACTGCGGGCCACCCTGAATATGGTTACGCCGACGGCATTGAAACAACGACAGGTCCGCTTGGTCAAGGTGTTGCCAATGCAGTGGGCATGGCCATTGCCGAAAAACTTTCAGCAGAAAGATTTGGGGAAGAAATTTTCAACCACTACACTTATGTAAGTGTGGGTGATGGTTGCTTAATGGAAGGCATTTCGCATGAGGCTTTGGAGATTGCAGGCCACCTAGAACTCAATAAGCTTATTGTTTTGTTTGACGATAACAACATTTGCATTGATGGTAAGGTTTCCAACACATCTTCTACAAAAGTTTTAGAACGCATGAAGTCATACGGCTTCGATACTTTCACATGTGATGGGCACGACATTACAGAAGTTATGGAAATCATTGAAAAAGCACGTCACAGTGAAAAGCCTGCCTTTATTTCATTCAAAACGCACATTGGTTATGGCAGTAAAAAAGTAATGGATACATCTTCCGCACATGGAAGCCCACTCGGTGAAGAAGAAATTCAAAATGTGCGAAATGAACTAGAATGGGACCATGAACCATTTAAAATTCCAAACCACATTTACGATGCATTTTCTCATGCCAGCGCACGTGGTAAACACGAATATATTGAATGGCAGAAAAAAGTTGAAAAGCTAGACGAAGGCTTAAAGCAAGAACTGAATCGCCGTCTAAACGGAACCCTTTCTGACAACTTAAAGGAAGCTTTAAATACATTTAAAAAGCAAACCTCTGAAAAATCAGAAAAAGTTGCAACCAGAAAAGCCAGTGGGAATACTTTGGAAGTTATTGCACGCTTTGTACCTGAACTTATAAGCGGTAGCGCTGACTTAACAGGTTCTGTGAATACAAAAACATCAGAGATGACGCCTATCCTTCCACATGACTTTAGCGGAAATTACATGCACTACGGTGTGCGTGAACATGGTATGGCTGCCATTATGAACGGTATGGCACTTTATGGTGGGTTCATTCCAACATCGGGCACATTTATGAGCTTTTTAGATTATTTAAAACCATCACTGAGGTTATCGGCCTTAATGGGGTTACGTGTTATTTACGTTTTGACACACGACAGTATTGGCCTTGGTGAAGACGGTCCAACACACCAACCTGTTGAACAGCTTGCCACAAGCCGTGCAACACCAAATGTTTTAACATTCCGTCCTTGTGACCAAGTTGAAACAGCAGAGTGCTGGGAACTTGCACTAACAGCCCACAAAACACCTTCTGTGATGAGCTTAACAAGACAAGGGCTTGCATGCTTACGTACAGAACATACGGATGAAAACTTGTGTGCCAAAGGTGGTTATATATTAGCAGGTCAAAACGATGACAGCACAGACGCTATTTTAATTGCCACAGGCAGTGAAGTTGAAATTGCAATGCAAGCACGTGAAAAGTTAAAGGAATCTGGTGTAAATGCGCGTGTGGTTAGCATGCCATGCATGGAACTTTTCGACCGTCAAAGCACTGAATATAAGTTAAGTGTTTTACCTTGCGAAGTTTCAACACGTGTCGCTATTGAAGCTGGCGCAGAGCTTGGCTGGCATAAATACATAGGCGCCCATGGCACATTTATTGGCATGAGCAACAATGGTGAAAGCATCTTCGGAGCCTCTGCACCAGCAGAAGAATTATACGAACATTTTGGTATTACAGCTGAAAATGCTGCAACAACCATATTAGACAAAATCAGAAAAAAGAAAAAAGCTTAAAACAAGCGTAAAATAAGGAATATAAAAATGACAGTTAAAGTAGCAATCAACGGTTTTGGTCGCATTGGTCGCGCCATTTTCAGAGCATATTTCGAAGATGAACGTGGTGACATTGAAATTGTAGCCGTAAATGATCTTTCACCATTTGAAACAAGCTTACACCTTTTAAAATATGACTCGGTACATGGCCCATTTAATGCATGGATTGACTGGGTAGAAGATGCCGACAAAAAAACATTAGAAATTGATGGGCAAGAAATTAAATTCTTTGCTGAACGTGACCCTAAAAACCTGCCTTGGAAAGAACTTGGTGTTGACGTTGTCCTTGAATGCACAGGGGTTTTCCGTGATAAAGAAAAATGCCAAGGCCACATTGAAGCCGGTGCTCAAAAAGTTTTAATCAGTGCCCCTGGCGGTTCCGATGTTGATGCAACAATTGTATTTGGTGTAAACCATGAAACACTGAAACCAACCGACACTGTTATTTCCAATGCATCATGCACAACAAACTGCTTAGCGCCTGTTGCTAAGGTTTTAAACGACGCTATTGGTATTGAAAAAGGTTTAATGACAACCATTCATGCTTACACAGCAGACCAAAGCTTGGTAGATGGTCCACACAGTGACCTGCGCCGTGCACGCGCTGCAGCCCTTTCAATGATCCCAACATCAACAGGTGCTGCAAAAGCCGTTGGTTTAGTATTACCAGAACTTAAAGGAAAGCTAGATGGTTATGCCATGCGTGTTCCAACACCAAATGTGAGTGTTGTGGACTTAACATTTACAGCCAAAAAATCAACAACTGTTGAAGAAGTAAATGCAGCCATTCAAAAACATGTAGATGCACAAGATGAAATTGGCGCACCCGAGGTATTGGTTTACACAAACCAGCCACTTGTTTCCTCTGACTTTAACCATACACCATTTTCAAGCGCATTTGACATGTCCGAAACACGTGTATCAGAAGATGGTAAATTGGTAAAAGTTCTTTCTTGGTACGACAACGAATGGGGCTTTTCTAACCGTATGTTAGACACTGCCGTTTATTTTGGTAACCTGTAAACTTTGTAAAACGAAAGCTTAATAAAAATGAAAACGCTTAATGATATTCATGCTCTTTACGACAAAAAAGTTCTCATGCGTGTGGACTTTAACGTGCCTTTTTACGAAAGCGGTAACATAGCCGATGATTCCCGCATTCGTGCACACTTACCAACAATTGAATATCTTATTAAAGCAGGTGCAAAGGTGGCATTAATAAGCCACCTTGGTAACCCTGAACAAAGCTTACAGCCTGTTGCCGAGCGTTTATCATTTTTATTGAAAGATGCCGTAACTTTTATTGGTGATTGTTTGTCAGACCATACATTTGCAACCATGGATGATTTAGGCGAAGGTTGCGTTGTCCTTCTAGAGAACACCCGTGCCTACCCTGAAGAAAAAGCCAATGATATGGCTTTTTCTAAAAAGCTAGCAGAAGGATTTGATATTTACATTAATGACGCCTTTGCTACAGCTCACCGAAAGCATGCATCAACCTATGGTGTTGCTGAATGTATTGAAAAAAAATGTGCAGGTCTTTTAATGCAAACGGAGGTGGAAACACTTAGCCGTGTTTTAAAAGCGCCTAAAGAACCATTTTTAGTGATGATTGGTGGTGCTAAGGTTTCAAGCAAGTTAGGTGTGCTTAAAAGCTTGGTTCAAAAAGCCGATACCATGCTTATTGGAGGCGCTATGGCAAACACATTTTTAAAAGCCATGGGTGTGGATATTCGTGAATCGATGTACGAAGATGACATGCTGGAAGAAGCTTTAAAAGTGGTTCAGCTTGCCAATGAGCATAACTGTAAATTCATTTTACCTTCAGATGCTACAGTTGCTGAAAAGCTTGAAAAAGACATTTCAACCGAAAACCCAAATGTAAACGACATTCCTGAAAACATGCTTATTTTAGACATTGGTAAACATACACAAGCTGTATGGGCTGAAATGGTAAAGGATGCCTCAACTGTTTTGTGGAACGGCCCTTGTGGTGTGTTTGAAGTTGAACCTTTCCACTTAGGAACCAAAGCCGTTGCTCAAGCTGTTGCCAAAAGCCATGCTTTTACAATTATTGGTGGTGGCGACACCTTACACGCAGCTGAACTTTTCCATGTTAAAAATGACATAGATTATGTTTCAACTGGTGGAGGCTCACTTCTTGAATTTTTAGAAGGGAAAGAACTGCCTGCCCTTGAAGTTTTAAAATAAGAGAATATACACACT
>NZGE01000043.1 GCA_002689455.1 Magnetococcales bacterium | reverse complement strand
TTGTTGTTTTTTATAAATAAAAAGCATGAAATTTAAGGTGAAACGCCTTATATTATTTCTCTAAGGTAAAAATAAAGGTTAAAAACTAAATGATTCGCCAATACGAGCTTATAGACAAAATTCAACAGTTTAATAAAAATGCAGATGTTGCTTTGTTGAATAGAGCTTATGTATATTCCATGAAAGCCCACGGCAACCAAAAGCGTGTATCGGGCGAACCTTACCTTATTCACCCACTTGAAGTGGCTTCTATTATTGCCGACCTTCACTTAGACGATGCTTCCATTGCAGCGGCATTGCTACATGACACTATTGAAGATACATTGGCAACAACCGAAGAACTTGAAAGCTTATTCGGTAAAGAGGTTGCTGAAATTGTCGAAGGTGTAACTAAACTTTCTAAATTAGAATTCACAAACAAACAAAAAGAACAGGCAGAAAACTACCGTAAATTGTTCTTGGCGATGAGCAAGGATATTCGTGTTCTGCTTATTAAAGTGGCAGACCGTTTACACAACATGCGCACTTTGCATTGCATACCAAAGCCTGAAAAACGCCGCCGTATTGCGCAAGATACAATGGATATTTTTGTGCCACTTGCGGAACGTGTAGGTTTGTACGCCATTAAAACAGAGCTTGAAGAAATTGCATTTAAAGAGCTTCAACCAGAAGCATATGAACGCATTTCTGAAAGGTTGAAGTCGTACCGTGAACAGGATAATTTAATTGGTCGTGTGCTGGAAGCTTTGCAAGAAGAGCTTGAAGAAGAAGGCATTGAATGTGAAGTGAAGGGGCGTGAAAAAGCCATTCCTTCTATTCACAAAAAAATGGTTAAGAAAAACCTTACGTTTGACCAACTGACCGACATTGTAGCCTACCGTGTTATTGTGAAGGATAAGGTAAGTTGTTACGAAGTTTTAGGTAAAATTCACGATATTTATAAAGCGATCCCAGGTCGTTTTAAGGACTATATTTCAAACCAAAAACCTAACGGATACCAGTCACTTCACACATCTGTTATTGGGCCTTTTGGTAACCGCATGGAAATTCAAATCCGTGATAAGGAAATGGATGAAATTGCTGAAAGTGGGGTGGCTGCGCACTGGCTTTATAAACAGCAAACTGGTGTTGTGAACACAGAAGGCATGCAATACAAATGGCTTAAAGGCTTAATGGAAACCTTGCAGGACAGTGCCGATGCGGAAGAGTTTATTGAAAATGCTAAAATGGACCTGTTCGATGACCAAGTTTTTGTGTTTTCA
The DNA here is from genome assembly GCA_002689455.1 of Magnetococcales bacterium. Classification (GTDB taxonomy): domain Bacteria; phylum Pseudomonadota; class Alphaproteobacteria; order UBA2136; family UBA2136; genus UBA2136. The sequence goes on along the minus strand of NZGE01000043.1, from coordinate 18,569 downwards.
CCAAAAGGGGATTTGGTTACTCTGCCGAAGGGTTCCACACCCTTAGACTTTGCCTATAACGTGCACTCCGAAGTGGGGAATAAGTGCCAAACGGCTAAAATTAATGGCCGTGTTGCACCGCTTCGCACACGTTTACGTAACGGCGACCAAGTGGACATTGTCACAAGTAAAAATCAACAACCAACACGGGGTTGGTTAAACCTTGTTATTACAGGTAAAGCACGTTCGGCTATTAATCGCTTTTTAAGGTTGCAAGAACGTGATGAATTGGTTCGCCTTGGTCGTGAAATGCTTGAAAAAGCAGCAAGACGTGAAAGTTTATCGTACACAGAAAAAAGCTTAAGCTCACAAGTTCTTAAAGAACTTAAAATGGATTCTATCGATGATGTTTATGTGGGTGTTGCGCAAGGTCATGCTTTCCCAAGGCAGGTGTTCGATATTTTATTCCCAGACCGTCATGCGGAGCAAAACTCAACCAATGAAATTGAAGATGTTAAAACCTCTTCTACATCAAAACCGAAATTTGAACGCCGTGACACACGCGTAGCGATTGACGGTTTAACACCGGGCATGGCTATTTACATTGCAAAATGCTGTAACCCGCTTCCAGGTGAAGATATTGTGGGAATTATTAACACAGGGCGCGGCATTAGCATTCATTCTTCCTTATGTAAAAATTTAGATGCATTGTCAGACCAGCCAGAACGTTGGTTGGACGTGCGCTGGAATGGTGATGTTGTGAACGAAAGTGCGGATAGTTTGTTTGTAGCACGTTTACGTGTGGAAACTATGAATGAAAAAGGCGTGCTTTCATTGTTCTCAACCGCTATTTATAACGCAGAAGCAAACATTGAAGACCTGTTTATTGAAAATAAAAACAAAGACCATTGCACCATTCGTGTGGATGTAGAGGTAAGCAATCTTGGCCACCTTGAGCGTGTGGTTGAAGCTGTGAAGAACTTAAGGTCTGTAACTGATGTTGAACGTTTAACAAACTAGCTTTAGGTTAAGATATTGAAAATATTCTTTAAAGTTAACAAGCGAAAACGCGTAAGAGGTCGCCATAAAAAAAGAAGGCGCGACTGGGTTGAGCATATTCAAGAATATTTATGGCCCAGCATTGGTGGTCGCGCTTTTTTAAGGTTTATGGAAATTAAACTGAAACGTGCAAGGGGTTCGGCTCACGCTATTGCACTTGGCTTTGCAATGGGTGCATTTGCTTCGTTTACTCCGTTTATGGGTTTCCACGCACTTCTGGGTATTGTTTTAGCTGTTCCATTTGGTGGCAGTGCTATTATGGCTGTTTTAGGTACTATTGTTGGTAACCCGTGGACGTTCCCCGCTATTTGGCTTTCAAGTTATAATTTAGGAAACTTTTTATTGGGGCGTCACCATTCAGCGCCAGAATTTCCTGTTACTTTTGAATTTTCAGAAATTTGGAATAACTTAGCTTTTTATACCGATAACTTCATTTGGCCAATGCTGGTAGGTGGTGTGCCAATTGGCGCTTTGTTTGCCATGGCTATTTACATTGTGCTTTACAATAATTTAAACCGCTACCGTAAATCTCGTGCGAAGTTTTTAAAGGAACGTCGATCGAAATTGGCAGTTCTAAAAGATAAAATTGCAGAAAAAACCGAAAAGGTTGTTGAAAAAGTGGTGGGGAAAGATAAGTAATGGCTGTTGTTGGTATTGGTACAGATATTTGTCAAATTTCTCGCATAGAAAAATTACTGGAAAAAAATGGCGATTCTTTTTTAAAAAGGCTTTTAACTGAAAACGAAATTCAAAATGCAAAAACGCTAAGCCCTGCCTTTGTAGCAAAGCGTTATGCGGCAAAAGAAGCTGTTGCAAAAGCACTTGGCACAGGCATTGGCGATAAGCTTTCATTTCAAGACTTTGAAATTATCCGTGAAGGCAATGAAAGGCCTACGGTTTTAATGCAAAATGAAACATTTAAAAAATTCAGCTTTCATCTTTCTATCAGTGATGAAAAGGAGTATGCTGTGGCCATGGTTGTGGTTGAAAATATATAAAAATAAAGGAAAATTAAATGTCTAAAAAGACAGAAAAACCTCAAGGCTTTGTAGCTGTAATATTTGAATATACAAAAGTTATTTTAGGGGCGCTTATTTTGGCAGCTACGGTTAGGTCACTTTGGTTTGAACCTTTTAAAATTCCTTCCACATCTATGGTGCCAACCCTTTTAGTGGGTGACTATTTGTTTGTTGATAAAAACAACTACGGCTGGCGTAACCCTTGTACGGGTGAGCGTTATGGTGACCGCGGCGATATTCAGCGCGGTGATGTTGTTGTTTTTGAACGTAAAAAGGGTTACTTGTGTGGCTTAACGCTTGGGTTTGGTAGTTTAAACTTTATTAAGCGTATTGTAGCTGTACCAGGCGATAAAATTTCATATAACAATAAAACTCTTTTTGTGAATGGGGAACCTGTATCCATGATTCCAAACGGAACGTATAAATATGAAGATGCAAACAGTAAAATGCATGAAGTAAAACAGTACGATGTTGAGTTTAACGGTCATGAACACCAAGTATTACTGGATGAAACACGACGCGGGTTTGATTTAGAAGAAACAACTGTGCCAGAAGGTAAATATGTTGTTATGGGTGACAACCGTGATAACAGCTTAGATAGCCGCTTCTGGAATTACCCAGACTGGGGCTTTGTTGAGAAAAAAGACATTGTGGGTCAAGCCAAGCGTATTTTTTGGTCATGGGATAATGGCTTAAAACCAAGAATGGACCGTATTGGTCAAAGCTTGGTTGCAAAAACTATTGAAGGTAAATAATGCTCGATAAACTACAAAAGAATTTAGGTTACACGTTTAAAAACGAAGAATATTTAGCACGTGCGCTTATTCACAGTTCGTGCGATATGAAGAAAGATGGACGTGTTTATGACAATGAACGCCTAGAATTTTTGGGTGACCGAGTGCTTGGTTTGGCAATTGCCGATCAAATTTTTAACGAATACAAAGAAGATAGAGAAGGGATGCTTGCCAAAAGGCATACATCTCTTGTTCGTAAAGAAGCCTTAGCCGATATTGCACGTAAATGGAATATTGAGCCATATATTTTAATGAGTGATGGCGAAGAGCAAACAGGCGGTCGTGAGAAAGACTCTATTCTTGCAGACACAGCAGAAGCTATTCTTGCGGCAATATATTTAGATGCAGGTTTTGAGTTTGTGGTGAAGTTTATACAAACACAGTGGCAAAATGTTGAAGTTAAAATGCCCCTAAAAGATGCAAAGTCAACTTTGCAGGAGATCTTGCAAAAACAAAAAAATGCATTACCTGTATATCACCTACTTGAAACAAAGGGGTTTGCACACAATGCTACCTTTGTGATAGAAGTGCAAACCGCACTTGGAAGCGCAACGGGTGAGGGTTCTTCAAAACAGAAGGCTGAACAGAAAGCTGCGCATAATTTATTAGAACTTATAAAGGAAACTGAATGACAACAGATATAACAAGAGCAGGTTTTGTAGCCATCATTGGTGCGCCAAACGCTGGTAAATCAACTTTAATGAACCTTCTTATTGGGCAAAAAATTGCGATTGTTTCTCCTAAAGTTCAAACCACACGTGTGAATATGAAAGGTATTTTAACGCGTGATAACACGCAATATATCTTCGTAGATACACCGGGTATTTATAAACCAAATGAGAAAAAACTGCTGGATCGTTCAATGGTTGCAGCCGCTTGGCAAGCTGGGCACGATGCCGACGTTGTTTTAATGGTTGTGGACGCGCAATCAGGTTTAAACGAAAAAAACATGACTATTTTGGAAGAGTACCAAAATCAACCTAAATCAACACCTTTGTTTCTTGCTTTTAATAAAGTGGATATGGTGGATAAGGAAAAACTGCTTCCACTTCTTCAAAAAGCACATGATATGGGCATATTTAAAGAAATCTTTTTAATTTCGGCTAAGAAGAATGATGGCGTGTTTGACATGCTAGACCGCTTTGCACCGCACTTACCTGAAAGCCCGTACCTTTATGACGAAGAAGAACTTACAGATGTTCCAATGCGCTTAATTGCAGCTGAAATGACACGGGAAAAAGCGTTTAGGCTTTTAAATCAAGAAATTCCATACGGCCTTGCAGTTGAAACAGTGCAGTACATTTCACAAGAAAACGGTTCTATTCGTATTGATCAGAATATTTTGGTTGAACGTGAAGCGCACCGTAAAATTGTTTTGGGTAAGAATGGTTCTAAAATTAAAGAAATTGGTCGTAAATCTCGCATGGACCTTTCTAAAATGTTAGGTTGTCCTGTTCATTTATACCTTAAAGTTAAGGTGAATGATAAATGGTTAACCAGCCACAGTTTTATGCGTGAAATTGGCTTGGAACCGGAAATAAAGTAATACTAAGTATTTATTTTACTTGATTATTTCACCTTAAATACCAATAATTAGTTAAAATATAATTGGTTTAGGGTGTTTATATGTTTAAGGGCTTATGGCTTTCTACAGCATTTTTAGTGTTATTCGTAACGTCTGTTACTGCGCAGGAGCGTGCAATTAATTCCGACTTTAATAGTACAGGTGACATTATTTCTAAATATAAAGAGCGATTGGTTTCTGTAAAAGCGGATCTTTCTTCTATGGCAAGCGAATTGGGCGATATAATAAAATGCTATCAACAGCAAAAAATTTACACATCGAGTGGGTGCAGTACTGGGACTGTTCTTGACCCTGAAAGTGATCCTTTTAAAGCAAATCATGCCAATAAAGTGATTCCAACGTCTTGCGCTTCAGATGAGGTTCAACATTACTCTGTGGGTGCGTGGAGCTGTAAAGAAATTAGATATTTATGTTCAAATCCAAGTGGTTGTTAGGTGGTGTTATGTATAAATTTATTTTATGTTTAGGAATTTTTATTTTTGTGGCGCCGTTGGTGCAAGCAACAGAACGTGTTTCTTTGGGGCATCAAGCCACATCTTATTCAAACCTGCAAGATACAGTGAAGGGTTTGGAAGACCTAAGAGATATGATTGAAACAAGCATTACCATTATAAAAAGCTGTGGTGATGCGAATCAAGCTTTTGATGGTACAGCAGGTTGTTTGGCAACTTTTACAGAAGAAGATCCAAGTGTCTTAACGCACAGCCGTGCTGGTGCTGCTGGTGATGTTTCTGTGACCTGTGTGGCTCAAAATGAAGCTTTAGTTTATGACGGTTCAAGCTGGGTATGTAAAACAATGGCACCATAGTGCTATATGAATTTGGGGTTTAAAATGAAATTTTTATTGGCAATTTTTTTAGTTTTATCGGGCAATGCAGTTGCACAAGAACATTCTGTGACACGAAGTGATTCAGGTGTGCTTTCTATTGAAGGCACTGTAGATCAAGGTAAAAAACTTATTAAGTTACTTGAAAAGCAAATTAATGAAATTGCGAACTGTGCTGCCGCACCGGGTTTTAATTTATATGATGGTAGTGGTTGTATTGAACCTGAAACAGACCCAGTTGTGAACGGACATGCGAAGGAATCAATTCCAAGTTGCCCAGCAACGAATGAAACACCTTTTTGGAATGGCACAAATTGGTTCTGTAGGGCACTTACAGGTGTAACGGTTGATTGCCTTGTTACAAGAACAGTACCTGGCGGTTGTGTAGCTTTTTCAAATGATCAGGTGAATCATGGTACGTCAGATACGGGTTATTGCTCCATGAGTGGTGACAAAGGTTGTTATTCAACAGTTTCATGTAATATGGGTGTTCAAACATTTTCAAGTGAACAATGTTATGGAAGTGACTGGGTGACAGGCCCTTGGCAAATTCCATGTTATGATGATGATCCATCACCTTTGGTTGAAGACTGGAAATGGAATCGTTCTGTAACTTGTCCTGTAGCAGGTGACTGCGATCCAAGTAAAAAGCCTGCAACAGTTGGTGCTTGCGGTGTGGTGGTTTCGCACGGTCAATGCGGGGCTAGTGTAAACTCTTGTGTGAAAGGTACATTCTCAGACCTTCCAGATGATTCTACAAACGCATATTGGGATTGTTTAGGGGTTAATGGTGGTTCAGATGCAACGTGTAGTGCACCACTGCCACCACCTGCAAACTGCTTTGACAGTGTGGCAGGTTCAGGTTGCTCTACATTCCAATCGTTAAATCATGGCGATACAAGCTCATGGTCTTGCGATGCCGGTTACACGGGTAGTTGTGGCGCAGAATGTAACAACGGCTCATTTATCAACACAACCAACACATGCGTTGTAGCAGCTGCAAACTGTGCTGGTACTACTGTAGATGTAGGTACAAAACATAGATGTATCTTTACCGTTCCAGCTATTAATCATGGTAATTCAACAACTGTTATTGAGCCAGGCGGTCAGTGTGATTGGGGTGCTACTCCTTGTACGTGTACAGGTAACTTTAGCTGTAATAATGGTACTGTTGTAACAGATGCTTGGTCGTTCTCTATGTCACTAGTAAATGGTACTTGTGGGGCGTCTACGGATACTTGCTCAACAGGTTCATTTGTGGATGTAACTGATGATGCTATGAATTATAAATGGACATGTGTAGGTGCAAATGGTGGTACAGATGCGTCATGTTCAAACCCTAAAATACCAATGCCTCCATCTTCTTGTGGTTATCAAATTGACTGTGGCGCAAGTGGTTATGCCCATACATCATGCGGTTCATGTTCTGCGGCTTGTCCTAAGAGTCCTGTAACAACTATTGAATCTTGTACTTCTGTAAATGGTACTTGTGGTAGTACGGTGGATACATGTACAGATGGTTCATTTGTGGATGTAGCCGATGATGCTTCTAACTATAAGTGGACATGTCAAGGTTCAGGTGGTGGTAGCGATGCCTCATGTACTTCGCCTAAAGTTGTAACACCTGATTGTGCGGCAACAACAGTGAGTAAATCAAGAACAACGACAGATGGTAAGCAGTTTTGTAACTTCTCACTCCCGGCTGGTAATAATGGTGATACAATAAACAGTTCTAACCCTGCAGGCTTGTGTGACTGGACAAATGCTGGTGATGCAAATTGTAGTGGTACATTTACATGTAACGGCTCAAGCTGGACAACAAATACTTGGAGCGCATCTTGTGTTATTGGCCCTGTAAGTGGTGTTTGTGGGTCATCTAAGGATAGTTGTACAAAAGGTACATTCTCAGATACTGCAGATGATGCTTCAAACTATAAGTGGGACTGTAAAGGTATTGACGGTGGTGCAGATGCTTCTTGTACATCACCAAAGTCAGCTATAACTTATAGCTGGAGTATCGACAGCACGTTTGGTAGTTGTTCAACAACGTGTGGGTCAGGAACACAATCTAGAACAGTTACATGTCGTAGGGATAGTGATAATGTGGTTGTTGCAGATGCTAACTGCACCAACCCTAAACCAGCCACAAGTCAATCTTGTACAGATGATGCAACTTGTTTATGGCGCTGGATAGGGGATGGTGAAGTCGGTAATGATGGTCAATGTACATTTAGAGATGACTCATGTGCTGGAGACGGTTATATGTCAACACGTTTATGTTGTGGCTCATCTGGTACACCAAGTGGTTCAAATAGTTGTGTTCATAACTCCAACCCATTGGCAGTTGTTGATCCTCTTCAATATCATTGTAAGGAATAATTTTTAAATTAAAAAGCACCCAAATGGGTGCTTTTTTGTGATAAAAAATTAAATATAAATATCGGTTAGGTGTCCACGTTTCTCTTCATGACCTTCCGATTGGTCTTTAGGTGCGCCACGGTCTTCATCACGTGCTTTTGCTTGGGATTCTTCGGCCTTTTGAACAACTTTTGCGTTTTCAGATTTGCGGGAATTTACGTCAGCTTCATCCTCTGTGACTGTTGCAGTCACAGTTTTTGCTTGCGATACATTATCGCGTCTGTCGTATGCTTGTACGGCACTGTTTACCGAAGCTGCACTGTTTATAGGATTCATAATAATCCCCTCCCTATAAACAATTATGGGGCTTTATTGGCACGTTTTCAATAATTTATGGGTTTTTGAAGGGTAAAAAACACCTTTTTTTAAAGAAATACTTTGTTTTTCGGTGCATTGATGCTTAAAATATATATTAACAATAATAATGGTAAGGCATTAGCCAGTGAACGAGACAAGTATGTCTAAGCCAATACAGTGGATATTTTTAGCCCTTTTAGCAACTTTGCTTGTGGGCACGCTTTTGATGTGGAGCGATGTTATTTTATCGAACACCAGTAAGCACACTGCTTTCTTGGTTATTCCAATTGGTATTTTACTTTCTGTTTCTGTTGTTTGGGTTTTCTTTAGGCAGCGTAACATTTCCAAAATGGTTCAAGACCAAGTTGTGTTACGTACGCAAGAGCTTGAAAATACAAGCCGTAAATTCCGCGTTATTACAGACAATGCTTATGATTTGATTAGTATTTTAACTCTAGATGGTCGCCTTGATTACACAAACAGTGCTTACCACCGCATTTTAGGTTATTCACGTGAAGAGTTAAAAGATAAACAATTTATTGATCTGATTCATGAAAATGATATTGCAGGCTATGCCGAGTCTATTCATAAAATTATTGAAAACTCCAGTTCGGAAGAGGTGACGTTTAGATTAAAACATAAAAAAGGTCACTGGGTTTATCTTGAATCGGTTGCCAAAGGTTTTTACAGTTCTAATTGGCAACTTTCAGGTATTGTTATTCATTCTCGTGATATTTCAAAACGTAAAAAATATGCCGATGAACTTGCCAAAAGTGAACAACGGTTTCGAGACTTTGCCGATTCTTCAGCCGACTGGTTATGGGAAGTAAACGAAAGGTTTGAGTTTACGTATATTTCACCTGGGATTAAGCAAACATTAGGCTTTACATCAGATGAGATGATTGGCCGTATGAAGCTGGATGCTCTTTTCAGTAAAAATAGCGATATGACACGTGAACTTATTGAAAGTCGGGTTGAGAGAAGGCAACCGTATAGAGACATTGAGTTTTGGACAAAGTCAAAGGATGGCGAACGTGTTTGTTTGCGCATTTCCGCTGTTCCTGTTTTTAATGAGCGACAGGAATTTACAGGTTACCGTGGTGCTGCTACCAACATTACCACCAGTAAACTAGACCGTGAAAACATGTTCCGCCTTGCAACAACAGACCATTTAACAGGTCTTTTAAATCGTGCACGTTTTGGTGAAGAGCTTGACCGTACACTTAGCCTTGCAAAAAGGCATAAAACGCAAGGTGTCCTTTTATTTATTGATTTGGACCAGTTTAAAAGTGTGAACGATACCTATGGGCATGATGCTGGTGATGCGCTTATTCGATCAGTAGCAGAAATTTTAGGCGAGAATGTCCGATCAACCGATATTGTAGCACGTTTAGGTGGTGATGAGTTTGGTATTATTATGCATAATATTGATGTAAACCGCGCAAAAGTTAAGGTTCAAAAAATTATTGATAAGTTGGATGCGTTGCGTGTTCCGTATGACGGCATTACAATTCACTGTACTATGAGTATTGGTATGATTCCTTACCCTCAAGAAGACCGTGATAGCAACAGTTTGCTAATGAGTGCAGACCTTGCAATGTATCGAGCTAAAGAGCTTGGACGTAACCGCTTATACATTTATGGTGAAGATACAAATAAAGAAAACCGCCAAGAAAATGCAACGATGGTGGAAAGAAAAGATACGATTAAGGCGCACTTGCAATCGGTTCAAAACCTAAGAACTGCGCTGGACACAGGTCAGTTTGAAATGCATTTTCAACCTATTGTTCCATATGATGATAGTGTTCATATGCATTATGAAGCCCTTGTACGCATTCGTGATGAACGTGGTAATATTATTCCGCCTGGTTTATTTATTGAGGCCGCAGAGCAATATGGCCTTATTCAAAAATTAGATTTATGCGTTGTAGAAAGATGTATTCAACAGCAGCTAGACCTTGAGAAGAGGGGGCATGAATGTTACTTATCTATTAACCTTTCTGGTAAGTCTATTGGTGACCATGAAATGTTAAAAGAATTAAAACGCATTGTAACGAAGTATAAAAAACGTGGGTTTAAACCTGAGCGTATAACATTTGAAGTTACAGAAACAGCGGTTATGAATGACCCAACAGCAATAAAAGAATTAGAAAAACTACAGTCATTTATTGCCGTGTTGAAAAAAATGGGCTTCAAATTCTCGCTTGATGACTTTGGAACAGGTTATTCATCGTTCAACTATATTAAACATTTGAACGTAGATTATATTAAAATTGATGGTAGCTTTATTCTTCCACTAGAAACATCGGAAAAGGATAGGGTGTTTGTTAAAGCGATTGTTGACCTTGCGAAAGGTTTAGGTTTAAAAACTGTAGCTGAATTTGTTGAGAATGAAAAAATTCTAAAAATTTTATGTGACCTTGGCATTGACATGGCACAAGGTTATCACTTGTCTAAACCTGAAATTGACTTGGAAACACTAGATAATCAATTTGCGCGCAAAAGTATTTCCGACTTTTTAAATCAGAAAGTTTAAGTTGATGGCGGAAACATTTGTAGAGTCTCAGCAGAAATTATTACTCAAAATTTTAAAGGATACGCAAAAATCTGCACTGTTTAATCACCTAAACCTCCAGTCTGCTATGATTGAACGTGATTGGTTGACGATGTACGAAGAATTTGTGGAAAGTGTTCCTCTTGGCAACATCACAAGCTATTTAAATACGCTCCGTGCCATTACAGGTGATATTCGAGCCGCAGATGTACATATACTGGGCTACCCTAAAATTATTCATAGTCGCTTACCAATTCAAGCAGCGCTTGTAGGTGGAGAAACGTTTCCTGTGAATAAGGACATTTTAACAAACTCATTTGTGATTGAGGAAAAACTACAAAATGGTGAAATTACTGGAATTGAGCCTATAAAAGGGAAGCTTCTTCACATTTTTGATGATGTGCATAGTAATGATGCTTATGATATTTTAGCTGCAAGTTTTCATACACTTAGGTATGCCTATGCACCTAAAAGAGTTCGTAAAAAGTTGTTACCAGACCTGGTTGATTTTCAAGGGGTTGGTGCCAGTAGGTATCAAAAAATTCATGCCTTTATTATGTTACTTGAAAAATATGGATCCGAAGTTGAGGTTATTTTTGTTCGCCCTCAGATTTTTTCAGAAATTTCTTTGGTTCTGGCACAACGAGAAGGGCGCTATGTTCCAATTAAAGAGCTTTGCCCTAATTTAAAACTTTTTGTGCATTATGGTGAAAATATTGCTCCATATAAACAGTCGATTTTCGAATTTTTAAAAGGTGCATCTTGCCAGCGCATGCAAATTATTGCACATCCGTCAGGTTTGTTGGCTTATCAAGATAGTTTGTATGAAAAAAATATTCTCACATTAACAGGTGATGAAGGTGTCTTTTACGAATTCATTCCTGTTTCTGATTTAAAAGAAGATGGGTCACTTAAAAAGCACTTTAGAAGAAAACATGCTGGGCAAGTGAAAACAGGTCATTCATATGTATTGGCAGTTTCTAATACGGCGGGTTTATTAGGTTATAATACAGAAGAGATAGTAGAAATATACTCCACTGAGCCATTTAAGGTTGTTTATAAAGGACGAAGTGAAAACCTAGATTACTTTGGCGAAAAAATTCAACCGTTTATGCTTGAACATTTGATTGAAGAGCTGAATAAATACTTCACAAACTACAATTTTTATATTCGAGAATATTTAATTTCAGACCATGTTGAAGAACATAAATCATACTGGTTGTTTGAATTAAGTAGTGATGTTCAAATGTTGAACGATGAATATTTACAAAGTGCTGCCAATAGTATTCACAATGAAATGAGCTTGCAGAATAATTTTTATAGACAAGCTATGTTGGATGGGTCTATGCAACCACCAGAAATTTATTTCTTGCCAGTAGGTGCAATTTCAAATCAAAGAACAGAAACGCATATTAAGCACGTTGACTTTGATGAAGGTGCTAAGCTTGTCCAAGATATTCTAAAAAGTGGTGTTACTTATAAGAAGTTCATGCCAAGGGATGTATAAATTAAATACCACATTTATAATTTAACATAATATAAATTATGCGAAGTCAAGTGTTAAGGTTTATTCTGAATATTAAACTGCCATATACCAATATATGTATACATATTGAATCTTGTTTTTATGGGTAAATTGTGTTTTATTTAAGGTGTTAAATATTTAATCTTCTTCTCACTTTTATAAAAGGAGCATTTTATGCCCGAAGAATATTATACCTCCTCAGATGTTTTTGCAGCGCGTGCTATACGAAAAAATCTTTCACAGAATTCAACATCAAATGAAGTGAACGAACTTGAATTATTTGTAAAAAGCAAGGTACCATTTATCTTAGAACAATTTGAAGAATCCATTCAAAGTGAATTTAAGCGTATGATTGATGGTAACAATAACCCTTACTTAGATACAAAAATGGAATTAGATGCTTATGCAAAAGTTCCTATGGAAAGTAAGATACAAATGCTGAATGCTGTTCAACTTGAAGCACATAAATGGCCAGAAATAGTTGATGGTATTCACGCTTTATGTGTCAAATATGGCTTGGAAATGAATGATAAGAATAGTGGTTATCATAATAATCCAAAGTCATATAAATACCCATATCGCCAAGGTGATGATGCAAAAAATATGGTAGAGCATTTTGATTTAGCTTTTATTTGCTATTTTAAAATGGTACCACCCTCTTCTACAGTTTAAACGATAAGAAAAAGCCCACATATGCGGGCTTTTTCAGGCCGAAACTTACAATTAGGTTTCAATATGGGGTATTAACCAATTGTAAGCGCTTGCGCTGTTGCGTGAATAACAGACGCAATTTTAATGGTAGACTGAACACCTTGTTTACTCACACCTGCTTTTGTTACCACACCAACGTGAGCATCCATGCACATGCCACAACCGTTAATTGCTGAAACAGCAAGGGAATAAAGTTCAAAGTCTACTTTTTCTATGCCTGGGTTACCAATAATATTCATGCGTAAACCTGCAGGCATTTTACCAAACTCTTTGTCGCTTGAAAGGTGAACAAAGCGGTAGTAAATGTTGTTCATAGCCATAATTGTTGTTGCACCTTTAATGGCTTCAAGCTCGGCTTCGGTGAAAGTACCTTCATATTCATTCACTAAAGCTTTAATAAGTTCTTCGTTTTTTGTTGCATAGGCACATGAAATGGCAATGCCTGCAATTTGTTTTTCGTTTAAGCCTTCAGAACCTTCTTCATCTAATACATTTCCAAGGTTAATTTTAATATCTTTGGCATATTCGCCAAGGCTTTGTCTTATTTCTTTAATGCTCATAATGTACTCACTTCCTATCTTTGAATTTTAAAAGTGTGAGGGTGAATTTATATACTCACCCTCATCTTTGGGGTTTTGCTTATGCAGCTGTTTCTTGGTGAACGTCAATTGTTTCGTCGCCTTTTTTCCAGTTACATGGGCAAAGTTCATCCGTTTGCAATGCATCTAATACACGTAGAACTTCTTTAGGGTTACGTCCTACGTTTAGGTCTGTTACCATACAAAAACGGATGATGTTATCAGGGTCAACAATGTAAACCGCACGCTGTGCAACACCTTCGGCTTTATCTAAAATGCCAAGGTCTGTTGTAAGTTCACGTTTTACATCTGCAAGCATTGGAATTGGCAGTGCTTTCAGTTCTTCTTGCTCACGGCGCCATGCCCAGTGCACAAATTCACTATCTGTACTTGCGGCTAACACTTGTGTGTCACGGTCTTGGAATTCTTCGTTTAGGTCACCAAATGCTGCAATTTCAGTTGGGCATACAAATGTGAAATCTTTAGGGTAGAAGAAAACAACCTTCCATTTCCCAGGGTAAGATTCGTGTGTTACGTCCATAAATACGTTATCAATGTTAATGTCTTCAATTTTAGCGTCGCTTACTGCTTTTACGTTAAATTCTGGGAATTTATCACCTACTCCTAGCATTTTTCGTCTCCTTCAATATAATTCGTTGTTTACGTTCTACGTTTTTTTACTGTTTAGAACGTTTTGATAGTTGAATTATATGCACCTTAAAATTATATTTAAAATATATTGATATTATGATAACGATAAACTATTCTTATAGTATTTTAAGAAGTTAGGTTTTGAAATATGAATTTAAGAGATTTAAAATATTTTATATCAGTGGCAAAGCATCAACATTTTGGTAAAGCTGCTGAAGAAAGTTATGTGAGCCAGCCAGCACTTAGCATGCAGCTTAAAAAACTTGAAGAAGAGCTTGGTATTCAATTGTTCGAACGCACAAATAAAACAGTGCGCATTACCCCTGTGGGGGAAGAAATTTTGGCCTGCGCTAAAAGCATTGTTGCGCTTACAGATGACATTCACAGCATTGCAAAGTCATATCAAGACCCACTTGCTGGTGAAATTCGTATTGGTGCATTCCCTACTCTTGCACCTTATTTTTTGCCACATATTGTACCTGTTCTTTCAAAGGAGTTTCCGAAGTTAAAGCTTTTGTTGGTGGAAGATAAAACAGATAATTTAATTGAACAGCTTAAAGAAGGTAAGATTGATGCCGCCTTTTTAGCTTTACCTGTTTACGATGAAATGTTTGATCATGAGCTTATTTTAGAGGATGAGTTTTTGCTAGCAACTTCGCCTTATCATCATTATGCCCAAAAAGAATTTATAGAAATGGAAGATTTACAAGATGATTGCTTGCTTCTGCTTTCTGAAGGGCACTGCCTGCGTGACCAAGCGCTAGATATTTGTGGCACAACAGGTGCTTGTGAAAATCAAAACTTTCGTGCAACCAGTTTAGAAACTTTAAGGCAAATGGTTTCAGCGAATGTTGGTATTACCCTCATTCCACAAATGGCCATGAAGCATAATGATGGGTTGGTATATATCCCATTTAAAACACGTAAACCCAAACGTGAAATTGCACTGTTTTGGCGAAAAAAATCGTCACGCATTAAGGCGATAGATGAAATTTTAAACTCTATACATAAAGTGTTTAAAAAATAAAAACTTATCAGTTAAAGTTAAATCTTTAATTAAACATAAAAACTGCTTTAAATGTGGCAATTTTTAATTGTTATTTTGTTTGTTGTTATTATGTGTTATCACTACTTTATTAATAATAAATGTACGAAGTGTTTTGCAGGTAAAAATTACACAGCTTTTCTTTTGCGTTATGGCGCTTTTAATTTCAGGTTGTCAAAATGAATCTGAAGTTTCTGTTTATGATGTGAAAATTGATAAGCAAACCCACCCACGTTCAATTTCTAATAAATTTTACAGTTGGAAAGCTCCTAGCAACTGGCATTTTTTTGAAATGCTTTCACCATTTCAAGATGCTTTATTCTTTGCGCCAGCCATAAATGATGTTGATATGCAAAATGACCATACAACAGCGCAAGTTTCTGTAAGTTTTATTGAAAATGTTGAATTTGACGCACCCAGTAACATTGAACGTTGGCAAAAGCAGTTGTCACCAAACATCAACGACGTTTCGGTTCAGAAAGTTCTGGTTACAACAAACCTTGGTGATTGGAACTTTTTTAAATTAAAACATGAAACCCAAGCCATGTACGTTGCAGTGCAAGAATCTTTTGAAGGTAGCTTGTTTTTAAAAATGGTAGGGAAAGCATCCACTGTTCAAGAGCAAGCAGAAGCGTTTATTAATTTTATTGAATCGGTGAAGGAGAATGATGTTTAATATTGTTTCTCCTATTTGTAAGTTGTTAAAATTAACAGCAAGTGTACAAGTTTTTTTCTTTAGTTTGTTTTATTTAATGGTGCTTTTGTTTGTGGGAACAATTGCTCAAAAAGATATGGGGCTATATGCTGCACAAACCAAATTCTTTAGCAGTTTCTTTATGGACTTTTATGGTGTTCCCCTGCCCTCAGGTTATTCTATTTTGGGTTTAATGTTTGTGGGTTTGGCTGTTAAAACCTTTACGGAAAAAATGAAAAAAGGTGAGCTGGGATCTTTTATTACGCACCTTTCTGTTTTACTTTTATTTTTTGGTGGCTTTTTAACAGCCTTTACAACAAATGAAGGTTTTATGGTTGTTGAAGAAGGTGCATCATCGAATTATTTCAGTGATTACCATCAAACGGAATTGGCTATTATTCAGCCATTAGATAAAAACACTCAAAGGGTTTATGCTTTTACTCAAGATCTTTTGAATGCTGGAGGTTCATTAACTTATTCTGAAAAGCCAAGTTTTGGTTCTATTAAAGTGGTTAAATTTTATCCGAATGCTCAAATTCAACGCTATAATAAAGAGCAAAATTTTGAAAATGCACACCCAAGCTTTAACTCGTATAAGGTAACGGGTTTACCGAAACATAAAGAAAGCGAAATGAATCAGTCGGCTTTGCTTTTAAATATTGAAGGTGTTCAATACTTATTGTTTGAAGATATGCCGTTTAAACCTAAAGCCAATATCGGCGGTGAAAAATATACATTAGAATTGCGTCAGAAAAGAACTTATTTACCTTTTAAAATTCATCTAAATAAATTTGAAAAAAATAATTATAAGGGCACAAGTGAGGCTAAAAGTTATAAGTCATTCATTGAATTAGAAGATGAAAATGCTCAACGTTGGTCGCACCTTATTGAGATGAATGAACCACTACGTTATGAGGATTACACCCTGTACCAATCCAGCTTTATTGAAGGCACTCAAAATGCAACGGTTTTAGCGGTCGTTCAAAATAAAGGGCGTTTATTCCCCTACATTGCAAGCATTGTATTATGCATTGGATTGCTTGTTCATTTGTTTATACGTCTACCTAAATTAATACGAAAATCATCTGCTTGTGTATTGCTGGCTTTACTGTTTACAGGCTTTAATATCAACGTACAAGCGCTTGATGGTAGTAAAACCTTAGAAAACATTGCAAATATTCCTGTTTTGGAAAATGGGCGCATTAAGCCAATAGATTCTTTTGCAAGGCATCAATTGCTTCAGTTTTATGGTAAGGACAGTTTACCGAACATGTCTGCAAGTGCATGGCTGGTTCATTTAATTTTAAACCCCGAGCAAGCTTACTCTCAAAAAATATTCACAGTTAAAAACCCTGCTGTATTGCATATGCTTGGCTTTTATAACTTAGATATCCCTGCCCGTTTAAGCTTTGAAACATTGGCAAAGGCTATGGCGAAGCTTACACCACAAATTGAAAGTTTTAAGCAAAACCGTAACCAGCTTTCTATTGAAGAAAGTCAATTGCTTACTTTACATGATAATATTGTAGCATATTACGACCTAAGCCGAAGTTTTAGCTTTGTTTTACCGTTGTTTGTATTGAATGAATCGCAAGCGTTGGTGGTGGGGCTGGAAAGTAAAAAAGCATACAATTATTTAGACATGAAGCCTGTGATTTATAAATTGGAAGAATTGGCTCAAAAATCTCCAACAGTTGAAAATAAACAGCTGGTGGAAAAGTTTTATAAAATATCGCAGGATTACCAAAGCACGCTTCTTAAAATCGTACCAGCACAGTGGGGTGAAACCTCTGACTGGTACAGCCCGTGGCAAACCATGGAACAAGGCCAAGGGTCACCTAAAACAGCAGCGTTTTTTAATGTTTGGGGTACACTTTCACTTCTTTATTTAACAGGTGAAGAGAGGTTGATGTTACCAGTTACGGATAATATATTAACACAAAGTATGAACCTTTCACCTCAGTCTAAGCCGTCTATGTCGGTTAACTTAAACACATCTCTAGAGTATGCTTATAATCAGTTTCAACCTTTCCATTGGGGGCTTGTTGTTGCGGTTTTATGTTTTATTTTATGGATGCTTTGGCAAGTTTTACCTAAAAAGTTAATTTACATGCTGATGGCTGGTTTGCTTGTAACCATGTTTACACTTTTAACATCAGGTATTTCAATGCGTATGCTTATTATGCAAAGGCCTCCTGTTGCAACGCTTTATGAATCTATTTTGTTTGTAAGTTGGGTTGTTGTAATTTTCAGCTTTATTTTTGAATATAAAAGACGCGATGGTATTGGTTTCTTTTTAGCAAGCGCCTTAGGCAGTGTTTTACTTTTTGTGGCAAGCCGTTATGCGCTTGATGGTGACACCATGGGTAACTTAAAAGCTGTTTTAAACACCAACTTTTGGCTGGCTACGCATGTTGTTGTTATTACCATTGGTTATGGCTGTAGTTTGGTGGCAGGCTTATTGGCACATGTTTATTTGGTTCAACGTTTACGTGCGGTGCCTGTAACTGTTTTATCTAAGTTGCACAAAAATGTGCTGGCAGCTTGTTTAATTGCTTTATTTTTCACCACACTCGGTACAATTTTAGGCGGTATTTGGGCCGACCAATCGTGGGGTCGATTTTGGGGTTGGGACCCAAAAGAAAATGGTGCGATGTTTATTTGCTTGTGGCTTATTTGGGTTTTACATGGGCGTATTGCAGGTTATTTAAGGGCTTTGTATTTTGCAAGCTTAACCGCAGCTATAAATATTGTGGTAGCTTTGGCGTGGTTTGGTGTTAATTTATTGGGTGTTGGTTTACATTCTTATGGTTTTACTCAAAACAGATCGGAAG